>NZ_JASATF010000013.1:0-187021 GCF_038440175.1 Cupriavidus sp. OTU4054
ACCAGCGTCGGAAACGTAGACATATCGGTCTACCCTATAGAGCCAGCCCTTACCCGGCCCACCTGAACGTAGCGCCTCGTTGTATTCATCGACGGTTGTGACTCGATCTATGTAGATTGCTGCGACGCTCTCAAACTCCAAGACGGGTGTTGCGTCAAGATTAACGATGCAAGAAACTGTCCCATCTTCTAAGCACATGAGTTCCGTAACAGCATCGATAAAGTGCTTGCCGAAGATGCGATCTGATTCACAGAAAAGAAATCTGCGCCAAGCTCCAGAGAAGACGAACTCTGGGAGCAAGGCGTCGAAATTGATCGATTTCTTGACATTTTCGAATGCCGCCAATCGCGCGCAATTATCCATCTTCACCATTTCATCAACTCCCTCGCCTATTGCGGCTTAGGAGAAATCTTTGCCGATACACCGCCAGGGCCGAAGTATTTGGCTCCAGCTTGACCAGTCGCCCGTTTCATTGACGAGCAAGGCGCGTCCACACGAACGTGCGGCCGCTCAGCCTTCCGGAGGGGCGGCCGGGCGCTCGATCGTAGGCTGAGGGAAATGCCACCTCGATGGGCGGGCCAGGAAAGGGCCAGCCGAACATGCCGCTAGAGAGCCTTGCCAGCCTGGCGACGTTGGTCCGCCTTCGGAGTCGGCCTCGGCGTCCAGCTCGGCCAACAGGTCAGCCCGTGCCGTGCGATTGTCGGCACCGCCTAGCAACAAATCACTGAATGTCGAGGGCGTCTATCGTCGCAAGCGCATATCCACCGCTGCCCTCCAAAAATGCCTCCACTTCATAGGCAACCGGTGCGCCGGGATCGCCGAATACGACCACAACTGACACAACTGTTCCAATCGGTAATACGACAACGTTGTGTTCGCCGATCATCGTGGCCTCGACTGCCTTCGACAACGAAAACACATCATTCTCTTTCATCGCTCTCATTTTTTCGTCGAAATTCCCGTCACAAATCGAACAGTACCCGAATTGTCCTTCATGAACACAAACGTCGTATTAATCGTCTTTCCGTTTGCACCCGTGATTGGGATGACCTGCTCATAGGTTTGCCCGTACCGTGTAGTCTTCGTCGCTACGGCCGTAGCGGGGTCGAAACGCAACTGCGATGCAAGATCCTGCCAGTTGCTCCGGTCAAAACCAAGGGCTTGGCTAAACCAGTTAGCTTTGGTCTGATTCTGCGGATGTGCGGCGACAAGCAAATATCCGCTTAGTTTGCTTTCTAGGTTTGACGTATCGAAGCCAACGCTACTGCTTTTGTCCCCGCCCAAAGTCACGGCGGTTCGACTGCCGGTCGTGGTCGACGCTGATACCGTTGGGGTTGGCAATCACGACATTGGCGCGTGGCCCCAGCACGCTGAGCGGGCCCTCCAGCAGCGAAGGGTTCGTACCCGTGACCTGATTCAGGATCGTCCGCGCGCGTGCCGAGCTGTTGTCCAGATCGACGCCCGCTCGCGGGACATTGAACTCGCGATAGTTATTGGTGGAAACGCCACCCATGGCAGCCGCGACGCCCACGGTAATGTGGCCGCCCGCACCGGTCGTGACTGTCGTCGGCGTGCTGCCATCGGCAACGACACCCGCCGCGAAACAATGCGCGGCCATGACGCCAAGCAGACATGCCACCGCCGCCCCGCGCGTGCGGCGGCCGACCACTGGCGCGCGTGGCCGGACCCGTACAACCCGAACTCGATACAACGACCCACCCCTCTTATCTGATCTTCTTCTCTGATCTATTGCCGCGCACGATAGCAAACGAGAAATTCGTCGAAAAGCGTTAATCGAAACACGTTTGGCATTTGTCAAAACGCCGCAACTTTCGTCGGACAGTGATTTGAATATTTATTCGGGAATGTGCCGAGCCTGCGGTATTGACGGCGTAGGCAGCCGCATGGAGACTGCAGCAATGCTGTATTCGAGACGCAGCACCGCCCTCCGGCCAGTGCCCGATATTGGCGTGCTAAAGCTGTGGAAAATTGCGCCGTTAATCTTCGATAAGGGCGCATTCGCCCGCATCTCGACATTGCATCGGATGCTTCCTATCGATACGGCCGCGGCCCTACTGAAGTGGGATTGTCACGAACTCACGAACGATCGCCGGCCGATACCTTCCCTGGCGAGAAGGCACGGGCCGGGGTTCAATTTCAGGCAGCCTTCCTCTGCTGCCCATGCCGCCGTTCCGGCTTGCACTCGTATTTCATCTCGCTGCGGCCATCCTCGTAACCGACCTCCAGCCGGACCGTGAAGCCCCACAGCCGCGTCACGTGGCGGATCACCTCGTCGAAGTTTTGCGCGAGCGGGCGGCGTTCGTTCTGCATATGCCGCAGCGTCAGCGAGCGGTCGCCGCCGATGTCCACGCCCGTGACCTGGATGTTCGGCTCCATGTTCGACAAATCGTACTGGTTCGCCAGCAACTGGCGGATCGCGCGATAGCCTTCGTCGTCGTGGATGGCCGTGACGCGCAGCTTGCCTTCGCGGTCATCGTCCAGTACCGAGAACAGCTTGAGTTCGCGGATCACGCGTGGCGACAGGAACTGGAGGATGAAGCTCTCGTCCTTGAAGTTGCGCATCGCGAAGTCCAGCGTCTCGCGCCAGTTGCTGCCCGCGATTTCCGGCGCCCAGCGGCGGTCTTCCTCGTCGGGGTTCTCGCACATGCGGCGCAGGTCCTGGAAGATGAGGAAGCCCAGCGTGTACGGGTTCAGACCGCTGTAATACGGGCTGTGGTACGGGGGCTGGTAGATGACGTTGGTGTGCGCCTGCAGCAGCTCCAGCATGAACGCGTCGTTGACGAGTTTCTCTTCGTACAGCTGATGCAGGATCGTGTAGTGCCAGAACGTGGCCCAGCCCTCGTTCATGACCTTCGTCTGACGCTGCGGATAGAAGTACTGCGCGATCTTGCGCACGATGCGCACGATCTCGCGCTGCCACGGCTGAAGCTTCGGCGCGTTCTTCTCGATGAAGTACAGCAGGTTCTCCTGCGGCTCGGGCGGGAACGCGATCTCCGGTTCGAAGTTGTCCTCCTCCTCGAGCCGCAGATGCGGATGCCGATGCTTCGGCAGCGTGCGCCACAGGTCGTTGACCTGCATCTGCAGGTAGTTCTCGCGCTCGGCCTGCCGCGCGGCCTCTTCCGTGATCGACAGTTTCTTGGGCCGCTTGTAGCGGTCCACACCGTAGTTCTGCAGCGCGTGGCACGAGTCGAGCAGCACCTCGACCTCCTGCTCGCCATAACGTTGCTCGCATTCGGCCACGTAGTTCTTCGCGAACAGCAGGTAGTCGATGATCGCGTCCGCGTTGGTCCACGTGCGGAACAGGTAGTTGCCCTTGAAGAACGAGTTGTGCCCGTAGCAGGCATGCGCGATCGTCAGCGCCTGCATCGGCATCGTGTTCTCTTCCATCAGATACGCGATGCACGGGTTCGAGTTGATCACGATCTCGTACGCCAGCCCCATGTAGCCACGCTGGTAGCTGCGCTCGGACGCGAGGAAATGCTTGCCGTACGACCAGTGGTTGTAGCCGACGGGCAACCCCGACGACGCATACGCGTCGAGCATCTGCTCGGCCGTGATGATCTCGATCTGGTTCGGATACGTGTCGAGACCGAACTCGCCCGCGATTCGCGCGATCTCGCGGTCATAACGCTGAACCAGTTCGAAGGTCCATTCGGAACCCGTGGAGAGGTAGGCCATATGCTTCCCCGATAAAAGCTACCGCGCCGGCCAGGCCGCGCGCTTCTGGAAGAGATCGTGCAGCACCGGATAGATCTCGTCGGCGCCGATGATCCGTTGCATCGCGAAGTGCTCGAACTGGCCCTTCACGGTCATGTACTCCTCCCAGAGGTTCTGTGGTTCCTCCGATGCCACCTCCACGTACGCGTAGTACTGCACCAGCGGCAGGATCGACTCGCGCAGCAGGCGGCCGCACAGCTCCGAATCGCCGGCCCAGTTGTCGCCGTCCGATGCCTGCGCGCAGTAGATATTCCACTGCCCCGGCGGATAGCGATCGTGGATCACCTCGACCATCAGCTTGAGCGCGCTCGACACCACGGTGCCGCCCGACTCGCGCGAGTGGAAGAAGTCTTCCTCCTCGACTTCCTTCGCCACGGTATGGTGGCGAATGAACACGACGTCGATGCGTTCGTAGTTCCGCTTGAGGAAGAGATAAAGCAGCATGAAGAACCGCTTGGCGAGATCCTTGCGGCTCTCGTCCATGGAGCCGGAGACGTCCATGAGGCAGAACATCACCGCCTGCGCCTGCGGACGCTTCTTCAGCACGCGGTTGTTGTAGCGCAGGTCCAGCTTCTCGATGAACGGCACGCGATCGACCTGCGCGCGCAGATGCTTCATCTTCTCCTGCAGCGCCAGCGCGTACTCGGAGTACGGCTCGCCCTTCTCGAGTTCTTCCGAATACTCGAGCTCGAGATCGCGCAGGCGTTTCTGGTAGGGGCTCGACAGCGCGATACGGCGTCCCAGCGAACTGCGCATCGTGCGCAGGATCGACAGATTGGACGGCGTGCCATCGATGGAGTAGCCGGCGCGCACCTTGCGCACGTCGGTAATCTTGGCGAGGTGACGCTTGGCCAGGTCCGGCAGCGCCATGTCCTCGAAGAAGAAGTTCAGGAAGTCCTCGCGCGATAGCGTGAAGACGAAATCGTCCTCGCCCTCGCCGCTGTCGCTCGCGCGGGAGCCACCACCGCCGCTGCCCTGCTGCTGGCGATCGAAGCTATCGCCGCGGACGAACTTCTTGTTGCCGGGATGAATCCATTCCCGCCGACCGCCCTGACCGTGGTGGAAGATGGGCTCGGAAATATCCTTGACCGGGATCGAGACCTGGCCGCTCTGCTCGATGTCCATGATCTTGCGGCCGGACACCGCCTTCGCCACCGCTTGCCGAATCTGCTCCCGGTACCGCTTGATGAAGCGTTGCTGATTGACGGCGCTTTTGTTGCCGCCGTTTTCGCGTCTGTCGATGACCGTAGCCATAAGCCGCCTTTATGGAGACCGCCCGGAAAAGCATCTGGTGAGTTCAGAACTGCTTCGCTTCATTTCCAGACGGTCTCGTGAAGTGTATTACGACGATTTCCTGACTCGCAGATACCACTCGACCAGCAAACGCACCTGCTTCGGCGTATATCCTTTCTCCACCATGCGGTTGACGAAGTTCTCGTGCTTGTCCTGGTCCTCGCGCGACGACTTGGCATTGAACGAGATCACGGGCAGCAGATCCTCCGTGGTGGAGAACATCCGCTTCTCGATCACCATCCTCAGCTTCTCGTAGCTGGTCCACACCGGATTCTTGCCGCCGTTGTTCGCCCGCGCGCGCAGCACGAAGTTCACGATCTCGTTGCGGAAGTCCTTGGGATTCGAAATCCCCGCGGGCTTCTCCACCTTCTCGAGCTCGTCGTTCAGCGCATTGCGGTCAAGGATTTCGCCGGTATTCGGATCGCGGTACTCCTGGTCCTGGATCCACAGATCGGCAAACACCACGTAGCGGTCGAAGATGTTCTGGCCATACTCGGAATAGGACTCCAGATAAGCGGTCTGGATTTCCTTGCCGATGAACTCCACGAACGGCGTGGTCAGGTACTCCTTGATATACGACAGCAGCTTGGCTTCCTGTTCCGGCGGGAACTGCTCGCGTTCGATCTGTTGCTCGAGCACGTAGAGCAGGTGCACCGGATTGGCCGCCACCTCGGTATTGTCGAAGTTGAAGACCTTGGACAGTACCTTGAACGCGAAGCGCGTCGACAAGCCGTTCATGCCTTCGTCGATGCCAGCGTAGTCGCGATACTCCTGATACGACTTCGCTTTCGGATCCACGTCTTTCAGGCTCTCGCCGTCGTACACGCGCATCTTGGAGAAGACGTTCGAGTTCTCGGGCTCCTTGATACGCGTGAGCACCGCGAACTGCGCCATCATCTTCAGCGTGTTCGGCGCGTTGGGCGCCGCGGACAGCGAGCTGCTACGCAAGAGCTTGTCGTAGATCTTCACCTCGTCGGACACGCGCAGGCAGTACGGCACCTTCACGATATAGATCCGGTCGAGGAATGCCTCGTTGTTCTTGTCGGCCTTGAAGCTCTGCCATTCGGCTTCGTTCGAGTGCGCGAGGATGACGCCATCGAACGGAATCGCGCCGAAGCCTTCCGTACCCTTGTAGTTGCCTTCCTGCGTGGCAGTCAGCAGCGGGTGCAGGACCTTGATGGGCGCCTTGAACATTTCGACGAACTCGAGAAGGCCACGGTTGGCCAGGCAAAGTCCGCCGGAATAGGAATAGGCATCCGGATCGTCCTGCGGGAAGTCCTCCAGCTTGCGAATGTCAACCTTGCCGACCAGCGAGGAGATATCCTGGTTGTTTTCATCGCCAGGCTCCGTTTTCGCGATCGCGATCTGCGCCAGCACAGAGGGACGCAGCTTCACCACGCGGAACTTCGTGATGTCGCCGTTGAACTCGTGCAGACGCTTGACGGCCCACGGCGAGGGAATGGTATTCAGGTAGCGCACCGGAATGCCATAGTCCTCCTCCAGAATCTTGCCGTCTTCGTCGGGCGAGAACAGCCCGAGCGGCGATTCATGGATGGGCGAGCCCTTGAGCGCGTAGATGGGAACCTCCTCCATCAGCGCCTTGAGCTTCTCGGCCAGCGACGATTTGCCGCCTCCGGGAGGGCCCAACAGATAGAGGATCTGCTTGCGTTCTTCGAGGCCCTGCGCCGCGTGCTTGAAGAAGGAGACGATCTGTTCGATCGTGTCCTCCATTCCGTAGAAGTCGCGGAACGCCGGATAAACCCGGATGACCTTGTTGAAGAACAGTCGCGACAACCGCGGGTCGTGGTGTGTGTCCACGAGTTCGGGTTGTCCTATTGCGGCGAGCATGCGTTCCGCCGCAGTGGCATAGGCAGAGGTGTCCTTCTTGCAGATCTCCAGGTACTCCTGGATCGTGTATTCCTCTTCCTTGCGTGCTTCGAACCGCGTGGCGTAGTGGCCAAAAATGTCCATACCTCACTCCCGTCAGAGTCCCACCAGAGTCCACCTCCGAGGCGAAGAAGATGTTCTACTCCCCCAGCAGACTTCGCGGCAACGCTGACTCCATCACCCCGGCTTGACGGACTTGCCATGTTGCGAAGTCTTTACTTCATCATAGTCAAATAACGGCAGAGGTGAGATCGGAGTTGACGCCTGCAACGTGATGAAATGCATAACGACATCACGCTGCGCGCTTCGCTCATGAGCATCGATGAAAACTGACACTCGCGATCCTGACTCGCACGCGACGGGCCATTGACCATGCTTGTGACACACCTTACACCTTTCCAGCACAAGATGCATATCCGGGAAGGCTAACGGTTTGTAACGCCTGCGCGAAAAACGTTCCCCGCCTACATCGCTGTCAGCCAATTCCCTACAAGCATGAACGCCATAAGGTTGAGTGCGCTCATGCCAATGCAATGCGAATGGTGGAGTCTCGCGCGCTACCATCCCGCTTTGCGAAAACGCACGACGTGCGCATGCACGGTGCGTCGATGCATTAACCCATGATCGTCATGTGGAATCACGCACCGGTAGGGTGCGCGCGCAACGTCAGGCAGAATCCTGTCTGCGCTACAGCAGGTTGCATGCCAAATGGGCCCGCAGTGGATCAATGCGTGGCGACGCTGCAACGCAACATCGCCGCATAGCCAAATAGCGACTTCGGTCATAACGATATCCGCCCATGCACTACGACCTTACCGACCTGCGGCTGTTCCTGAACGTGGGCGAGACCGAGAACCTCACGCGCGCGGCCGAGCGCAGCTTTCTCTCGCTGCCCGCTGCCAGCACGCGTATCAAACAGCTGGAGGAGAGTTTCCAGACCCAGCTGCTGATCCGGCAGGTCAAGGGCGTGCGGCTGACGCCGGCCGGCGACGAACTGCTGCGCCATGCGCGCGAGGTGTTCCGGCAGCTCGAGTGCCTGCACTCGGACCTGCGCCCGTATGCCAAGGGCGTGAAGGGCCGCGTGCGCCTGCTGGCCAATACCACGGCGACCAACTCGTTCCTTGCCACCGCCCTCTCGCGCTTTCTTTCGGAGAACGCCGATGTCGATATCGAACTGGAGGAGCACCTGTCGGCGGAGATCGTGTCGGCGGTGAGCGCGGGAGCGGCGGACCTCGGCATCGTGGCGGGCGAGGTGGCCACGGCCGACCTCGACGTCATGCAGCTGTGCAGCGACGAACTGATCGTCATCGCGCCGGTCAACCACCCGCTGCGGGACTTCAAGCGGCTGCATTTCGCCGATCTGCTCGATACGTGCCGGTTCGTGGGTCTCAACCAGTTCTCGGCGATCCAGAGCTTTCTGGACCGCATTGCGAGCGGTATGGGCAAGCGCATCAGCCTGCGCATCCAGGTGGGCAGCTTCGACGCGGTGTGCCGTATGGTCGAAGCCGGGGCGGGCATCGCGATCGTGCCGAACAGTTGTGCCCGGCGTTACGCGAGCCGCAAGGTGCTGCGTTTCATCCCGCTGGAGGACGAATGGGCGCGGCGTGAACTGCGCCTGTGCCGCCGTCCGGGCCGCGAACTGCCGCAGTTCGCGGAGACCCTCGTGAAATATCTGGCGGAGGCGGCGCGCGAACCGGTCTGATCCCGGTCCGCGCCGCGCTCGGCCTGCGGTGCCCGCGGTCGGCCGTCAGTCCGCTTTCACGCCTGCTGCCTTGATGATCGGCGACCATTTGTCGATCTCGGAGGCCAGCCATGTCCGCAGTCCCTCGGGGGTCTGCTTGTCCTCGGGCACGATCACCGCGCCGAGCTCCTGCATGCGCGTGACCACCGCAGGGTCCTTCAGCGCGGTCTTGAGCGCGCCGTCGAGCTTGTCGATGACCGCCGGCGGCGTGCCCTTGGGCGCATAGATGCCGTGCCACACCTTGACCTCGAAGTCCTTGAGGCCACCCTCGCGCAGCGTCGGCGTATTGGGGAGCGCCGCGATGCGCTGGGCCGTGGTCACGCCATACAGCTTGACCTTCTCCGCCTTGATGTGCGGCAGCGTCTGCGTGGTCTGGTCGCACAGGACGTCCACCTGCCCGCCCAGCAGCGCGGTCAGCGCCGGCGCGGTACCCTGATAGGGAATGGTCTGCAGCTCCACCCCGATCGCCTTCTGGAACAGCATGCCGCACAGCTGCGACACCGCGCCCAGGCCCGCATTGGCGAGGTTCACCTTGCTCTGGTTCTTCTGGATATAGCTGACGAGCTCGGGCAGCGTGTTGGCGGGGAGGTCGTGCCGGCCCAGCAGCGTCATCGGCACGTCGGCCACCTGGCCGACGAACGAGAAGTCCGTCAGCGGCTTGTACGGCAGCTTCGAATAGAGCGCCGGCGCCGTGGCCATGCCGTTATGGTGGATCAGGATCGTGTAGCCGTCGGGCGCGGCCTTGGCCACATAGGCCGCCGACACCGTGCCGCCCGCCCCGAGCCGGTTCTCGACGACCACGCTCTGGCCCAGCGACCTGGACATGGCGGCGGCGACGGACCGCGCCACCACGTCGGTGGGACCGCCCGCCGCGAACGGCACGACCATCGTGATCGGGCGCGACGGGAAGGGGTCTGCCGCATGGCCGGTCGCGGGCAAGGCGGCCGCCGCGGCGACGGCCAGGGCGCAAGTCATGGCGGTGAAGGGGGGCATGGCAGGGATGCGCGAAGCGGTCATGAAGTCTCCTACGGTTGTTATGACATATCGAGCGAGCGTGAAAGGAATCGCCGGCTCACGCAATTCCGATTTGCCGAAGGCTGCGCACGTCGGCGCGGAAACCTAGGGTTGTCCCCAGCGCCCCCCCCTAAATTCATCCCTAAGCCGTGCTTTCGCAAATCCGAATTTTCGCGAGACGGGGGCTCGGGAATAATCCGAACGACCCAACGCCAACACAGGCCCCCAATGCAAGCGAATCCGGAACAAACCCAGGACCACGACCAGATCTACCCCGAAATCCGGGAAGCCGTCCGCGACCTCTGCCAGGGGTTCGACTCCGCCTACTGGCAGCGCGTGGAGGAACAAAGTGCGTTTCCCGAGGAATTCGTGCAGGCGCTGACCCAGGCGGGCTGGCTGTCCGCGCTGATCCCGGAGGCCTATGGCGGCTCCGGCCTGCCCCTGACCGCGGCATCGGTGATCATGGAAGAGATCAACCGCAGCGGCGGCAATTCGGGCGCGTGCCACGGCCAGATGTACGTGATGGGCTGCCTGCTGCGCCATGGTTCGGAGGAACAGAAGGCACGCTGGCTGCCCGGCATCGCTTCGGGCGAGCTGCGCATGCAGTCGATGGCCGTGACCGAGCCGACCACCGGCACCGATACCACCAAGCTCAAGACCACCGCGGTGCGCAAGGGCGACCGCTACGTTGTCAACGGGCAGAAGGTATGGATCTCGCGGGTCCAGCACTCGGACCTGATGCTGCTGCTCGCCCGCACGACGCCGCTCGATCAGGTCAAGCGCAAGTCCGAAGGACTCTCGGTGTTCGTCGTCGATCTGCGCGATGCCATCGGCAATGGCCTGACGGTCCGGCCGATCCGCAATATGGTCAACCACGAGACGAACGAGCTGTTCTTCGATAATCTGGAGATTCCGGCCGAGAACCTGATCGGCGAGGAAGGCCGCGGCCTCAAGTACATCCTCGACGGCCTGAACGCCGAGCGCATCCTGATCGCGGCCGAGTGCATCGGCGACGGCTACTGGTTCGTCGATCGCGCCAGCGGCTACGCCCGCGAGCGCATCGTGTTCGACCGGCCCATCGGCCAGAACCAGGGCGTGCAGTTCCCGATCGCGCGTTCGTTCGTGAACGTCGAGGCGGCCAGCCTGATGCGCTATCGTGCCGCGCAGCTATTCGATGCGGGCAAACCCTGCGGCAAGGAAGCCAATATGGCCAAGCTGCTCGCGGCCGATGCCTCGTGGGAGGCTGCCAATGTCTGCCTCCAGACGCATGGCGGGTTCGGTTTTGCCGCCGAGTACGACATCGAGCGCAAGTTCCGCGAGACGCGCCTGTATCAGGTGGCGCCGATCTCCACCAATCTGATCCTGTCGTACGTGGCCGAACACGTGCTGGAACTGCCGCGATCGTTCTGAGATTGATCGTTCTGAGATTCCGAGGAGACACCCGCCATGACCCTGTCCTCCAGCGAGGCCACCTACCCCACGCGCCAGCTCTGCGAATTCCTGGCGAACCTGAAGCTCTCCGACGTGCCGGCTCCCGTAGTCGAGCGCACCAAGGACCTGTATCTCGACTGGATCGCCTCGGCCATCGCGGGCAAGGATGCGCCCGCGATCCGCCGCCTGCAGGAGTTCGCGGGCGCGATGGGACCCGGCACCGGCGACGCCGAGGTCCTCGTTGACCGACGCCGGACCTCGCCCTACTTCGCGGCGCTGATCAACGGCGCGTCGTCGCACGTGGTCGAGCAGGACGACGTGCACAACGGCTCCGTGCTGCATCCTGCCGCCGTGGTGTTTCCGGCCGTGCTCGCCGCCGCGCAAGCCGAAGGGCGCAGCGGCAGGGACGTGCTGCTCGCCTCGATCGCGGGCTACGAGGCCGGCATCCGTATCGGCGAATTCATGGGCCGCTCCCACTATCGCGTGTTCCATACCACCGGCACCGTCGGCACGCTCGCCGCGGCGGCCGCCGTGGCCAAGCTGTTCGGCCTCGATGCCGAGGGTATCAACCAGGCGCTCGGCACCGCCGGCACGCAGGCCGCGGGCTTATGGGAGTTCCTGCGCGACGCCGCCGACTCCAAGCAGTTACATACGGCGAAGGCCGCGGCCGACGGCCTGCAATCCGCATGGCTCGCGCGCGCGGGCTTCACGGGCGCCAGACGCATTCTCGAAGGCGCGCAGGGCATGGCGGCCGGCATGTCGAGCGACGCCAACCCGGCGGCGCTGACCGATGGCCTCGGCACGCGCTGGGCCACGGCGGAAACCTCGTTCAAGTACTTCGCCTCGTGCCGCCATACCCATCCGGCCGCCGACGCGCTGGCCGCGCTCGTGCGCCGCGACGGCATTGCCGCGGAGCAGATCGCAAAGGTCACCGCGCACGTGCATCAGGGCGCGATCGACGTACTGGGCCCCGTCGTCAATCCCACCACGATCCATCAGGCCAAGTTCTCGATGGGGACGGTGCTCGGGCTTGTGGCCGTGCATGCGCACGCGGGCCTCGGCGAGTTCGAGACCCAGGCCCTGCAGGACGCACGCGTGGCGGCATTCCGCGACAAGGTGGAGATGGTGCTCGACGAGGAGATCAATGCCGCATATCCGCGCCAGTGGATCGGCCGCGTGACCGTGCACACCACCGATGGCCGCACGCTCGAGGCGCGCGTGGATGTACCCAAGGGCGACCCCGACAACACGCTGTCGCGCCCCGAGCTCGAGGCCAAGGCCATTCAGCTCGGCGCGTTCCGTCACGGTGCCAGCGAGGCCGAGATGCGCGCGATCATTGCGCGGACATGGCGCCTCGACGCCGAGGCCGATGTCCGCAACTGGCTGCCTGCCGCCCGCTGATATCGACTACCAGACACGATGACCATGACTGAAGAGAAAACGCTGGCCCACCTCCGCGAATGGATCGGCCGCAGCGAATCGCGCACCGAGACCCTTGCCCCCGAACCGGTGCTGTCGCTGGCCGCCACGTTCAACCTAGATGGCGACGCGCTGGTCGCGGGGCCGCTGCCGCCGCTGTGGCACTGGCTCTATTTCCTGCCGCGCGCGCCGCAGGAGACGCTGGGCCCCGATGGCCATACCCGCCTCGGCGGCTTTCTGCCGCCCGTGCCGCTGCCGCGCCGCATGTGGGCGGGCAGCGAGATCGCGTTCCACGCGCCGCTGCGCGTCGGCGATACGGTCACGCGCACGTCAACGATCCGCGATGTCACGCACAAGAGCGGCCGATCGGGCGAGCTGTATTTCGTGACGGTCGATCATGCGCTGACCGTCAACGGCAAGACGGCGATCGACGAGCGCCACGATATCGTCTACCGCGCGGCAGCCGAACCGGGCCTGCCGATGCCGCCGCGTCCGCGCCTGGAGCACCGCGCGCAATGGCAGCGCACGCTGCAGGCCGACCCGGTGCTGCTGTTCCGCTATTCGGCGCTGACGTTCAACGGCCACCGCATTCACTACGATCTGGAGTACGTGCGCGATGTGGAGGGCTACCCGGGACTGATCGTGCATGGCCCGTTGCAGGCCACGCTCATGCTGGAATTGCTGCGGCAGGAACAGCCCGGCGCACGCGTGAAGACGTTCGGCTTCCGCGGGCTGGCGCCGTTGTTCCATATCGATACCGTCACCGTGGGTGGGGCACCCGATCCGGCTACACCGGGCCGCGTGCTGCTGTGGACCGGCGACGATGCCGGCGGCCAGGCCATGCAGGGCTGGGCGACGCTCGGCTGACGCAAATCGCGGGGTGGGGGCAGGCGCTCAGGCGCCCCCGCACCCCGCCGGCTTGAACACCCGCTCCGTCGAGGGCGGAAACTTCGCGAGCTTTGCGGCGGGGCGCCTTGGCCGCGCCACGAGCTCGCCGCCGCAGTTCGGGCACACGCCATGCAGCTTGTCCGTCGCACAGTCCACGCAAAACGTGCATTCGAACGTGCAGATGCGCGCATCGGCGCTGTCGGGCGGCAAATCCCTGTCACAGCATTCACAGCCGGGCCGGAGTTGGAGCATGATCGCCTCCTTCGCGCTCAGATGACCGTCAGATAACCAGCTCGATCAGGAACGGGCCCTTGCGCTGGTTCGCCATCCGGAACAGATCGTTGAACGTATCCATGTCCGTCGCGCGCGCGCCTTCCACGCCCATGCCGTTCGCCAGCTTGACCCAGTCGAGATCCGGATTGCCGATATCGAGCATATCGAGCGCGGTCTTGCCCGCGTTGGCGCCCACACCCGCGAGTTCGCCCAGCAGGATCGCGTACTTGCGGTTGGCCAGCAGCACGATCGTGACGTCGAGCTTCTCCCGCGCCATGGTCCAGAGCGACTGCAGCGTGTACATGCCCGAGCCGTCGGCCTGCAACGAGACCACGCGGCGGCCCGGCGCGGCGATGGCGGCACCGGTCGCGAGCGGCAACCCCTCGCCGATCGCACCGCCCGTCAGTTGCAGCCAGTCGTGCGGCGCGGCGTGCACGGTGCCCGGATAGAACGCGCGGCCGAAGCTCACGCTCTCCTCGATCACCACGGCCTGCTCGGGCAGCAGCGCGGTCAGCGACTGCGCCACGGCTTCCGAGGTGATCGCACCCGATGCCGGCGAGTGCGTCAGCGAGGCGGTCGGCGGCAGCTCGGCATTGCGCGCGCCGAGTGCTTCGGCCAGCCGCGCCAGGGCGTCGCCGAGATCCTGTTCCGGACGTGCAAGCACGTGGATGGTCGCGTCTTCCGGATAGGGACGCGGCGACTTGCCCGGATACGCGAAGAACGTCACGGGCGGCGGCGCGCCCACGAGCACCACATGGCGGATACCGGCAAGCTTGGTGCGGGCCACGTCGCCCGAGTACGGAATGCGGTCGATCGCCAGACGTCCGCGGCCACGCGTCACACGCGCGTTGGACATCGGCGTGATGAGCCGCGCGTCGGTGGCGGCAGCGATGCGATGCGCATGGGTCAGCGCGCCCTCGAGCAGCGCGCTGCCGGCCAGCACGATCAGCGTCGGCTCGCCGCTGCGCAGCACGCGCGCGGCATGCTCGATGGCATCGGGCGAGACCTGCGGAACGGGCAGCGGGGGCAGCGGCGCGGCCACCTGGCCGCCTTCGTCCCAGCACACATCGGACGGCAGGATCAGGCTGGCGACCCCACCGGGCGCGCCCATGGCTGCCTGCACGGCAATCGCGGCATCGGCGCCCACGGAGGCAGCCGTGGTCGCGGTGCGGGTCCAGACGGAAACGGGGCGTGCCCAGCCTTCGGTATCGGCCGTGAGCGGTGCGTCGAACGGACGATGGTAGGTGGCCTGGTCGCCGATGATATTGACGATCGGCGTCTGCGCGCGGCGCGCATTGTGCAGATTGGCGAGGCCGTTGGCGAGGCCGGGCCCGCAGTGGAGCAGCGTGGCGGCGGGCTTGCCGGCCATGCGCGCATAGCCGTCGGCGGCGCCGGTGACCACGCCCTCGAACAGGCCCAGCACGCAGTGCATGCCAGGAATGCGGTCGAGCGCCGCGACGAAATGCATTTCGCTCGTGCCGGGGTTGGCAAAGCAGGTATCCACACCGCACGCGAGCAACGTCTTGACGAGGCTCTCGGCCCCGTTCATCGTTGTGCGGCCACTGGTCACGCCTTCGTTCTCACTCACGGTCTTCGTCTCCATTGCGGTGATCCGTCACGGTCGAGGGGGGAGACGCATAGTGTAGCGGCATCGATGCGGGCCCGGCGCACCCGTGGGGCGCGCCGCCAGCGCATTGCGTGCGAATGCCGGACGAAGTCAGGCGGCGCGAAGCCCGGTGTCCGCGGTATCCGATTCCTCACGCAGCGCGCAGGCCACGCTGGCGCGAATGCCCTCGGCCATGGCCTGCTTGCGCCGCCAGGCAGAACGCTTCTTCGAGGGGATGTCCGCGATATCGCGCACGGGCTGCAGCACGGGAATCGCCATATTGCCGTCCGGCAGGTCGACCGCGTGCGATTCCCGCCAGAACGTTTCGTAGTCCGCCTGAATCTCGCGCGGCGTATTGCGCTGGCGTCCAACGTGGTTCGCGCGCGAAACGGCGACGATGCGGCGCGCGCCGATATGGCCCGCCAGCGCGAGCAGCGCTTCCATGACGGCGTCCTTCGGGCGCACGCCCTCGCAGGCCTTCGTGGAAGCGCGAATGTACTCGCGGCTCGCCTCGCCCTTCGGGCCCTGGAGCCCGCCGATAAACACGGCGGGACCGTCGTAGCCATGCGTCAGGTAGAAGCTCAGTTGCGCCAGACAGGTGTCGGTCGCGCTATCGACCCAGTAGAACGCGAGTTCGCCTTCCTTCGGGTTCGGGCCGGAGTCACCGAGGCGCAGCGTGTAGCGGCCGGTCTCACCTTCCCCGTCGTCACCAAACTTCCACGTGAGACCGCCGTCGAGGTAGATACGCTCGCAGACGGGGAGCGGCAGCGTGGCATGCATGACGCCGTAGTGATCGGCCACGAGGCTGGCGCGCTCGTGGAACGTCATGCCGAGTTCGCCGAGCGGCCGATACGGACGCTCGAGCAGGCCGGGCCGCTTCGCGATCACACGTTGCAACAGCGTGCACGACCCGACGGACCGCAGCCACGGCCGCACCGCGCCTTCCCGCAATGCCGACAACGCCACCATGCGCATGCGACGCGTCCAGCAGCGGCGCGTCCCGGCGGGATAGCACGCCGCCGACAGCATCGCCATGGCGCTCAGATATTTGAGATAACGCAGCGGCCCGGTTCCCCACGGTCCCCTGCCCTCCCGGACTCGCACGAGTCCCTGCCACATCGGAACGAATTCCTGCACGACTCACTGCTCCCCTGTCTTGCCCTGCCTACTTTCGCCTGTCTCACTGCTGGCTCGTAATGATCGGTAACGGATTGAAATATTCCTGCGTTGACAGGGGAGACGAGGAAAGTCAGCGCCTATTAGCGCACTTTTCAGGGGATAAGGGCAGCATGCGGCAACCCACACTACGAAACATATTGAAACGTGCGCCGGGCTGCGCGGCTGATAAGCTTGGAATGTGTCCGATCCGACTTCCGGGAGTCCACGATGCGCCGCACGATGCGCCAATCAGCCGCTCACCTCGTCCTGGCCGGTTGCTGCCTGATGACGCTCGCGGGACATGCGCTGGCAGACGCCCGCACGCGCGCCACCGCGGAGTGCAGGAAGGCGGTCAAGCAGCAGGGTCACGAGAACGCCAGATTCGACACCATCAACGCGATGGAAGGCCGGACCAGCATGGCCGTGGTCGGTGAAATCACCGACGGCGACAAGCGCTACGCGTTCCAATGCAACTTCGACAAGGCGCTGAAGGTCACCGACCTGCCGATGCGCGAGCTGCCCGCGCCCCAGCCGCAGAAGTAATCTCCCCTCCACGGCGGGCCCCCGCCGTTCCTCCCGTCAAGCCAGAATGCGTCATGCCCCGCACGTCTCCCGGGGCACGCGCCGGCTGCCGCGTTGCAGTCAGAACCCTTCAGGAGCTTTTCCATGTTGATGCGTGACGTGATTCCCCAAGTGCTGAACCGCGGTACCGCCCTGCTCGATCAGGACGCGCTGGAAACCACCCCGCAGAAGACCTTCCACCATGCCATCGATATCTATCTCAAGGACTCCAATGCCTTCATGAACACCTATTTCGCCCGGTACTTCGAATGGCAGGGCATCTGCCGCGAGCGCTGGTTCCATGAATGCATCCACGGTAACCTGCTTGCCGCCGGTGGCGTGTTCGTGACGAAGCGTGCCCATCAGGAATACGTCGAGGAAACGTTCCCGTTCCAACGCGTCGATTGCTACCTCAACACGTTCCAGGTGCGGCAATGCTCGGCGTACCTGCTGTTCCGCTTCAGCGTCGAAGGCCGCCCCGTGTCGCTGGGCTATCAGCAGATCGTCTTTGCAGACCGGGAAAAGCGTATCTCGCGCTTTCCGCGCGAGATCATCGAACGGGTCAAGGAATACGAGCTCGTGCTGCCGCCGTTCGCGAACTGAGCCCTCCTCCCATCTTGTCGGAAGTGTGTAGTTGAGAGGGTATAGCTAAAAGTGCGTGCCGCCGGAGCGGTCAGCCGGCGGTGCGCGTGCGCAGCCGTTCGTCGGGACGATCGCCGAGCGGATGGAAGCGCGGCAGGCGCAGCGTGAAGGTGGTATGCACCCCGGGGCGCGACGCGCATTCGATACGGCCGCCAAAGGCTTCCATCACACGCCGGCAGAACGCGAGGCCCAGACCGTTGCCACGGCCATGCGCCTTCGTCGAGAAGAACGGCTCGAAGATCCGCGGCAGCACGTCCGCGGGAATGCCGGGGCCGGAGTCGCTGAAGCGCAGCAGGTAGAAGTTGCCCTCGATGCCGCCTTCGATGCGGATCTCGCCGCTGCCATGCGCGCGAATTGCGTAGAGGCCGTTCTTGAGCAGGTTGAACAGCACATACACCAGCAGCGTATCGGAGCCGACGAATCGCCAGTCCGGCTCGAAGCCATGCACGCGCACACGCTCGCGCTCCTCGGGCTGGAACGGATAGCGTTCCATCGCCGCCTCCACGCATGCGGCCACACCGTACGGCGCGAACGTGCTGCGGTCCAGCCGCTCGAGCGTCACGGAAGCCAGCGCCATGTCGATGACGGTGCTCGTCCCATCGACCTCGCGCGTAATGCCGCCGATGAGCTGGCTCATGCGCTCGATCTGTCCGGGCCGCATGCGGTCCTCCATCAGCCCGTGCTCGACGGCCAGGCGATACCCCTGCAGCAGCCGCGGCCATGCCAGCGCGATTTCCTGCACCTGCATGCGGATGGTCGCGAGCGGCGTGCGGACTTCATGCGCGACGGTGGCCGCGAGCGAGTACGGGTGCATCAGGTCGTAACGCACGACGCTGAGCGCGAGAATGCCGAGACTCATCGCGATAAAGATCGCGCCCGGCGGATAGAACGCGAGGCCGTAGTTGACGCCGTAGTCGACGGCGGCGACCGAGTACAACCCCAGCGCGAGCAGGCACAGGTTGAAGCGCCGGCGGCGTTCGGCCGTCGCATTGGTGCGCGCCTTGACCAGCAGCCACGCGCAGCGCGCCGCCAGCACGACCGTCTGCAGCACGTGCAGCGGATGCAGCGGCCCGGCTTTCGGATACTCGCCGAAGAACAGCGTGTAGTAGCCCGACACCACCTGATGCGTGGTCAGCAGCAGCACCGACAGGATCAGGCTCATGCCGTACGACACGAGCAGCGCGGGACGTTCCCTGCGGCACTCGGTCGCTTCGCAGATGAAGTGGTAGAACGTCGTGGGCAGGAACAGGATGAACAGATAGCCCACGCGCGCGAGCAGCAACGCGACGTCTGGATGTTCGGACTGGAACAGGAATGCCCACGTGCCCTGCCACGCGAACGTCGTCGCGCAGAGCAGGAAGAACGACGTCGATACGCGCGTGACGCCCTGGGTCACCAGCACATAGAGGCCGTAACCGAGGAAGATCGACGAGACGAAGGCGGGCAGGATCGCGTACATGCAATGCCGCGCCTTGGAGAATTTCGCGCGGCGCCGAAGCAGGTTGAGACGCCATTGGGAGCCGCAATGTTAAGTCGCGATCGATGGGGTCCGTACTAAATTCGGCGATATTCAGTCCTAATTAATGCTTAATTCGTCACGCACGGCAGGTATAGCGCGGCGTTTACGCCACAAAACACGCACCACGCACAGACGGCCCGGGGGATCGTCCCCACTTGAGTCGGGGTTCGGGAAACGACAACGGGGCCGAAGCCCCGTTGTGTGCGATGCACCGTCCGCGCATCGACTTTGGCGATCGATCGCTGCTTACCAGCGAGCGTCGCGTTCCCACGCCTTCATCTCTTCCTCGGCGCGCTCCTTGGTGTAGCCATAGCGCTCCTGGATGCGGCCCGCGAGCTGGTCGCGCTTGCCGTTGATGACGGTCATGTCATCGTCGGTCAGCTTGCCCCACTTCTCCTTGATCTTGCCCTTGGCCTGTTCCCACTTGCCTTCCATTTGGTCCCAGTTCATGTCGGACTCCTTGCGGGTTGGTGTGTCGATTGGTGTCGGAGGTCGCTCGCCGGATTAGCGTGCGTACTTGGCCTTCACGTTAGCCTGGCACTTGTCCTTGGCGTCGCCGGTCATGGCGTCACACTTTTCCTTGTCGGCCTTGTAGGCGGCGTCCGTGGTGTCCTTGCGGGCGTCCGCACGCGCCTCGGCGACATCGGTGCTGGTACCCGTGGCCGCAGCCTTGGTCACCTTCGCAGCGCCCAGGGCCTGCTCATGGGCAGCCTTGGCCTGCTTCACGCACACGTCCTTGTCGTTACCCGACTTGTCGTCGCACATTTCCTTCGACACGTCGTAGTCGCGATCGGCCTTGGTCTTCATGGCCTTGGCATGCGCCTTGTCCGTGCCGTCGCGGCGGGCTTCGGCATTGGCCTTCGCCACATCGCGGTCACGCTTGGCTTCTGCCTTGCAGACGTCCTTGGCGTTGTCCTTCATCGCGTCGCACTTCGTGTTCGCGGTCTTGTAGTCGGCGTCGGCCGTCTTCACGGCGGCGTCGTAGTCGGCTTTGGAACCGGCTTGCGCATACGCAAAGCCAGCGGGGGCGGCAACCATCATCGAACAGACTGCGGCGCAGAACAGTTTCTTCATCGTCATGTCGTGCTCCTTCTCTTAAGTGGATTTTTTCTCCGGGCCCGGCGTCTTGCGCCGTGGCCACACCGTAGTTGAAGGTTACGTTCCTGCACCGGGATGAAGCAGCGGCCCCCTTCCGAAATGTACGTAAGACAATTCCCACACTTATTTTCGACGCTATTTTTCGACGCTATCGAGGCCCGAATCCTTGACGACCGTCTGTGCGGCCGGCGCCGAGAGAAACTCGAGCAGTGCGCGCGCTTCCGCCGGATGTGGCGCATTCACGGGAATGCCCGCCGCGAAGCGTGTGACCGATTGCACGGACTCCGGAATGCGCCCCGCGAACGACACGCCCGGCACGGGCAGCAGTTCGCTCACCTGCTGGAAGCCGAGCTCGTACTGGCCATCGGCTACGACCGTCGCGACCGGAATCTTCTCGATCTTGCTGGCCTTGCCGCGCATCTGCGCGGTAATGCCCAGACGCGCGAACAGTTCCTTCTCCACATACACGCCGCTCGCGCTGTCCGAGTAAGCCACCGACTTCGCACGCAGCAGCGTCTCGCGCAAGGCATTCTCGGTGCGGATGTCGGGAACGGTCTGGCCCTGGCGCACGACCATGCCGATACGCGAGTCCGCGAGCTCCACACGCGATGCCGGATCGACCACGCCCTTGCGGATCAGATCGTCCAGCGCATAGCCGACCATGATCACCACGTCGGCCTGCTCGCCGCGCGCGAGGCGATTCGGAATGGCCTCCCGCGACTGTCCCATCGACGGTCCGAGTTCGGTCTCGATGGGGTTGCCGCTTTGCGCGCTGTATTGCGGACCGAGGATCTTGTAGGCGGCCGTGAATCCGCCCGACGTCATCACGCGCAGCGTGGCGGCATCGACCTGCGCGGTGGGCAGGAACGCGGGGACGAACGTCGCGGCGAGCAGCCATGCGGCCGCACGGAACTTGTACATAATGTCTCCTTCTTCTGAGGGTCTCGCCCGGACTCGGGCAAGGCACTTTAAGCCTCGCGCCGCACGTGCGTCCATTTTTTTCGCGGACGCGTGGAATAATCCCCGATGCCGTTCGTCTTCCCTGCAGTTGAACCCGAAAGCCCACTGGGCTGACCGACATGAGCAAGGACTTTACCGATGACGAACTGCGCGAGGTGATTCCGCGGCTGCGCCGTTTTGCGCTGTCGCTGACGCGCCAGGAGTCCAGCGCCGACGACCTCGTGCAGAGTTGCCTCGAGCGCGCGCTGTCGCGTCGCGAGACGCGGCGCGACGAGGGCGATCTGCGCGCGTGGCTGTTCTCGATTCTCTATCGCGTGTTCCTCGACGGCCAGCGGCGCGCCAAGCGTTATGCGGGCCTGCTGTCGCTGTTCGGCGTGGGCCAGGACGAGGACATGGCGCCCTCGACCGAAGACGTGGTGCTCGCGCGCTCGGCGCTCGACGGCTTTCACCGGTTGCCCGTCGATGCGCGCGCGTTGCTGCTGCTCGTCTCCGTCGAAGGACTCAGTTATCAGGAGGCCGCGGATACGCTCGGCGTGCCCATCGGCACGGTGATGTCGCGTATCTCGCGCGCGCGCAAGGCGCTCCGCGATCTGACCGAAGGCCAGGTCGTTGCCCAACCTTCCCTGCAGGTGATGAAATGAATGCCCTGATGCCCACCGAACCCGAACTGCACGCCTACGTGGATGGCGAGCTCGACGAGACGCGGCGCGGCCAGATCGAAGCCCTGCTGCCGACGCACCCCGAGATCGCGCGCGAGATCGAGCAGATCCGCCTGGCCTCGCAACGATTGCGCGCGAGCCTGGAGCCGCCGCCGGCCGATACGCCCGCGCGGCTCGATCCGTTCCGCATTCGCCGCACGCTGCGCGATCGCACGCGCCAGCGCATGTCGATTGCCGCTTCCGTCATGATGGCGCTCGTCGTGGGCGGCTTTGGCGGCTGGCAGTCGCGCGAGTACGCGATGCGCCAGACGTATCTGCCGATGGCCGATGCCGTGCAGGCGTATCGCATGTTCGCGTCGAACGATATACAGCCCGTGTCCGCGAACGCGGTGGCCAACGCCGGCGACGACGGCATGATGGTCGATATCAAGGCCAGCGATCCGCGCGAGTTGCAGGCCTGGCTCAACCATCATTTCGTGCAGCCGGAAACGCTGCCCGACTT
Organism: Cupriavidus sp. OTU4054; assembly: GCF_038440175.1. Classification (NCBI taxonomy): domain Bacteria; kingdom Pseudomonadati; phylum Pseudomonadota; class Betaproteobacteria; order Burkholderiales; family Burkholderiaceae; genus Cupriavidus; species Cupriavidus sp. OTU4054. The sequence goes on from NZ_JASATF010000013.1 coordinate 22,390, forward strand.
CAGCGCATATGGCTTCAAACCCGTGAGCGGGCGGCTGATGTCCGCGCAGCAGGGCACGGCCGCGATGGTGCTCTACCGCAATGCGCAGGGGCAGTCGATCGTGTTCTATGTGCGGCCGCCCGGCGACGTGCTGCACTTCGACAACGGCAATCGCAAGGATGGCAACCTGCTTGCGCAGTACTGGCGTCAGGGGCGCTACTTCTACGCGGTGGTCAGCCCCACCGACACGCCGGCCACACGGCCCGTACAGCAGGCCGTGGAGCCGACGCGGAGCTGAGCCGGCGCTGAGCCGGCGCGTCAGGTCTTGGTGATATCGAATACCACGTTGACCGGCGACGGGCCGAACGAGCCGTTCGGCACCACGCCGGTCTGGTTGATACCGGGCTTGCTCCAGTCGCATACGCCGTTCGGGAAGATCTGCTGGAGCCGCGTCATCTCGGCCCCCGAGAACATCACCGTGTAGTCGGTGGCGGCTATCGGCTTGAGCGTGCACTTGATGATATTGGCCGCAACAGGGCCGCCGGCCACGATGCGCGGCGCCGTCCACGACGGGAACAGGCCGTTGCAGGTGGTGTTGGCGATGGGGCTCAGCGTCTGCGTCTCCGTGACGAACGTGTTCGCGTCGCTCCAGCATCCATCCACGGCCGCCGCCGGCTTGTACGCCACCACCTTGTCCTTCTGCGCCGTGCCGGTCTTGTCGGCCTTGTACGCGGCCACCCATTGAATGAAGGTGTTCCACGCGTTGGCCGATGGCACCGGATTGCCGCGCCACATCACGTGATTGCGGCTATCGCCATTGGCCTGCACCATGCGCTCGCGCACGGCGAAGTGGAACCACTGGTAGTGATAGCCGGAGTCGTCGTTGTAGATACCCGTGACGTCGAACACCGGAATGCTGGCAAGGCCGCCATTGGTGCCGAGCTGCAAGCCGCTCTGCTGCGCGCGCAGGATCGCGCCCGCGTCGCCCACCGTACGTGCGGGAACGTAGTTCGCATCCTGGTCGTAGCCGCCGATCCGTTCGTTGAGATCAAGGAACTGCGTGGTCGTGATCGATCCCGCATTGAGCGCCGCGAGCCCGTATTGCACGCCGACGTTGTCGAACGGCCGCAGTGCGAAACCCGTTGCGGGATTCACGCCGTAGATGTTCTTCGACGCGTCGTAGACCGTACCGCGAATACCCGTTGGATTGGAGACCGGGTCATACCGCTGTGCGGTGGGCACGATCGCGTTGAACGGCGCCGACACATACCCGGCATAGTCCACGCGATTCGGCACGGGGTCCGTGCGGCCTGCCTGGTTCGCGGCATCCTCGAATGCCTTGCGGCTCTTGTATCCCGTGACCGCGGCGATCTGCGCGTCCGTGAACGCGGTTGGATTGACCGTGATGTAGTGCGTGATCAGATGGCCGTCCGACCCCGAGAACGCGATGCCGAGCGGATCGGGGAACGTGCAGAGCAGCATCACGCCATCGAACAGGCCGGGGATGCGGTCGGCCGGCTGCGCGCTACCGTAGGACCCGCCCGAGCATCCGGCGCTGACCGTGAAGTCGGGCACGCCGAACGTCTTGATCGCGGCTTCCTTCGACATCATCGCGGCCTCGCTTGCCAGCACGGCATTGCAGTTGTTCGACGCATGCTGGAGCGTGTTGGCGAACATCGCATAGCCTTCCGCGAGCCGCTGCACGTTGAGCAGGCTGAAGTCGAAGCCCGCGCTCTGCAGGTTGCCCTGCGCGCCGCCCTGAACGTACCATCCGCCGGGGCAACCGAACCCTTCGATGGCGATCATGCGCCGGTTCCAGGCCTTGGGCGGTTTCAGCGGCGTGGGCGCGCTCTCGGTCGTCGGATCGTGCAGCACCGCGTTCTGGTAGATGCCGCGATCGACGGTGCCCGTTTCCACGCGCACGATGAACGGCACCTGCTGCCCCGCGAGCGTGGTGACGGTGGCAACGTCGGCCGGACGCGCGGCGGTGCTCGTCATCGGCTTGAGCGTACCGTCCGTCGTCGACTGGTACATGTAGGTGACGCGTGTGGCCGCCGAGCAGTTGGCGTCGAGCGCGGCGCCGAGCGTCGAGCCGTCGGGCAACAGGAACGTGGATGTCTGGCAGATGAACGGTGTCTGCCACGGTCCGGAGATCACGGGGCCCGTGATCGGATAGTTGGTCATCGTGATCGTCGACGACGCCTTGCCGACGCGCGCGACCACGCTGTTGAGCCCATTGGTCAGTCCGGTTACCACGGCCTGGCGATGCGAACCGTTGGCCGGACTCGGCTGGAACTGGCTGGTGACGTCGTTGCCGTTGAGCGTGATCTGCAGCGGACGTTTGTCGGTGACGGTGGTCGGTACCGCGACGTCGATCAATGCGGTGCCGCCTGTCACGTAGTCGGGTTGCGACGAAAGCAACTGGACCGTGGGCGCCACGCCCGGATCGTCATCGTCGCTTCCGCCGCAGGATGCAAGGCCGATGGCCAGCATGCCGGCGAGCGCGGCGCTGCACCATTTTCTGGACGCGTTCATGAGTGTCTCCAATCTCGTTGTGGAACGAATCGCGGGGCAGGTCGCTCAGCCAGCTTAGATCGCGGAGACAGTCATTACAAAAATACTTGCTTCACAGGTTAGTCGCCCAGCGCGGCGTCGATCATCGCGCCGGCCAGGCCGATAAGCAGCGCGAAGGCGGACGCAATGAACCAGCGTACGGTGCGGCGATACTCGGGTACGGCATCGTCCTCGATGCGCAGCGCGCGGAACAGCGCGACGATCTGCAGCGCAACGGCCAGCAGCAGGCAGGCACCGGCAAGGATCGAGAGCGAACTCCATCGGCCCGTGCTCTCGAATCCCCAGAAACGCCAGAACGCGAGGGAGAAGCCGAGCAGTACCGTGATGGCGGTGATAATGCCCTGCCGGAATCCCGCTGGCACGGTCGGTGGCGGGGGCGGAGGCACGGGACGCTCGTCGGCGGGTTCGGTCATGGGGCAGGCCGCGCGAATGGGATGTGACGAGTATAGATGGCTCAGCGACCGTCAAAGCGCCGGGCGATGCCGCGTGCGCGGAAGGCATCGATCACGAAGTCGATGAACACGCGCGTGCGGGCGGGCAGCAGGGTCTTGTTCGGGTAGTAGAGCGAGATCGGTCCGTTGTCGGCGCACCAGCCCGGCAACAGGCGCTGCAGCGCGCCGGACTCCAGCCACCGCGCCGCGTGAGGCATGGGCAGCAGTGCAATGCCCAGCCCTTGCATCGCGGCGTGTGCCATCGCCTCGGGATCGTCGAAGATCGCGCGCGTGCGATGCACGGCGAGGGCTTCCTCGCCTACCGCGCTCCGCAGCGTCCATGCGCGCACGCGTCCGGTCGAAGCGGACCGCCGTGTAATGCCATCGAGCTCGGCGAGGTCGGACGGGTGCCGCGGCATGGGGCGACCCTTCATGAAGGCGGGGGAGGCGGTGACCACGACATGCGTGCGCGCGAGCTCGCGCGCGACCACGCCTTCGGTCAGCTCGATACCGCCGCCGATCGCCGCGTCGAATCCGTCGCGGATGAGGTCAACGGCGCGGTTGTCGAAGTGCCAGTCCAGCACGATCGCCGGATACCGGTCGAGGAAATCGTTGAGCAACGGCAACAGATGCTCGCGGCCGAACGCGAGGCCCATGCCCACCTTGAGCACGCCGGTCGGGTTACCGGCATCCTGCGCGGCGCCCGCGAATGCGTCGCGCAGCGTGGCATAGGGATCGGACACCTGCCGGAAGAACTGTTCGCCCCCCTGCGTGAGCGTGAGCCGCCGCGTGCTCCGCTGGAACAGGCGCAGCCCAAGGTGCGACTCCAGCCGCGCGACGTTCTTGCTGACTGCGGCCGGCGTAAGGCCCAGGCGGCGCGCGGCGGCCGAGAAGCTGCCCGTATCGGCCGACTGCACAAAGGATTCGAGAAGGTTGAGCGCTTCCATATGGAAAGCAGCTTATACCAGTCTTATACCTTTGGTTGAAGAAGTTTCTGCTTTTTCATTACTACCGGTACGGGAGTGCGGCGACCATACTCCGTTCACCTTCTACTGATTTCGAACTGGAGTTGAACATGAGCACGAACCTCGACAACACGCTGAACGACACGATCGCCCGCAACCTGACCGGCAAGGTCGCCTTCGTCACGGGCGGCGCACGCGGCATCGGCGCCGCCATCGTCCGCCGGCTGGCCAACGCGGGCGCGGCGGTCGCCTTCACGTACCAGCAGTCGGCCGCGGGCGCCGAAGCACTGGCCGACGCCATCCGCGCCGAGGGCGGCCGCGCCCAGGCCTACAAGGCCGATGCCGCCGACACGGCCGCACTGGCCAGGGCCATCGACGAGGCCGCACGCGAATTCGGCAAGATCGACATCCTCGTCAACAATGCAGGCGTGCTGCGCCTCGGCCCCGTCGAGGCGTTCTCGCTCGAGGACTTCGACCTGACGCTGGCGGTGAACGTCCGCGCAGTATTCGTCGCCGCGAAGGCAGCGCTGCCGTACATGGGCGAAGGCGGCCGGATCATCAACATCGGCAGCACCAACGCCGACCGCATGCCGTTCGCCGGCGGCGCCGCCTACGCGATGAGCAAGTCCGCGCTCAAGGGCCTGGTGCAGGGCATGTCCCGCGACCTCGGTCCGAAGGGCATCACGGTGAACAACGTCCAGCCGGGACCTGTGAACACCGACATGAATCCGGAGAACAGCGACTTCGCAACGTCCCTCCACGGCCTGATGGCCCTGCCCCGCCACGGCCGCCCCGAAGAAATCGCGGGCATGGTCGCCTACCTCGCGAGCCCGGAAGCGGCGTTCGTGACGGGCGCCAACCTGAACATCGATGGCGGCTTCGCGGCGTAAGTCTGCACGCCTAGCAAAAGCCCACGCGCATCGCTGCGCGTGGGCTTTTACGTTCGGAAGGAATATTTCGCATAACGCCGATGGATGCCCACTATCGACTCTTCTACTATCACCGCTCACAAACATGCGGCTCCAGCGGCGGCCGCCTCGTAGAACAACCCCACGGTGAAAAATGTCGGTACGTTCGGAAGCGCGTATGCGCTTTATAAAGAGAGTTCAACTCGCACTCGACGTGGCACAGGACAGAATTCGAGGTTTGATGAACGACCTTACGGCTCAGGCCGAAATTGTGCATAGCCGACAGGTCCCAGACATCATCGGCAAATGGAGATCCGTGGCAAAGCTTAACTGGGACGCCGCTCGGCGCAAGTGCGGTTCCACCACGAAAAGCTGCTTCGTCGGGATACGCACAGCGGAGATCGTTTGCATTCTTTCTCTGATCCGCGTTTCAAAGGCAGGGCTTCATACGAAGCTGCTGTTCATCGAGCGCGACGAGCATCAAGACCAATCAAAGGGGAAGGGATTCTTGGCCATCGAAGCGGTTCTCGAAGCCGTCGCTGCAGTTTTTGGTTCGGCGTACATTGTGCTCGACGCACCTCTCAAGGAAACGATAGAGTATTACTCCTCACATGGGTTTCGCGTCGCGCGCATCAGAGGCCGAAGCGCCCGCACCATGACGCGCCCGGTGAGAAGCTAGTAAGATTGAACAATGTTGTTTTGCTGATTCCCAACCCGGGACGATGTCATGGCTAATAGAGCTACTGCTAAACCTCGACTTGTCGCCAAGCCCCGCCTCACCGAAGCTGATGAGGAACGCGCGGCACTCGCTCGCGTGCGTGCCCTTTTCGCAAGACCCGACATGAGCGTTGAGGCGTTGAGGGCCAGGGCGGAAGAACTCCGGAAATGGGAAGAGGAAACAAACTTCAAAGGCGGCGCTTACGTTGGAATTCTCCGCTGAATGCACCACTTCCAAGGTTTGAGAAGCCCTGCCGATGCGGGGCTTTTTTCAGCTCCGTCTGAATACGCCACGCCCGTCACGAGCTTCCGCAGAACAACGCCGAGCGTCGCCTTCATGCCCGATCATAAGAGGACTGAATAGCGGTGAAGGATCCGCGTACGCGCGCGTGGACCGTTCTGACCTGCCCCCGGTTTTAGTACGGCATGCGATTAGACAATCAGCGTCTTGGCGTGACGCATCGAAACAAACCAGTGTTAGTTCAGGCATTCGTCGCGGAACCGACCGTTGAAGCTCTGGATATAGGCATTCTCCACAGGCTTGCCCGGTCGAATGAACGAAAGCGTAACGCCTGCCTCGTAGGCCCACGCATCCAGCACCTTACCAGCGAACTCCGGACCGTTGTCGCGCGTGATCAACGCGCGCGCAAGCGTAAGCACCGAGGTGGCCGTTCGACTTGAGCAGTGGGTTGGCGGTCCGACTGCCGAAACATGGCTTGGCCTGCAAGCCAATTATGATTTCTGGCAACTGCGACATTCGAGGCAGATCTCACGGCTGGCGAAGGCACAAGCGCTAGTCAGCGTGCGTGAGGCGGTCGCCATAAATGAAATCGCACAAGTGCGATGGATGCCCACCTCCGACTCATCTAACATCGCCCACTCGAAATCACTTGGGGCCTTCCGGATGACTGAGGTCACAGCAGCCTCGTGGCATCGCAATCCATGCCGAATGCTTCAGTCGTTCGCAAGTCCGCAGTCGCGCTTGACAACTGCGGCGGCGAATGCCCCGATGCTCGGGTTACTTGGTGTCCCAAATGGCACCCATTTACTCGATGCCCCAAAGGCATCTCTTAAGAAAGGGCGCGCGAGCGCCCTTTCTGCTTTTTAGGTCCAGGCGCGAATCGCACTGCACGTAACAAAAAAACCCCACGCGCATCACTGCGCGTGGGGTTTTCAATAAGCCCGAGAGCTTAGGCCGTGACGGTGTCCGCCACTTCCTTGAAGTCTTCGATCTTGTCGAAGTTCATGTACTGATAGATCTTGTCGCCGTTGGCGTTGATCACGCCAATGTCGGTCATGTACTCTTCCTTGGTCGGGATGCGGCCGAGGCGCGAGCAGATGGCGGCGAGTTCGGCGGAGCCGAGGTACACGTTCGTGTTCTTGCCCAAACGGTTCGGGAAGTTACGCGTGCTCGTCGACATCACCGTTGCCCCTTCGCGGACCTGTGCCTGGTTGCCCATGCACAGCGAGCAGCCCGGGGATTCCGTGCGGGCGCCGGCCTGGCCGAACACGCCGTAGTGGCCTTCCTCGGTCAGTTGCTTCTGGTCCATCTTGGTCGGCGGTGCCACCCACAGCTTCACCGGAATGTCGCGCTTGCCCTCGAGCAGCTTCGACGCGGCGCGGAAGTGGCCGATGTTGGTCATGCAGCTGCCGATAAACACTTCGTCGATCTTGGCGCCGGCCACGTCGGACAGCGTCTTCACGTCATCCGGGTCGTTCGGGCAGGCCACGATCGGCTCGTGCACGTCGGCCAGGTCGATCTCGATCACGGCGGCGTACTCGGCGTCCGCATCGGGCGCGAGCAGTTCCGGCTTGGCCAGCCACGCTTCCATCGCCTTGATACGGCGTTGCAGGCTGCGTGCATCTTCATAGCCCTGCGCGATCATCCACTTCAGCAGCGTGATGTTGCTGTTGATGTATTCGATGATCGGTTCCTTGTTCAGGCGCACCGTGCAACCGGCAGCCGAACGCTCGGCCGATGCGTCGGACAGCTCGAATGCCTGCTCCACCTTCAGGTCGGGCAGACCTTCGATTTCGAGGATACGGCCCGAGAAGATGTTCTTCTTGCCCTGCTTGGCCACGGTCAGCATGTCCTGCTTGATCGCGTACAGCGGAATCGCATTGACCAGATCGCGCAGCGTCACGCCGGGCTGCATCTTGCCCTTGAAGCGGACCAGCACCGATTCCGGCATATCCAGCGGCATCACGCCGGTGGCCGCGGCAAACGCCACCAGACCCGAACCTGCCGGGAAGCTGATGCCGATCGGGAAACGCGTGTGCGAGTCGCCACCGGTGCCCACGGTATCGGGCAGCAGCATGCGGTTCAGCCACGAGTGAATGACGCCGTCGCCCGGACGCAGCGAGATACCGCCGCGCGTGCTCATGAACTTCGGCAGCGTGTGGTGCGTCTTCACGTCCACAGGCTTCGGATAGGCCGAGGTGTGGCAGAACGACTGCATCACGAGGTCCGCGGAGAAGCCGAGGCACGCGAGGTCCTTCAGTTCGTCGCGCGTCATCGGGCCCGTGGTGTCCTGCGAACCCACCGAAGTCATCTTCGGCTCGCAGTACGTACCCGGACGCACGCCCTTGCCTTCGGGCAGGCCAACCGCACGGCCGACCATCTTCTGCGCCAGCGTGAAGCCCTTGCCGGAGTCGACCGGGTTCTGCGGCAGACGGAACAGCGTGGACGGGGCCAGGCCCAGCGCCTCTCGTGCCTTGGCGGTCAGGCCACGGCCGATGATCAGCGGAATACGGCCACCGGCGCGCACTTCGTCGAACAGCACGTCGGACTTGACCTTGAATTCGGAGATGACCTGGCCGTTCTTCAGCGCCTTGCCATCGTACGGACGCAGTTCGATCACGTCGCCCATTTCCATCTGCGACACGTCGAGTTCGATCGGCAGCGCGCCGGCATCTTCCATCGTGTTGTAGAAGATCGGAGCGATCTTGCTGCCCAGGCACACGCCGCCGAAGCGCTTGTTCGGCACGTAGGGGATGTCTTCGCCCGTGAACCACAGCACCGAGTTCGTGGCCGACTTGCGGCTCGAGCCCGTACCCACCACGTCGCCGACGTAGGCGACCAGGTTGCCCTTGCCCTTCAGGTCTTCGATGAACTTGATCGGGCCGCGCTTGCCGTCTTCTTCCGGCGTGATGCCGGGGCGCGCGTTCTTCAGCATCGCCAGCGCGTGCATCGGAATGTCGGGGCGCGAGAAGGCGTCCGGGGCCGGCGACAGATCGTCGGTGTTGGTTTCGCCGGTCACCTTGAACACGGTGATCGTGAGGCTTTGCGGCACTTCCGGACGGCTCGTGAACCACTCGCCCTCGGCCCAGCTCTTGATCACGGCGGCGGCGTGGGCGTTGCCCTTGTCGGCCTTTTCCTTGACGTCGTGGAAGGCATCGAACATCAGCAGCGTGGTCTTCAGGCCGTTGGCGGCCACGGCACCCACTTCGGCGTCGTCGAGCAGCTCGATCAGCGGCGAGATGTTGTAACCGCCGAGCATCGTGCCCAGCAGTTCGGTAGCGCGAGCGCGCGAAATCAGCGGCGTCTTCTCGCTGCCGAGTGCCACGGCGGCCAGGTACGAAGCCTTGACCTTGGCGGCGTCATCCACGCCAGCCGGCACACGATAGGTAATCAGATCCAGCAGGGTCTGCTCTTCGCCGGCCGGCGGATTCTTGATCAGTTCGATCAGGTCGGCGGTCTGCTGCGCGGTCAGCGGCAGCGGAGGGATGCCAAGCGCGGCGCGTTCGGCGACATGGGCACGATAGTTATCAAGCATGGGAACCTGCTGGTAATAGGGTTTTCAGTTCTTTTCTGTCTCGTCGCAGCGATCGGCGTAGCCGACCGTGCCGCCGTGATTGTAATCCGAAGTGGGAGAGAGATCAAATGTCTTATATCTTATATAAGAGTAACGACCGCGAAGCCTTGTCCAGCCTAGCCCGTCCCCTGAAATCGACATAGAAGACCCGAGCAGCGCCGCACGTCCGTTGTTTTCGCGACACGGGTGTCTTAAGTTCCGCCCGGGCGATTCGTTAACCAATGCATGCAGGGGCGATTGGCATGCACACGCCAGCGCCTTGCCACGCCCGTTCGGCTCAAACGGCCAAGCTGAGCGGGTTTCCCCCTTTTTATCGGCCCTTTGCTTGTCTGCGATTCCGGAAGAATGGCAGGCAATTCGACACAGGCTTCTCATGGCGAACACGCTTTCCCCCTCCCAGACTGGCGGCAACCCCAGCAAGCGCGGCCGACTGCTGCTGATTGGCGGCGGCGTGCTGGTGGCAGCGTTGGGCGTTGGCGGCTTCGTGCTCGGCAGCGTCTTCGGTGGCAGCCACACTCCGGCGGCTCCGGCCGCTCCGGTCGTGCCGCCGCCGATCTTCGTGCCGCTGGATGCGTTCACCGTCAACCTCAAGAGCGAGGACGGCGATCGCTTCCTGCACACCGGTCTGTCGCTGAAGGTGGCGGATAGCGAAACGCAGGCGCGTCTCCAGCAGTACCAGCCGGAAGCGCGCAGCCGCATCCTGCTGATCCTGTCGGCGCGCCAGCCGGCCGATCTCGCGACCGTGGAAGGCAAGCGCAAGCTGGCGCAGGACATCCAGCAGGCGGTGAGCCAGCCGTTCGCGACGGGTCTGCCGCCGCAGAAGATCCTGGATGTCTTGTTTACATCGTTCGTGGTGCAGTAAGGCAGGGCCGCCCCGCGAACCCAAGCAATTTGATATTTACACAGCCGTTCATGGGGCAGGACACTAGATGGCCTACGACAAGTTCCTCTCGCAGGACGAGGTTGACGAACTACTGAAAGGTGTATCGGGAGAAGCCGATACGCCCGAAGCCAGCAGCGCACCCGCGGCCGACGAGACCGGGATCCGTCCCTACAACCTCGCGACGCAGGAACGCATCGTCCGCGGCCGTCTGCACACGCTCGAGATCATCAACGAGCGTTTCGCGCGTTCGTTGCGGTCGGCGCTGTTCAACTTCATCCGCCGCGGCGCCGACATTTCGGTGGGCACCGTGCGCATCGAGAAGTACGGCGACTTCGTGCGCAACCTGCCGGTCCCGACCAACCTGAACCTGGTCCACATGAAGCCGCTGCGGGGCACCGCGCTCTTCGTGTACGACCCGAACCTGGTCTTCCTCGTCGTCGACAACCTGTTCGGCGGCGATGGCCGTTTCCACACGCGTGTGGAAGGCCGCGACTTCACGCAGACCGAGCAGCGCATCATCCGGCGCATGCTGGACCTGACGCTCAACAGCTACGGACAAGCCTGGCGCACCGTGCATCCGATCGACCTGGAGTTCGTCCGGTCGGAGATGCATACCAAGTTCGCCAACATCGCGATCCCGACCGAGGTCGTGGTGACCACCGCGTTCCATATCGAGCTCGGCGCCGTGGGCGGCCAGCTCCATGTGTGCTTCCCCTATTCGATGATCGAGCCGGTCCGCGAGCTGCTGACCAACCCGCTGCAGGATGAGGTCGAGGTCGACAAGCGCTGGCTCGGCCAGCTCTCCGACCAGCTTCGCTCGGCGGAAGTCGAGCTCGTGGCCGAGTTCACCCATCTCGAAAGCACCGTGGGCGATGTGCTCGCGCTGCGCGCCGGCGACGTGCTGCCGATCGAACTGCCGGAACATCTGTTCGGCAAGGTCGATGGCGTGCCCGTCATGCAATGCGGTTTTGGCACGATGAACGGCCAGTACGCGTTGCGCGTAGAACGGATGATCAATTACCAAGACACCGATTCCAACAAGGAAACCGATCATGACTGACGGCAAAGAGGACAAGCCGGTCGATCCGATGGACGATTGGGCCAGCGCCCTCGCGGAGCAGACCAGTGCCGAGGCAGAACCTGCCGCCACGCCAGCACCTACCGCGGCATCGCCCGTGGCAACTCCTGCGGCAGCCGCCGTGTTCCCGCCGCTGGCGCAGGACGCTCCGACCGGCTTCCACAACGATATCGGGATGATTCTCGATATTCCGGTGCAACTGACGGTGGAACTCGGCCGCACCAAGGTGCCCATCAAGAACCTGCTGCAACTCGCGCAGGGTTCGGTGGTGGAACTCGACGGCCTGGCCGGCGAACCGATGGACGTGCTCGTCAACGGCTACCTGATCGCCCAGGGCGAAGTGGTGGTGGTCAACGACAAGTTCGGCATTCGCCTGACGGACATCATCACGCCGTCGGAACGTATCCGGAAGCTCAACAAATGACAGCCGTAACGGGCCGGCCGTTCGTGCGCCGGCCTTTCATTCGCCGCGTGTGCGCCGGCGCGTTGTCGATGGCCTCGGTGGCCGCTCATGCCGCCGACGCGCTCGTGCTCAGCACGGCCAGCGCCGCCAGCAGTGTGGCGGCCAGCCCCGCCAACCACGGCGCGGCACCGGCCATCAGCACTGGCGGCAGCCTCGCGCAGGCCGGCCTTGGCCTGTTCGGCGTCATCGCGCTGATCCTTGCCATTGCATGGATCGCGCGGCGTACCGGCCTCGTCCGCCATACCAACGGCGGCGGCGCGATGAAGGTCGTCGGCAGCCTGATGCTCGGCGCGCGCCAGCGTCTGGTGATGGTCGAGGTGGGTGACACCTGGATCGTGCTCGGCGTCTCCGCCGGCGAGATCCGTCCGCTCCATACGATGCCGGCACCGGCAGACCGCGCCGCGCATGTGTACGGCAGTACGTCCGGCACCGGCACCCAGCCGCCGCACGGCATGTCCGGCTCGTTCGCCGAACGGCTGCTGCGGTCGATGCAGGAAAACCTGAAGAAGTCATGAACAACGTGCGTGCCGCGATTGCGCGGCGCTTGCCCAAGGCCGTGGGGCCCCTTGCCGCCCTCGCGCTGCTCTCGCTCGCGCTGCTGTCGCCGTCCCTCGCGTCGGCACAGGGCCTGCCCGGCGTAATCAGCAAGCCTGCGCCGGGTGGCGGTCAGATCTGGTCGCTGTCGATCCAGACGCTGATCCTGATGACGTCGCTGTCGTTCCTGCCGGCGGCGATGCTGATGATGACGGGCTTCACGCGCATCATCATCGTGCTCGGCCTGCTGCGGAACGCGCTCGGCACGGCGTCCTCGCCGCCCAACCAGGTGCTCGTCGGCCTGTCGCTGTTCCTGACGTTCTTCGTGATGTCGCCGGTGTTCGACAAGATCTACACCGACGCCTACAAGCCGCTGTCCGAAAACAAGATCAGCCTCGAGGCCGCCGCCGGCAAGGCCGCCGCGCCGTTGCGCGCGTTCATGCTGCGCCAGACGCGCGAGAAAGATCTCGCCATGTTCGCGCAGATGGCCAAGGCGCCCGAGATGCAGGGTCCCGAAGACGTGCCGATGTCGATCCTCGTGCCCGCCTTCGTGACCAGCGAACTGAAGACCGCGTTCCAGATCGGCTTCACGATCTTCATCCCGTTCCTCATCATCGACCTCGTCGTCGCCAGCGTGCTGATGGCGATGGGTATGATGATGGTGCCGCCCGCGACGATCTCGCTGCCGTTCAAGCTCATGCTGTTCGTGCTCGTCGATGGATGGCAGCTGTTGCTCGGCTCGCTCGCGCAGAGCTTCATGAACTGACCGGAAGCCGCCATGACGCCAGAGATAGTGATGACCATCGCCACGCAGGCGATGAAGATGACGCTGATGCTGTCCGCGCCGCTGCTGCTGGTCGCGCTCGTGGCCGGCCTCGTCGTGAGCCTGTTCCAGGCCGCGACGCAGATCAACGAAATGACGCTGACGTTCATCCCCAAGCTGCTCGCACTGTTCATCACGATGGTGCTGGTCGGTCCGTGGATGATCAACACCTACGTCGACTACATGCGGGAAGTGTTCGAAAGCATTCCCGCGATGGCGCGCTGAGCGGCCTTCCATGCTAGACGTCACCACCGACCAGCTCTACGGCTGGATCGCCGCGTTCCTGTGGCCCATGTTCAGGCTGCTTGCCCTGATCGCCACGGCGCCGCTGTTCGGTGAGTCGAGCATCCCTCGCCGCGCCAAGGTTGCCCTGGCCGGCCTGCTGGCGGCAGTCGTCTCGCCCACCCTCTCCAATATCCCCGCCGTGCCCGCGTATTCGTACGAAGGGCTGCTGATCATCGTCAACGAGGTCGGCATTGGCGTGGCGATGGGTTTCACGATGCGGCTCGTGTTCGCCGCGGTGCAGGTGGCCGGCGAATACACCGGCCTGCAGATGGGCCTGTCGTTCGCGTCGTTCTACGACCGCAATTCGGGCGGCCAGACGATGGTCCTGTCGCGCTTCATGAACCTTGTGGCGACGCTGATGTTTCTGGCGGTGGACGGCCACCTGACCATGCTCGCCACCGTGGTGGACAGTTTCAACGGGCTGCCGATCGCGGCCTCGCCGCTTTCGGGCCACGGCTGGGGTGCGATCGCACGCGCGGGATCGCTGGTCTTCGCCTGGGGCACGCTGCTGGCCCTGCCGATGATCGCCACGCTGCTCACGCTGAACCTGGCCCTGGGCATCCTGAACCGCGCGTCGCCGCAGTTGTCGATCTACGCGGTCGGCTTTCCGATCACGCTGGCCGGCGGCATGCTCGTGCTGATGCTGGTAATGCCGCAGATGAGCGCGTACATGCAGCATCTGATCGAAGCGGGCCTGCAGACGATGACGACGGTCCTCGAGCAGTTTGCCAATTAGGCGGAATGCCGGCACGACCCCGCGCGCGCAGAGTCTGCATAGGCGGAGTCGTCCCCTGTAACACCGCAGTTTGGCTAATATTCACAGCGCGATTTAAGTACAGGCCTAGCCCCGCAGCCTAGGAGAAATCCTATTATCTGGGGCCGCTTGTCGCCCCCTGCTTTCGCTGCGCTGGAACCCGACTGTCATGATCAAGGTTATCGTTGCCGACGACCATCCCGTTGTCCTCGATGGCATCGCCCGCGCGCTTGCGCAGGGCAACGGCGTCGAGATCGTCGGTCATGCAGCCAATTCCACGGAACTCGTGCGGCGGCTCGATACCGCCGCGTGCGACGTCATCGTGACGGACTATGCGATGCCGGGCGGCCAGTTCGGCGACGGCCTGCCGATGCTGCAACTGCTGCGCCGCAGGTACCCGACCACGCGCATCGTCGTCATGACGATGCTCGACAATCCCGCGCTTATCCGCAATATCTGGAAAGTCGGCGTGTCGTCGATCATCAACAAGGCCGACGAAGTCGAGCAGCTGTTTCCGGCCATCCGCGCCGCATTCCGCGGCCAGCACTACGTCACGCCGCTCGTGCAGTCGATGCTGTCCCTCGCCCACCCCGACCGTCCCGAACCGGGCCCGCGCCTGAGCCGCCGCGAGCTCGAGGTACTGCGCCGTTGCGCGCAGGGGATTCCGCTCGTGGAGATCGCGCGCGTGGCCAACCGCAGCGCCAAGACCATCAGCGCGCAGAAGAGCGTGGCCATGAAGAAACTCGGGCTCAGCAACGACTACGAGCTCTACGAATACGCCAAGGCGAATGGCCTGCTCGGCGACGCCGATTGATCAGAGCTCGTCCTCGATCGGCAGCAGGCGCAGCAGATTGACGCCGATATGCTGGAACGCGCTCATGCCGGGTTCCTTGTCCACGGTTACCATCGCGCCGCCCTGCTCGCGCGTCGTCCACGTGAGCGTTTCGCTGCCGTTCTCGTCCTTCCTGAGCCCCACCTTGTAGGCGACGTCGAGCAGGGTCTTGTCCATGTTGTCGGCAAAGCGCTGGCTCAGCGTGGGACTTTCCACGACCACGCCCATCTCCGTGTTGAGCCGGATGGAGCGAGGGTCGAGGTTCAGCGAGCCGATATAGAGCCGCTGACGGTCGACCATATAGGCTTTGGCATGCAGGCTCGCGCGCGAGGAAGCGAACATGCGCGGTTTCTTGGTCGTGCGGGTCAGGTCGCCGAAGGCGGTCGCCTTGAGCTCGTACAACTCCACGCCGGCATGCAGCAGCTTCTTCCGCCAGGGCGCGTAGCCGGCATGCACGGCCGCGACGTCGGTCGCCTCGAACGAATTCGTCAGCACGAGGATATGAACGCCCCGCTGAATCTGCGCCTTGAACCAGTCGATGCCGTCTTCGTTGGGCACGAAATACGGCGAGACCAGCACCAGATCCGATTTCGCCTGCTCCAGCAGCTTGCGCAGCTGCGGACTGCCGTGCGACGACGCGTCGTCCGGATCCTCCCTGATCTTCTCGGGGCGGTCCGCAATCACGCTTCCGCCGCCGACGTAGCCGGGCAGCCGGCCCGCCTCGATGCCCTTGGCCAGACCGGAGTCGAGCAGCTCCTGTACATAGGGGCTGGCCCGTGCCGCCTCGCCCTCTTCCTGAATCTGCTTGCGCATCGCCCGCATCTCGGCCGGCGCTTCCTTCCCTTCGGGCACGAGGGTCGCCACGGCATAGGCGCTCTCGTCGTTCCAGTACTGATCGAAGGTGGCCGAAACCGCCGGGACCACCGGGCCGGCGACCATGACGTCGAGGTCCGAGAAATCGACGTCGGGCCGTGCCGAGAAATAGGCATCGCCGATATTGCGGCCGCCGACGATCGTCACGAGGTTGTCGATCGTCATCTGCTTGTTGTGCATCCGGCGGTTGAGCCGGCCGTAATCGACCAGCAGCTGGAGCCACCGCCCGCCGCGCTGGGCAAACGGATTGAACAGCCGGACCTCGATATTGGGGTGGGAATCCACCGCGGCCCAGACCTTGTCGGACTTGTCCGCGTGCAGGTCATCGACGAGGATGCGCACGCGCACGCCGCGGTCGGCGGCATCGATGATGTCACCGATCAGCGCCTTGCCCGTGTGGTCGGCGTCGAAGATGTAATACTGGAGATCGAGCGATTTCGTGGCCGCCCGGGCCAGCGCCAGGCGCGCGGCCAGCGCATCGGGCCCGGTGCCCAGCGGATAGAAGATCGATTGCCCGGGATTGCGGGCCAGTCGGGGCGCCAGCGCCTTGCCGAGCGCCGTGTCGGCGTTGTCCGTGATCGCGGTGGTCCGGGTGCGGCCCTCGTTGGGGGGCAGGCCCGCGCATCCCCCCAGCAGCACGGCCATCATGGCGGCCGCAAGCCATACCGCTACCCATGACCGCCCCACCCATGACTGCCCGACGCATGACCGCGCAACCCGTGACGCCATGATCCACTCTCCCTCGACACCTGCCAGTCATCCGCTCTTGTCCGGTGCCACGTCGCGGGCGTGGCTACCCGAACACTACACCGGCGCGTGATTTTGGGAAGTCATCCAGCGTCTGACACGGGCGTTTCTTTCTGTTGGGCACTGTGCCGGTAGTAAGCGCGCACAATCTTCTGCGCCACGGGCAGGCGGGAGCCGATGGGGACCGGAAACCGTACCACGGCGTCGTAGCGGCCGGCGTCCACGGGGTCGAACACCACGCGCGGCTCGAACTGCGACAGATCGACGAAGCGCATGTCGCCATACCGCCGCAGTTCGCGGCCGGCCTCGTCCATGAACGCCGCGCATGCCTCGCGCGCGGCCGCGAGGAGGCCGGCCTCCACCGCATCGGGATCGGTGCCGACCGGCAGCGGAATGCGCACCATGTCCAGCGCGTAGCCGCCGGCCTTGGAGTGATTGCGCACGGCCGTGGTCAGCAACATGCTGTTGGGCACGAGCACCGTGAAACCTGTGTACTGGCGCGCGGGCGCAACCTCCACGAGCGTCGTGGACAGCACGTCCATATCGATGACCTCGCCCGAAAACGGCCCGATCTCGACGAGGTCTCCAAGCTGGAACGGGCGCGAGATCATGCGCATGAAGGCGCCAAGGAAACACATCACGAGTTCCTTGCCGACCAGCAGCATGGCCGCCGCGAACGCCGCCAGCGAAATGGCCACGCTCTTGAGTTCCGACACCCAGATGCCGAGCAGCAGCATGAACATGATGGCCGCCACGATGTTCCGCGTGGCAACGGTCCATGCGCGATAGCTGCCACGGTTGTCCGCCTGCAGCCGCGCCTGGAAGAAGCGGTTGACGAGCTTCATGATCAGCGTGCCAACCAGCACGATGATCGCGCTTGCCACGATATTGACAAGGATGCTGTCGTTCGCGTTGAAATGCATGAGTCACCGGGATCGGGGGAGAAGCCCCGCAGTTTAACCCCGTCGGCGCGACGCAATTGGCGGCTCGGCGATTGAGCGAATGCGGGCGCCCACGCTACCGTCATCTTTCCGGCGCCACGCGCTCCTGGACAAACCCCATGGATATCCTGATGCTGATGCTCGCCGCCACCTATGCGCAGCCGTCGCCGGACCCCGGCACGCGGCGATCCAACGTCGCGCAATGCCTGCGGGCCCTGTCGGATCCGACCCGCGGCCGCACGCTCGCGGAGCGGTGCGTGGCGCCGCAAGACGACCCTGCGGCCAACCCCGGCGCCGATCCCGGGGCCGATCCGGTGGCGAGATACGCCGCGTCGCGCGCGTGCGCGGCGCAGGCGCGGGACGGGCCCGGCGACCGTCGTACCCGGCGCCAGATCGACCCCTGCACGGTCCGCGTGCAACTGGTCATCGCGCTCTACCGCCTGTTGACGGGCAGCCGCTGGGATACGGCAGCCTTCGGCACGGCGATCGATCGGGCCGGCCTGGGTCAGCCATCGGGTCTCCACGGCACCTGGACACCGCAGTTCGAGCGTCACGTCCGCGACCACGCGCACGCAATGGGTCCGTCGTGGCGCCGGGTTCTCGACGATGCGTTTCGCGACGCCGCAACCGCCGCGATCGCCGCGGCCGGCAACGCCCATGCGGCACTGCACTATGTCTATCCCGTCACGCTACGGCGCGGGTCCCACGCCGTGACCCCGCATCTGGCCGGGCAGCATGGCGCCCCGACGATGCTGGCGAATATCGATCTTGCGGTCATCCACTTTCAGCAGACGGCGATGGGAGGATGGCGCGGCGCCTCGGATCGGGACTGGCAAACGGTGCTCGGTGTCGCGACGCGCTGGCATGAGCGCTACGCCGCGGCCGCGGACGATGCCACGCTGCCGGCTCACCTGCGCGACGCCGCCCGCGCCGCGCGCTGGCATGCCTACGTCGTGCGCGAGCAAATTTCGAATCGCGATCCCAGCGAGATCTATCTGTATGTGACCCGCCACGGCGCGCCCCTGGGCATCCTCCGCGCAACGGTCAGCGAGGATCCCGAGGAGGCCGATGCCATGCCGCACTCGGACATCGAAGATCTGCTCCTTGCCCCCGACTCCGTGCTGGCGCTACCCGGGCAGCCTCGATTGATCGACATCGACAGCTTTGCCATACAGGCGTACCTCGATCTGGCGCGGGACGACGGGCACCGCACCGTCACGTTCCCGGTCCACGGCGAGGCAGACGCCGCGCTGGCCTATCGCAACGGATTCCGGCCCCCGCGCCATGACGAGTTATAGGGTCAGCCGCCGTTGGTCCAGCCCAGACCGAGCGACTTCTGCAGCGAGACGTAGTCGCGCAGCAATCCCGCATCGCCCGAGATGCGATCTTGCTGTGCCACCACGCGCGTGCGTTCGACGTCGAGCCACTCGAGCAAGCTCGCCGTGCCCGCGCGATAGCGCTGCTGCTGCAGGGTGGCGGCTCGCTCGGCCGACGCCTCCACGCGACGCAGCGTCACGACGTTCTCGCGCTGATAGCCATAGCGGGAGAGCGCGATGTCGGCATCGCGCAGTGCCTTGAGCACCGTGCTCTCGTACGTGGCCTGTGCCTCGTCGCGGCCGGCTTCGGCACTATCGACGTTGGCGGCCACGCGGCCGAAGTCGAGCGCGTTCCATTGCAGGCGCGGCAGCGTGAGCCATGTCGCGTTGTCCTTGCGCACGAGGTGGCCCGGCACGGCCGCCGAATAACCGAGCGATCCCAGCAGCGACACCTTGGGGAACCAGTCGGCTTTGGCCGATCCGATCTGCGCGGTACGCGACGCGAGCCGCCGCTCCGCCGCGCGAATATCGGGCCGCGACTTCAGCAGCGCGGCCGGATCGCCCACGGCGACGGTTTCCGGCAGTTGCGGCAGCGGCCTGGCGTCCGTGAGTTCGGCATCGAGCGTGCCCGGACCGCGGCCGGTCAATTGCGCAAGCTGATCGCTGGCTTCGACGATCGCCGCCTCCACGGGCGCGATGCGCGCGCGCGTGTTCTCCAGTTGGGTGAGCAGCCGCTCCACCTCGAGCTGCGACGCCACGCCGCGCGCGCGGCGTTGCTCCGTGAGGTCGAGGATGTCCGCTTCCAGTTTTTCCGAAGCGCGCAGATGCGCAAGGCTGGCCTGCTGCTCGCGCAGGTTCACGTAGGCCTGCGCGACATCGGCGGCCAGCTGCACATGCGCATCGGCCAGCTCCTCCGACGAAGCCTCCGCTTCGGCGGAGGCGGCCTGTACCGCGCGCCGCGTGCCGCCGAACAGGTCGAGCTCCCAGCTGGCGTCGAAGCCCGCGATATAGAGCGTGAGCGGACCCCGGCCACCGCCGCCGCCCGCATTGCCATCGCCCGATTGGGACGAGAGCGCCGACAGGTCCGGCGAGCGCGTGCGCAGCATGGCCGCATCGACGCTGGCCTTGGGCAGAAGGTTGGCCTCCTTGCCGCGCAGGCCGGCACGAGCCTGACGCACGCGAGCCTGCGCCGCGCGGATATCGGGGCTGTTGGCCAGCGCCGTGGCGATCAGGCCGTCGAGCTGCGTGTCGCCAAGCGCGTGCCACCAGTCGGCCACGCCGGGCGCGGGGGTGGTGCGCACCGGCGCATGCGGAAACGCGGGTGCGGTCAGCGCGTTGCCGGCAACGTCGGGCGCACCATGGTAGTCGGGGCCGACGGTGCAGCCCGCGGCCGCCAATGCAGCGGCAATTGCAGTCAGCGCGGCCAGCGTGCGGTGGGCAAAGGGAATACGTGTCATGTCCGGAGCCGGCATCAATGGCCGGAAGAAAGCGGCGCGCCCGCGCGCGGCGACTTGAGCATCAGTGCCAGCGGAATGCAGAGCAGCAACGCGACACCGAGTGCGTAGAAGGTTTCGGAGAACGTCATCACCGCGGCCTGCCGCGCGATCTCGCCCGACAGTTGCGCCACGGCCTGCAGCTTGGCGTGCGCGGCATCGCCGTGCTGCGCGATAAAGCCGCCGATGCTCTGCGCCATATGTTCCTGGCCGATCGTGCTGTTCGCGGTGACCGACTCGCGAATGACGGCATCGTGATAGGCGTTGCGGCGGTCGATCAGCGTGCCGAGCAGCGCCAGGCCGATGGAGCCGCCGAGATTGCGCGCCATGTTGTAGAGGCCCGCCGCATCGCCGGCCTCCTCGGCGGCCACGGCCGCCATCGACGCCTGGTTCAGCGGCATCATCGCCAGAATCTGCCCGAAACCGCGCAGGATCTGCGACAGCGCGAAGTCGTGCCCGACACTGTCCGTCGTCAGCGAGATATCGAGCATGCAACTGGCAAAGTACAGCACGAGGCCCGTGATCACGAGCCAGCGGCTATCGACCTTGCCGAGCAGGCGCGGCAATACGGGCATCATCAGGAACGCCGGCAGCCCCGATAGCAGCATGATGCCGCCGGCCTGTTCGGCGTTGTAGCCGGAGATCGTCGACAGGAACTGCGGGAGCAGATAGGCCACGCCGTACAGCCCGGCGCCGACCGTCGATACGATGAGGATCACGCTCGCGTAGCTGCGGTTGAGCAGCAGGCGCAGCCGTACGATCGGCTGCTTCGCGGTGAACTGGCCCACGATCATCATGCCGATGCCCACTGCCGAGACCACCGACAGCCACACGATCAGGTGCGACTCGAACCAGCGCTCTCGCTGCCCTTCCTCCAGCACCACGGTCAGCGAACTGAGGCCGATGGCGAGGCCGACGATGCCAAGCCAGTCCGCGTCGACGAACCTGCGGTAGTTGGGCTTCTCGGATTCCAGACCGAAATACAGCAGCGGCACGAGCACCATCGTGATCGGCAGATTGAGGAAGAAGCACCAGCGCCAGCTCGCGTTCTCCGCCAGCCAGCCGCCCACCACGGGGCCGAGCAACGGACCGAGCAGCACGATCAGCCCGAACATCGACATGCCGATGGGCATCTGATGCCGCGGCAGCCGCGTGCGCACGATCGTCTGCGCGGTCGGGATCATCGCGCCGCCGGCAAAGCCCTGCCCGATACGGCCGATGACCATCTCGGTGAGCGAATGCGACATCCCGCACATGATCGAGAACGCGGTGAACAGCACCGCGTTCCACAGCAGGAAACGGCGCAGGCCGAACACGCGCGTGAGCCATGCGGTCAGCGGAATGATCACGATCTCGGCCATCAGGTAGCCCGTGGACACCCACGTGCCCTCGGTGCCGGCCGCACCGATCTGCCCCTGGATCTGGGGCAGCGCGGAGTTCGTGATGGAGATATCGAGCGTCGCGAGCAGCGCGCCGAGCGAGCCCGCCGCGACCGCGATCCAGTCGCCCGTGCTCGCGTTGGGCTGCCGCGCCGGCGTGGCAGGGTTGCCCGCGGCGCCCGCGGCCGCGGCGGCCTCAGCCATGCGCGGCTCCGGTGGCCGCGGTCGTGCTTGACTCATGCGCCCGCGTGTCGACATCGACCACGACCGACAGCCCCGGCACGAGCACCGGACGCGCGTCGTTCGGCACATCCACGTGGATACGCACGGGCACGCGCTGCACGATCTTCGTGAAGTTGCCCGTGGCGTTCTGCGCGGGCAGCAGCGCGAACTGCGAGCCGGTTCCCGGCGACAGGCTATCCACGGTGCCGTGCAGCGGCTCGCCCGGCAGCGCATCGACGTGGATGGTCACGGTCTGCCCGGCACGCATGCGACCCACCTGCGTTTCCTTGAAGTTGGCGGTGAGATAGAGCTCCTGCACGGGCACCACGGTCAGCAGGCGCGTGCCCGGCTGTACGAGCTGGCCCACGCGCACGCCGCGATCGCCCACGCGCCCGGCCTGCGTGGCCCGCACGACCGTATCGTCGAGATCGAGCCTGGCCTGACGCGCGCTGGCTTCGGCCACTTCAAGCTGCGCGTGCGCCTGTTGCAGGCGCGCCTGCAACGTCGTGACCTGCGTCTGTTCGACCTTCAGCGATGCCTCGTTGGCATTGAGCGTCGTGGTCGCGCGCGTCTGGGCGTTGCGCAGCTCGGCGCTGCGCTCTTCGGTCTCGGCGCCCGACTTCACGAGCGGCGCGTAACGTGCCACCTGCGAGGCCGCGTACGTTGCGTCGGCACGCGCCCCCTCGACCTGCGCGCCGGCCTGGGCAATGCGGGCCTTCTGCTGCGCGAGATCTGCCTCGGCCCGCGCGACATCGGCCTGGCGCGCGTTGACGGTGGCCTGTGCCTCGTCGAACGCCGCCTGGTACTGGCGATTGTCGAGGCGCACGAGCGGCTGGCCCACCGTCACCTGCTGGTTGTCGCGCACGTACACCTCGGCGACATAGCCCGTCACCTTCGGCGCCACGGCCATGCTGTCCGCCTGGAGATAGGCGTCGTCGGTGCTTTCGATAAAGCGGCCATAGGTCCACCAGCGCACGCCGTAGACCGCGGCGGCGACCAGCACGACCACGCCGGCGACGATCAGGAAACGGCGGCGGCCGGACGCCCGTGCGGGCGCGGCCTTGGCCGGAGTGTCCACGGAGGACGCGGGTACGGACGGGGAGGAGGAGGCCGACATGAGGGATGCGTCGTGCAATTGCGATAGGAGCGCACAATTATTCCACTTGGAAAAAATGTGTCAACTGTTATATTTCGGCCTGTAGCGAAACACCACAAAAGGAAAGGACACATGGCGCGACACCGGCCCGCGGCGGAAGGCGGCTACCAGCGTGGGGAAGAAACCCGCGCGCGGATCATCGAGGCAGCCCTGGAACTGTTCGGCACGCACGGCTTCGAGGGCGCGTCCACGCGCGACATCGCCCGGCACGCGGGCGTCAACGCGCCGGCGCTCCAGTACTACTTCGACAACAAGGAAGGGGTGTACCTCGCCTGCATCCAGTTCATCATCGACCGGGTCTGGGCGCGGCTGGAGCCGACGGTCTCGGCGGCGGAGGCCGTGCTGGCGCGGGCGGATGCGGGCGAGGCCGGCGACGACGCGTTGATGGACGCCTACCTCGCCATCCAGTCGGTATTCGTGTCGTTCGCGGCGGACTGTGGCGATACCACGCCGTGGCGGCAGTTTCTCGCGCGCGAACGCGCGGGCCTAGGGCCGCCGGCCGCGTTCGACCTGTTCGACCGCGGCCTCAACCAGCGGCTGTTCGGCGTCACGAGCTCGCTGATCGGCCGGCTGACCGGACGCCCGGCGACGGACGAGATCACGCGCATCCGCACGATCGCGATCGACGGCCAGGGCGCGGCGTTTCCGACGAAGAAGCGCAACGTATTGCGCGCAATGGGATGGGAAACGATCGGTCCCGACGAGGCGACCAGGATTCAGCGCGTGATACTGGAACAGACGCGGATGCTGCTGCGCGCGCTCGTGCTCGAGCGCGACGCAGGAAAGTAGGAGCCTACCCGGGGGAGCTTACTCGGTCTTGCAGATCCCGATCTGCTGGGCCATCAGCACGAGGTCCGCGAACGTGCGGGCCTTCATCTTGCGCATGGCCTGGCCGCGGTGGATCTTTACCGTGACCTCGCTGATGCCGATCTCGCCGGCGATCTGCTTGTTCAGCAGCCCGGCCACCGCCATGCCCATGACCTCCGACTCGCGCGGCGTCAGCGTGGCGTAATTCGTGCGGATCTCTTCCACCTTGCGCAGGCCGCGGCGGCGCAGCCGGTCTTTCTCGAGCGCCGCCGATACCGCGTCCAGCAGATCCTGGTCCCGGAACGGCTTGGCCATGAAATCCTCGGCGCCGGCCTTCATGGCCGCCACCGTCATCGCGATATCGCCGTAGCCCGTCATGAAGATGATCGGGATATGAATGCCCATCTGGCCGAGGCGGGTCTGCAGGTCGAGGCCGCTGGGGCCGCGCAGCCGTACGTCGAGCACGAGGCAGCAGGGCACGTCCGGCATCTTGTATTCGAGCAGCTCGGCCGCCGAGCCGAACAGCATGACCTGCATGCCGACCGACCGGAACAGGTTGCCCAGTCCCGCGCGCAGCATGGCGTCGTCGTCGACGATCAACACCATCGCGTCTTCGTTGGCGACGGCAGGCTCCCCGCTCTGCGATGTCACGATTTCTCTCCGTTCCGCTCGTGGGCGTCGTGTGCGGATTATATACAGCGGTGCGGGCGGCACAATGCAGCCGCCAGGGACGGCCACCCCGACCGTCCGGCGTGCATTTCAACACACTGCCGCCGTCACTGCCACCCATACCATTGGCTGAGTCCGCCGCTCTCGCGGCGGAGGCTTCACGAACCTCGATTATGGGTCGACCGACTAATACGAAGGGCCAATGGTTGCGGCCCAGTCCGAGGTCTAGTCTGACCATCCCCTCCCATGACTTCAATGGATCCATCGCCATGAGCTACATCACCACCAAGGACGGTACCCGCATTTTCTACAAGGACTGGGGCAGCGGCCGCCCGGTCGTCTTCTCCCACGGCTGGCCCCTCAACGCCGACGCCTGGGACGCGCAGATGCTGTTCCTCGTGCAGAAGGGTTTCCGCGTGATCGCGCACGATCGCCGGGGCCACGGCCGCTCGGACCAGCCCGCGCAGGGCAACGACATGGATACGTACGCCGATGACCTCGGCGCCGTACTCGACGCGCTGGATATCCAGGGCGCCACGCTCGTCGGCCACTCGACCGGCGGCGGCGAAGTCGCGCACTACATCGGCCGCCACGGCACGAAGCGCGTCGCCAAGGCCGTGCTGATCGGCGCGGTGCCGCCCATCATGCTCAAGACCGAAGCGAACCCCGGCGGCCTGCCGATGGAGGTGTTCGACGGCATTCGCAAGGGCGTCGCCGACAACCGCTCGCAGTTCTATCAGGAACTCGCGCTGCCGTTCTTCGGCTTCAACCGCCCGGGCGCCAAGGTGTCGCAAGGCACCATCGACAACTTCTGGGCACAGGGCATGACCGGCGGCGTGCTGGGCCACTACCTGTGCGTGAAGGAGTTCTCGGAAGTGGACTACACCGAGGACCTGAAGAAGATCGACGTGCCGACGCTGATCCTGCACGGCGACGACGATCAGATCGTGCCGATCGACGACGCTGGCGCGCTGTCCGCCAAGATCGTCAAGAACGCGACGTTCAAGGTCGTCAAGGGCGGTGCGCACGGCATGTGCGTGGTGCGCGCCGACGAAATCAACGCCGAACTGCTGGCATTCCTCAACACCTGATTGCAACCAAGACGCCACCCGCATACATGACCTCGACGACCGCCAGACCTGCCGCGGGCTCTTTCGCACCGCTCGCGCAACCGACGTTCGCCATCCTGTGGGTGGCCACCATTCTCGGCAACATCGGCAGTTTCATGCGCGATGTTGCCAGCGCGTGGCTCGCCACCGACCTGTCGACCTCGCCCGCGGCAGTCGCCACGATCCAGGCCGCGGCCACGCTGCCGGTATTCCTGCTCGCGATTCCCGCCGGCGTGCTGTCCGATATCCTCGACCGCCGCCGCTTTCTCATCGTCATCCAGATCGGTCTCGCGATCGTCAGCGGCTCGCTGATGATGCTCGCGTGGCGCGGCGCGCTGACCATCGAACTGCTGATCGGCCTCGCATTCGTGGGCGGCATCGGTGCCGCGATGATGGGACCGACGTGGCAGTCCATCGTGCCCGAACTGGTCCCGCCGAGCACCCTGCGGCAGGCCGTGGCGCTGAACGCGCTCGGCGTGAATATCGCGCGTGCGATCGGTCCCGCCACCGGCGGCCTGCTGCTGGCCGCATTCGGCGCATCGGCGACGTATGGGGCAGACCTGCTCAGCTATCTCTTCGTGATCGGCGCGCTGATCTGGTGGCGGCGCCCCGTGCAGCCGCCCGATCCGCTGCGCGAGCATTTCTTCAGCGCGTTCCGCGCGGGCCTGCGCTTCACGCGGGCGCACAGCAAGCTTCATATCGTGCTGCTGCGCGCGGCCGTGCATTTCGCGTTCGGCAGCAGCATCTGGGCCCTGCTTCCGCTCGTCGCACGGCAACTTCTGCATGGCGGCGCGGGCCTGTATGGCGTGCTGCTGGGCGCGGTGGGCGCGGGCGCGATTGCCGGCGCGCTGATCATGCCGCCGCTGCAGAAGCGGCTCGATGCCGACGGCATGGTGCTGCTCTCCGCCGCCGTCACCGCCGTGGTCATGGCCGTGCTGTCGTTCGCGCCGCCCGTATGGCTCGCGCTGCCGCTGCTGTTGCTGCTCGGTGCCGCGTGGATCATGGCGCTCACCACGCTCGGCGGCGCCGCGCAGGCGATCCTGCCCAACTGGGTGCGGGGCCGCGCGCTCGCGGTCTACCAGATGGTGTTCAATGGCGCGATGGCGGGCGGCAGCCTGCTGTGGGGCTTCGTCGCGCAGGCGCTCGGTACGCCGCACGCGCTGCTGATGGCCGCGATCGGCCTTGCGATCGCCGCCTCGCTGCTCCATCGCGTGCGCCTGCCGCGCGGCGAGGAGGACCTGGTTCCCGCGCAGCACTGGCCCGAACCGGAAATGGCCGATGGCATGGCCGACCGGATCACGCACGATCGCGGACCGGTGATGATCCTGATCGAATACCGCGTCACGCCCGCCAATCGCGACGACTTCCTGCGCGCGGTCTACAAACTATCCGAGGAACGCCTGCGGGACGGGGCGTTCAACTGGGGCGTGATGGAAGACCCCGCGGACCCCGACCTCATGACCGAATGGTTCCTCGTGGAATCGTGGGCCGAGCATCTGCGCCAGCACCGGCGTGTGCCGAACGCCGATGCCGACGTGCAGCGCGATATCGCACAGTTCCACTCGGGTAGTGAGCCGCCGCGCGTGCGGCATCTGCTCGGCGTGGGTCTGCCCGCTGCCTGAGCAAGTGTTCGTTACAGCGCGTCATTCGCATTCACACTATTCGCATTCGAACCATGAAACTCTATCTCGTCTCCCTCGGTGCCGGCGTGCTCGTCGGCATCATCTATGCCCTGATGCAGGTGCGTTCGCCGGCGCCGCCCGCAGTGGCGCTTATCGGGCTGCTCGGCATGCTGATCGGCGAACAGGTGGTTCCGCCTATCAAACGCATGCTGGCGGGCGAGCCGGTTACGGTCGCGTGGTTCCACGCGGAGTGCGTGCCGAAGATCACGGGCACGCCCGGTCCGCTGGCCTCGCGCGAGTCGCCCGCGAAGGACGAAGCGCACTGATCGGATGCTGTGCACCGGTGTCGCATGTGGCACGTTACGGTGGCAGGGGCTTCGTTCCACGAGCGAACAGTACCCAATTGTGGGATACCCAGATATGTCGCGTGCCAGTATGCTCACCTCAGATAGCAGCCGTCACGACACGACAACGCTGCTATCGCCCTGAGGAGCCTTAAGGATTCCGTGTGATTGCTGTCTCCGGTGCCATGTCACCGACCGCTTCCGCTACTACGCATGCCATTGCCATCGTCGATGACGATGAGGCCGTTCGTGTGGCGGTTGGCCGTCTGCTGCGCTCGTTCGACTTTCGCGTGGAACTCTACGCGAGCGGTCCAGACCTGCTCGATGCGCCGTGTATCGATACGCTCTCTTGCATCATCAGCGACGTACAGATGCCCGCGATGAGCGGATTTGCCGTGTGCCAGGCGTTGCGTGCGCGTGGCTGCGAAGTGCCGGTGATCCTGATGACCGCCTTCGCTGGCGACAACATGGAACAGAATGCGCGCGCCGCGGGTGCGACGCAGTTCCTCTCGAAGCCTTTCGACGAGGACGATCTGATCCATTGCATCGAGCGCGCGCTGAGCGGCGGCTGAGCGTCGGCTGAGCGTCGGATTGACCGGACCGGACCGCATCGAACGATGCGAATCCGGCAACCGTGCCTTGTCTTCATGCAATCGCTTCATGCAATAGATTTCGCCGCGCCGACCGCCCGCACGCGCGTGCCGCTCAGTGTGGCCAGCACGACCACCGGCACCCAGGCGGCCCAGTAACCGACCCACAAATACAGCCGCGCCCCGAGAATCGCTCCCGCCGCGAACGCGAGCACGCCCGGCACCATCTTCGCCAGCCGCCCGCGAATCGCGGCACGCTCTTCCGGCGCCGCGGACAGCAGGTCCACGACATCGATCACCACCTGCGTCGTATTGCCCGTCATGATCGTCGTGGGACCGAGCTCGGCCAGCGCCGTGCGCGAGAGTGCGTTCTGCACGGCCATCGCAGTGACCGCGAGCAGTCCGGTCGCGGTGCCGAGCCAGACGGCAGCCGTCCCCGTGCTGCCGGTCAGCGCGATGCCGGCAACGGCAAACAGCGCCAGCAGCAGGCATTCGATGGCGACCAGCATCGCCACCGCATGGGGCTGCCGCGCCGCAAGGCGCTTTTCCGTGATGCGCACGAGCGCCACCGCCACGACGAACGTCGGCAGCGCGAGGACCTTGAGCGCGAGGGACTCCGCATGGCCGACCGAGGCGACGCCGATCATGATCAGGTTGCCGGTCACGTGTGCTGTAAACAAACCCGCGAGCGCGATAAAGCCGATGACGTCAATGAACCCCGCGACGAACGCGAACGCGGGCAGGTGGTATTTCGGGGAAGGTGGCTGGCTGGCGGATGGCATGCTGGCTCCGTGCAATGTTATTCAATTCGGCTCAATGCGTGCTTGCATAATCTGAGCGACCAGGGATGCAATATAGGCTGATACCACCGAATCGAGCCCAGTTCGTGTCGAAGTCAATGTTCAATATTTTTGAATTAAAAGTTTGCCCAACGACTACCATTGCAAAAGCAGTCGCACCGTTGCCGGACGCGCCGAAAGACCGCGCTGGCATCAGGGGAAAGTCATCGGACAACCCTGACCCCTGTTAAAAGCTTGCGAAGTAAAAGTTTTGCAGGCGATTGCCTCGGTTCCATCCGCGAGTGACGGATGTTGTGTGGGTAGCTGACGCTTGGACGATGTACGCCTCTTCATTTCTGGACGCACGCCGCGAATCTGGCTTCGAGATCTTCTGGGAAGATGCCGACGTCATCTTCGGCAAGTTCCGCCGTCCCGACGCGGAGGGACGCTGGCACCCCATGCTCGCGGTCTGGACGCACAGCGACAATCCGGCGCCCGCGACGCTGTGCCGGCTGGCGCGCGAATACGCGCTGCGCGACGTGCTGGACAGCGCCTGGGCGGCGCGCCCGCTGGCCTCGCATCGCGAGCGCGGCCATGGCGTGCTGTTGCTCGAGGACCCGGGCGCCACGCCGCTCTGCCGCCTGACCGGCACGTCGATGGACGTGGACCGGTTCCTGCGGCTCGCGGTACCGATCGCGTCCGCCCTGGCCGGATTTCATGCCGCCGGTCTGCTCCACCGCAATATCAAGCCCGCGCATATCCTCGTGGATACGGAGCGGGATGCCGCTGACGGCGCCGCCGAGGCCCGTGCGTGGCTGACCGGCTTCGGCATCGCCACGCACGAGGCCGACCGCGGCGACGCGCCCGCCCCGCTCCACGAGATTGCCGGCACGCTCGCCTATATGGCACCCGAACAAACGGGATGCATGGACCTGCCCGTGGATGCGCGCAGCGATCTGTACGCGCTGGGGATCACGTTCTACGAGATGCTTGCCGGTACGCTGCCGTTCCGCGCGCACGACGCGAAGGATTGGGTCTACAACCATATGGCGCGCCAGCCCGCCCCCGTCGATCAGGGCCGGCGATGGATTCCCGCCGCGGTGGCGCAGATCGTGATGAAGCTGCTGGCCAAGGCGCCCGAAGATCGCTATCAAAGCGCCGCGGGTCTCGCCGCGGACCTGCGGCATTGCCTCGAGGCCTGGCGGCAGGCGCGCGATATCGCCCCGTTTCCGCTGGGCCGCTATGAGCGCGCCGCGCGCGATCCCGCATACCGCGCCGTGCCGCATGCCGACCGGGCCGGCCGCATGCGGCGCAACGATGCCGCGCCGCCGCGCGACATTCCGGAGGCCGAACGCCGGTTCGCCGCGCTGATCGATGCCAACGCCAACCTGTTCGAACTCGCCGCGGCAACGCGCATGCTGCTCGAACTGCTGATGTCGAGCGACCAGCGCGAACGCGCGGCCGCCGTAGGCGTGCAGTACCTCCAGCGCGCCGAGGGCGGATGGGCCGCGCATCCGCGCGCGGAGGACGTACAGCATGAGTTCCGCCTGCTGCGGCAGCGGTTGCGCGAACGGCTGGGGGAGCGGCCGGTCGCCGACCTGCTCGACCTGCCGCCGATGAC
Organism: Cupriavidus sp. OTU4054; assembly: GCF_038440175.1. Lineage (NCBI taxonomy): Bacteria > Pseudomonadati > Pseudomonadota > Betaproteobacteria > Burkholderiales > Burkholderiaceae > Cupriavidus > Cupriavidus sp. OTU4054. The sequence goes on from NZ_JASATF010000013.1 coordinate 53,099, forward strand.
CGACCGCGTGGCCCTGGGCACCATGGACGTGCTCACGGCCCTGATGCCGCCGGCCTGGTACACCGACGAGTATCTGCGCACGCGCGTGATCCTGCGCATGGTCAACCTGAGTCTTGCGCACGGCAATGCCGATACGTCGTCCCTCTGCTATGCGTGGCTGGCGATGATCCTCGAGCCGGCCGCGGGCAATGCCGAGAATGTCGCGTTCGCGCAACTGGCCATGGCGCTTGCGGACCGGCGCGGCATAGCCAATGTGCAGGCGCGCGTCTATCAGGTGGTGGGCGCGCATGTGCTGCCGTGGCGCGACCCGTTGCCGGTGGCGACCGGGGTGCTGCGCCGCGCGCTCGATGTGATGAGCCGCATCGGCGACGTGACCCACGCTTCGTTTATCCACAACAATCTGATCACGCATGCGCTGGTCGGCGGCGATGCGCTGGCGACGGTTCAGCCCGAGGCCGAGGCCGGCCTGGCCTATGCGCGCCACGCACGCTTTGGTCTGGCGACCGATCGCATTGCCCCGCAGCTGCAGTTGATTCGCACGCTGCGCGGCCTGACGCCGGTGTTCGGTTCGTTCGACGAGCCCGGCACCGACAAGGGAGCCGGCGAAGCGGGCGGATTCGGGCAGAGCGGTTTCAATGAAAGCGCTTTCGCGGGGCGTGTCACCGGCGACGCTGGTCTCGCGCTCGCCGCGTGCTGGTACTGGATTCGCCGGCTGCAGGCGCGTTTCTTCTCGGGCGACATCGATGCCGCCGTCCATGCGGCCGACCAGGCCGAGCGTCTGCTCTGGTCCTGCCCGTCGTTCCTGGAACAGGTGGAGCACTGCTTCTACGCCGCCCTCGCGCTCGCCGCCCAGCGCGACAACGCCACGGACGCGCAGCAACGGCGGGAGTCGCTGGCCGTCTACCATCGCCAGCTCCAGAGCTGGGCCGCGCATTGTCCGGCGACCTTCGCCGACCGCGCCGCGCTGGTCGGGGCGGAGATCGCGCGGCTCGATGGCCGCGACGGTCGCGATATGGAGGCCATGCGGCGCTACGAATCCGCGATCGAGGCCGCGCGCGATCAGGGACACATCCACCTGCAGGCGCTTGCGAACGAGCTGGCCGCGCGCTTCTATCTCTCGCGCGGATTGCCCAAGGTCGCGCGGATGTATCTGCGGGAAGCACGACGCTGCTATAGCCACTGGGGCGCCGATGCCAAGGTCTGGCAACTCGATGCGCTGTATCCGCGCCTGGCCGATGAGGACCGCCCGCCCGCGCTGACGGGCGCTATCGGGAGCCCGCTCGGCGGCACCATCGGCGCCCCGCTGGAGCATCTGGACCTCGCGACCGTGCTCGAGGTATCGCAGGCGATCTCGCGCGAGATCCACCTCGACAAGCTTGTGGACACGCTCATGCGCACCGCGCTGGAGCAGGCCGGCGCCACGCGCGGCATGCTGATCCTGCTGCGCGATGGCCGCCCGCGTCTCGCGGCCGATGCCGTCGCCGACGAGAACGGCATCGTCGTGCGGACGCCCGAGGCGGAGGCCGAGGCGGGTATCCAGGCCGGCGCCCCCACTGCATCGGTCGCACCGCTCGCACCGCTGGGAGCGGACACCGCGCCGATCCCGCTGATCGAGCAGGTGCTCGCCTCGGGCGAGAGCGTGGCCGTGGACAACGCGCCCAATCTGTCCGCCTATATGAACGATCCGTACGTGCAGCGGCATCGGCCCCGCTCGATGCTGGGCCTCCCGCTGTTCAACCAGGCCACGCTGGTCGGCATTTTGTATGTGGAGAACCGGCTCGCGCCACGCGTGTTCATGCCGGCCCGCGCCGCGATGCTCAAGCTGCTCGCCTCGCAGGCCGCCGTCGCGCTCGAGAACAGCCGCCTGTACCACGAGCGCCGGCGCGCCGATGCCGCGCGAATGCAGGCGCAGTGCGAGCTTGCGCACGTCTCGCGCGTGATGACGCTCAGCGCGCTGGCCTCGTCCATCGCGCACGAGGTCAGCCAGCCCCTTGCCGCGATCATCGCCAACACGAGCGCGGCCATGCGCTGGCTGCGCCGCGCGCCGCCGAACCTCGACGAGGCGCAGGCCGCCCTGCAGGGCGTGGCCGCGCAGGGTGAACGCGCGAGCGCCGTCATCGTGGGCATGCGCGCGCTACTCAAGAAGACGGCTACCGCATACGAGCGCGTGGACCTGAACGCTGTCATCGGGGACACGCTGCCGCTGGTGCGCGGCGAAGCCGCGCGGCGCCGTTGCGCGATCGCCATGACGCTGGCGACGGGCCTGCCACACGTGGCCGGCGACCGCGTGCAGCTGCAGCAGGTGGTGCTCAACCTGCTGATGAACGCCATCGAGGCCAGCGCCGAGCCGGAAGGCGTTGCCAGACCGCGCCGCCGCGAGATCCTCGTGCGTACCGCGCGGGCGGAGGCCGGGGGCGTACTCGTGGCCGTCCACGACGAGGGCGTCGGACTGCGGCCGGACCAGGCCGAGCAACTGTTCGAAGCGTTCTACACGACCAAGGAGCAGGGACTGGGCATGGGCCTTGCAATCTGCCGGTCGATCGTCGAGTCGCATGCGGGCCGCCTGTGGGCCTCGCCGAATCACCCGGCGGGCGCGATCTTCCAGTTCGTCATCCCGGCCGACGTATCGAATATCGATTCCCCCACTCATCACTCTTGAAAAGTTTCATCGAAAGCTTTAAGTATCGACACATGGAAGCCACCTACCGATTCTCAGACTGGACCGAAGACGCCGCGAACGAGTTCCTGGTGCTCGTCGTGGACGACGACGCGGCCGTGCGCGAAGCGGTGTCCGGTCTGTTCGCATCGATAGGCCTGCGCGTGGTGCAGCACACGACGGCCGAAGCCTTGCTGGCTGCGCCCCTGCCGGAACAGCCTAGCTGCATCGTGCTCGATATCTCGCTCGGCGGACTCAGCGGCCTGGAGCTGCAGACACGCCTGCGCAAAGATGGCATTCATACCCCCATCGTCTTCCTGTCCGGCGTCGGCGACGTGCCGATGACGGTGTCCGCGATGAAGGCAGGCGCGATCAACTTCATCGCCAAGCCGTTCCGCGACCAGGAACTGATCGATGCGGTATTCGAAGCGCTGCACCTCGACGTCCAGCGCCGCGCGGAACTGGCGCGCACGGCGGCCCTGCGGATCGGCTTCGCGAGCCTGACCCCGCGCGAACGCGATGCGATGACGCTGCTCGCGCGCGGTTTGTCGAACAAGCAGGTGGCGGACATGCTCGATATCAGCCCCGCGACGGTCAAGACCTACCGCGCGCAGACGATGAAGAAGATGCAGGCGCGTTCGTTCGCGGAACTCGTCACGATGGCGCGCGCGCTGGACCTCGTCACGGCGCAGCCGGACTGATCCGACGCCGATCAGGGCATTTCCCTGCCAACCGCCTCGCGGCGCCAGACTCCGGGGGTGACGCCCGTGGCGCGCGAGAACACGCGGGTGAAGTGGCTCTGATCGCAGAAGCCGCATGCCACGGCCACGTCGGCCAGCGCCAGTTCGGTATTGCGTAGCAGGCCATAGGCGCGCTCGAGCCGGCGCTCGATCAGCCACTGGTGGGGTGTCTGTCCCGTCGATTCGCGAAACGCGCGCGTGAAATGGCTGCGCGAGAGCTGGCACGCGTCGGCCACCTCGCCGACGGACAGGTTACCGTCCATGCGCGCGGCCAGCATTTCCTTGGCGCGCTCCACGCTGCGCTGGGGCAGCCGCCTGAGCGCCTTGCCGCCATCCTCGGGCAATGCCGCGCCGCCGCCATAGCGATGCACCAGATGCGCGCCGATGGCGAGGCTCAGTTGATCGACGAACAGCTGGCACGCCTGCTCCGGGTGCTGCAGCAGTGGCACCATCGCGTGGGCCAGATGCGCAAGCACCGGATCGGCATGGGCGGCCATCGGCTGGAGATTGCCCGTCCCCGCGCCGCGCTCGAGGGCCACGCGCTCGATAAACGCGCGCGAGATCTCCACGAGCATGAAATCGAAGTCGCTGCAGAAATCGGCCTTGTACTCCACCGCGAGACTGCGGAGGTAGATCGCGCCGTTGTCGAAGTCGTGCGTGTTCGCATGCCGGCCATCGAAGATGCGGCGACGGTGGCCGCCGCGCAACGATACGCCAAGCAGCACGCCGCGGTCCGTGGCGGGCATGACGACCTGCGTCGCGCGCTTGCCGAGCGAACTCTTGCGGTAGAACTGGACGTCCTTGCCGATCAGCGCCTGATCGTCGCTAAGCCGGTCGGCCGTGCAGCCGAAAGTGTCCACGCTGGCAGCGGCGGGCGCCTGAGGCAACGGCGGGGGCGCCGTTCGAGGAGCGATCGCGGGCATGAGAATCTGGAAGTCGTGCGGCATAAGACCACCAGAGGATAGCAGGATGCAGCGAAGTCATGCATGCGCGCGCGCACCGACGGGCGAGACTGGCATGACCGGAAGCTCCGCACTGCGGAGTGTCGCGCCATCGAGGGTCAGCGCCATGGTCACGCTGCCATGCGCATCCCGGCGCGCGGCCAGCTCCAGCCGCCCCGCGCCCGGCGGCGCCGATGTCCATGAGCCGAGACCGTCCAGTGTCTCCGCCAGCAGGCCCAGCACCGCATGCTGGACGCGCGCGTGCTCGCCCTGCACACGCGCCAGCGATGGCTCGACTTCGACATGCAGGTCGAACCCCGCGTTGTATACCGCGGCACGCGCGAGGGGCACCACGTCGTCGATGGCACGGCCGAGATCGAACAGGGCGAGACAGTCCCCCGGCACACCACCGGACAGTCCGCCCTCCGCCAGCATCAGGGCGTGCAGGCAACGGATCTGTGCTTCCGCGCGCGCGGCCTGCTCCTGAATACGGCGCAAGCCTTCCCGCAGGTTCGCCGCGACCTCGTCGTCGCCGATCTGGCCCGCCGTCTGGCCCGCCGTCTGGCCCTCACCCCCACGCAGCGCGCGCTGCGCGGCGCCCGCCTCGAGCCCGATCACGGTCAGCGGTTCGCGCATGGCGTGCGCGATCGACGCGGCAAGCGCTGCCAGCGGGTCCCGGCGTGAGGCCGGGTCCGTGCGGTTCGAGCGGGTCATGACAGCACCTTTCCTTATGCAACCGTCGATGCGACGGCGAATCTTCCCGGAACCGCGACTGGCGATCCCGTTGGCAATGTACATGCCGCACCGCGGCATCGATAGGACGGCTGTGCGGTTTTTGTACAAACGTGTGCCGCTCCTCCTGATAGTGGAAGGCGCTAATACGATGAGGGGATGGTCGCGAAGGAGGCTCGCACATAGTCTTCCGGTTCCTGCCCAACCCGTCGCAAGGAGTGACACCATGTCCAATCCCAAGCTCGAAGTGCTGACCCCGCACAACAGCCAGCTGATCATCATCGACCACCAGCCGCAGATGGCATTCGGCGTGCAGTCGATGGACCGCCAGACGCTCAAGAACAACGTGGTCGGCCTCGCCAAGGCAGCAAAGATTTTCAACGTTCCGACCACGATCACGACCGTGGAAAGCGATTCGTTCTCCGGCTACACGTACCCGGAACTGCTCGACGTGTTCCCGAACGCGAAGACGCTGGAGCGCACCTCGATGAACTCGTGGGACGACCAGAAGGTCCGCGACGCGCTGGCCGCGAACGGCCGCCGCAAGGTCGTCGTGGCCGGTCTCTGGACGGAGGTTTGCAACACGACGTTCGCGCTGTGCGCGATGCTCGAGGGCAACTACGAGATCTATATGGTGGCCGACGCCTCGGGCGGCACCACCAAGGATGCGCACGACTACGCGATGCAGCGCATGGTGCAGGCCGGCGTGGTGCCCGTGACCTGGCAACAGGTGTTGCTGGAATGGCAGCGCGACTGGAAGAACCGCGACACGTACGACGCCGTGATGGCCGTGGCCAAGGAACACTCGGGCGCGTACGGCATGGGCGTGGACTATGCCTACACGATGGTACACAAGGCAGCCCAGCGCACCGCCACCCCGCACGAGTCGATCGCGCCCGTGCACGCACCGGTGATCGAGCGCTGATGCGTCGTCGCCAGTTCCTTGCTTCGGCTGCCGCGCTCGGCGCGGCGGCTTCCTCGGAGATCTTTGCCATGTCCTCGTCCCAGACGCCAGATCTGATCCTCGTCAACGGCAAGTTCGCCACGCTCGACCGCTCGCGCCCGCAGGCGGACGCGGTGGCCATTCAAGACGGGCGCTTTGCCGGCGTGGGCACGCGCGAGGACATCATGAAGCTCGCCGGCCCGCAGACGCGCGTGATCGACCTCAACGGCCGCCGCGCGATTCCCGGGCTGATCGACAGCCACATGCACATCATCCGGGGCGGTCTGAACTACAACATGGAGCTGCGCTGGGACGGCGTGCGCTCGCTCGCCGACGCGATGCGCATGCTCAAGGCGCAGGTGGACCGCACGCCCGCCCCACAATGGGTGCGCGTGGTAGGCGGCTTCACCGAGCACCAGTTTGCCGAGAAGCGGCTGCCGACCATCGAGGAACTGAACGCCGTGGCGCCCGACACGCCCGTGTTCATCCTGCATCTGTACGACCGCGCGATCCTCAACGGCGCGGCGCTGCGCGCGGTGGGCTATAACAAGGACACGCCGAACCCGCCGGGCGGCGAGATCGTGCACGATGCGCACGGCAATCCCACGGGCCTGCTGCTGGCCAAGCCGAACGCGACGATCCTCTACGCAACGCTGGCCAAGGGCCCGAAGCTGCCGCCCGAATACCAGAAGAACTCCACGCGCCATTTCATGCGCGAGGTGAACCGGCTGGGCGTGACGGGCGTGATCGACGCCGGCGGCGGGTATCAGAACTACCCAGAGGATTACAACATCATCGAGGAACTGCACGACGAAGGGCAGCTCACGGTGCGCCTCGCCTACAACCTCTTTACGCAGAAGCCGAAGGAAGAGCTCAGCGACTTCAAGACGTGGACGTCCACGGTGAAGCCGGGCCAGGGCGACGACCTGTACCGTCACAACGGCGCGGGCGAAATGCTCGTCTACACCGCGGCGGACTTCGAGGACTTCCGTGTCGAACGGCCCGACATGCCGCCGTCGATGGAAGCGGACCTCGAGCCCGTGATCCGCCTGCTGGCCGAAAAGCGCTGGCCGTGGCGCCTGCATGCCACGTACAACGAGACCATCTCGCGCGCGCTGGACGTGTACGAGAAGGTGGCCAAGGACATCCCGTTCACGGGCCTGAACTGGTTCTTCGATCACGCGGAAACCATCACGGACCGCAATATCGACCGGATCGCGGCGCTCGGCGGCGGTATCGCCGTGCAGCACCGCATGGCCTATCAGGGCGAGTATTTCGTCGAACGCTACGGCGCGAAGGCCGCCGAGGCCACGCCGCCCGTGAAGAAGATGCTCGAGCGCGGCGTCAAGGTCGGGGCCGGTACCGATGCCACGCGCGTGGCATCGTACAACCCGTGGGTATCGCTGTACTGGCTCACGACAGGCAAGACCGTCGGCGGCATGTCGATGTACCCGCAGGCCAACCTGCTCGACCGCGAGACGGCGCTGCGCCTGTGGACGGAAGCCAATACGTGGTTCTCGTCCGAGGAAGGCAAGAAGGGCCGCATCGCCGTGGGCCAGCTCGCCGACCTCGCGGTATTGTCGGCCGACTACTTCTCCGTGCCCGGCGACGACATCCAGGACATTACCTCGGTGATGACGATCCTCGGTGGCAAGGTCGTGTACGGTGATGGCGAGTTCGGCAAGTTCTCGCCGGAACTGCCCCCGGCGATGCCCGACTGGTCGCCCGCGCGCCATGGCAGCCGCTATCAGCCGCGCCCGACGGCGCAGACGAAGCTGGCGCTGAACACGGCCTGCGGCTGCGCCTCCTCGTGCGGCGTGCACGGCCACGCGCATGCGCGCGCCTGGACATCGAGTGTGCCCGCGAGCGACGAAAGCTCGTTCTGGGGCGCCCTCGGCTGCTCGTGCTGGGCCTTCTGATGCGCGGCGTCTCCCTGCCCAACTGGGTGCGCACGCTAGCGCTCCTGCTGATCTGCGCGGCCTACCTGCAGGGCGGGCTCGTCAAGCTGTTCGACTTCGGCGGGGCGGTGGCCGAGATGCAGCACTTCGGCGTGTCGCCCGCCGTGCCGGCCGCAGCGGCCGTCATCGCGCTGGAGCTGGTGGCGCCGCTCATGATCGTGCTCGGCGTGTGGCGCTGGCTCGGCGCGCTCGCGCTGGGCGTCTTCACGCTGGGCGCGACCTTCATGGCCAATCGATATTGGGATGCGCCGCCCGAGGCGCGCTTCATGCTGATGAACGCGTTCTACGAGCACCTCGGCCTGTGTGGCGCGTTCCTGCTGATCGCATGGGAAGACCTGCGCCAGCGCAAAGCCAGACACGGCGCCGCCGCGGCATCCGACATGACCGGTAGCGCCCTGCGATGATGGCGACAAAGGTGAGGAAGGCGCTGGTGTTCGCGGCAGCCGGCGGCACCGCGGTGTTCACGGGGTCCGCGATGGCCGGTTCGCTGACCGTCTACGGCCGCCTGAACACCGCGATCGAATATTCGCGGGCGACTACGGCAACCGATGGCACCGCGCTCGGCAGCGTGGTGCGCCAGACCAATTACCGCTCGGTCTTCGGGCTGCGCGGCGAGGAGGACCTCGGCGGCACCTTCAAGGCGGTCTGGCAGATCGAAAGCAACCTGTCGCTGGACACGGGCCAGGGCGTCATCGCGAGCCGCAACTCGCGCGTGGGTCTGCAGGGCGACTATGGCCTGATCTTCGCGGGCCACTGGCACACGCCCTATACCGAATCGACGATGGGCTACGACCCGTACTATCCGACCACGGCCGGCTACATGGCCCTGATCGGGAACGGGTCCACCTCGACGTCGAACAATATCGACGACACGAGCTCGTTCGACCGCCGGCAGAGGAACATCGTCCAGTACCGTTCGCCATCGTTCGGTCCGGTCAGCGTCTGGCTCGGCGCGGGCCTGCCCGAGGAAAAGACCATCGTCGCGCGCAATCCGGCGCTGTACTCGGCGGCCGTCGTCTACGACTCGGGTTCGCTGAACGCGACCGTCGCCTACGAAGTGCACCAGCATTACCAGGCCGCCAGCCGCAACGACGACGCCATCAAGTTCGGCGTGGCATGGCAGATTCTGACGGGCACGCGCGTGGCCGCCGTCTACGAGCATCTGCACTATCGGACCGACACCGGCGATCTGCAGCGCAACGCCTACTACGCCTCGCTGGTCCAGCAGGTCGGCGTGGGCAGCGTGCGCATCGGCTTCGCGCTGGCCGCCAATGGCACCGGCTCCTCCACGGACACGATCGGGTTCTTCCGCAGCGGTCCGGACACGGGCGCGACGCAGTTCACGGTCGGCTACGATTACCCGCTTTCCAAGCGCACGGCATTGTTCGCGTATTACAGCCGCATCAACAACCGCAGCCGGGCCATTTATGACTTCGCGATCAACGAACTGGGCGTCAGCGCGGGGGCGGATCCGCAGACCGTGGCACTCGGTATGCGGCACAATTTCTGACGCGTGAGGGCGGGAAACGAGATGGTTACGGGTAATACCAAGGTATTAGCGGCCACCCTTCTGGGGCGAGTGGCGGCGGTGCCCCGGGACAGGGTCTCTGCGACCCGCGTGGAGTGTGGCGGATTGCGCGGTGTGTCGGCGGGACGACGACAATACCACCGTATGATATGGGCCGCAGGCCGTCGGGACTATCCTGTCAGCAAGCGGTGGAGGGCGTCGGACCCCTCGTCATCGCTCAAGACGACTCGAAGGATTTTGTGTGACTGCCACCCCCGTGATTGCCATCGTCGACGACGACGCTTCCGTCAGGCATGCCATGGGACGATTGGTGCGCTCGTTCGACCTGGATGTGGAACTCTTCAGCAGTGGCCCCGAATTGCTGCAGTCCGCGTCGATCGACCACATTGCATGCCTGATCACCGATATCCAGATGCCCGCGATGAACGGTTTCGCATTGTGCGAAGCGCTGCGCGCGCGCGGCTACGACATGCCGGTGGTCTTCATGACCGCTTTTGCCCAGGAAGGTTACGAGCAGCGCGCCCGCGACGCGGGCGCTTCGTGCTTTCTGAACAAGCCGTTCCAGGACACTGATATCATCCGCTGCATCGAAAGTGCCTTGCTGCCACGCCTGAGACCACCGACCGCCTGACGCCCTGCGCCGCATCATGACGAGCGAACGAATTGGCTTACCGGAGCGAGGCCTGCCTGACGTTACCCCCGTCACCCCGCCCGACGCCATCGCGTTACCTGAGTACCGCTTCGAGACCATCCATCAGGATGGCATCGTCGCGTTCGCGCGCGGCGTGCATCCCGGCACCGGCCATACGATCGTGCTCGCCCATGCGGCTTCGGCACAGGTGGAAGCGGAGGCCGCGCGCCGGCTCGAGAACGAGTTCGGCCTCCGCGCGCTGCTGCGCCCAGAGTGGGCCATCAAGCCACGCGGACTCGCGCGCTATCGCAACGGCGTGGCCGCGATCTACGACGACCATGCCGGCACCCCGCTGACCCTCTTGATGGCCGAACGCCAGCCGCTTGCGCGCGTGCTGGCCATTGCCGTCAGCGCCAGCGCCGCGCTGCGCGCCGCGCACGAGTCGGGCCTGGTCCACTGCTCGCTCACGCCCTGCAGCCTGCTTGTCGAGCCCGGCGGCCGCTGTCGCCTGGGACGCTTCGATTTCGCGCAGCACGCGGTCGATGGCAGCACGAGCCAGAACGGCAGCCGCAACGGCACCCACTATCAGGGCGGCTTCAACGCGGGCCCGATGATCACGATCGCGGACCAGGCGCCGGCCTACATGTCGCCCGAGCATACGGGGCGCACGCACCATGCGATCGACGTCCGCAGCGACCTGTACTCGTTCGGCGTGGTCCTCTACCAGCTGCTCACCGGGCAATTGCCGTTCAGCGCGCGGAATCCGTCGGACCTGACCGAGTGGATACACAGCCATGTCGCGGGCACGCCCGCACCGCCGCACGAGATCGCGCCCGATGTGCCCGAGATGCTGGCGAACATCGCGCTGAAGCTGCTCGACAAGCGTCCCGCACACCGCTATCAGTCCGCGGCCGGCCTCGAAGCCGACCTCGCGCGCTGCGCCGAAGCCTTGGCCCGCGACGGCCGCATCGATCCATTCGAGCCTGGCACGCGCGACCGGCCGGGTGCCCTCGAGTTGCCGGACCAGTTGTTCGCGCGCGAGCCCGAACTCGCGCGGATGGCCGACCTCTGCACGCGCGTGGCCGCGAACTCGCGGCCCATCGCCGTGGCGCTGACGGGGCCGTCCGGCATCGGCAAGTCCGCGCTGATGCGCACGTTCGCGCAGGGCATGCCGCAGCGGCGCGTATGGTGCGCGGCCGGCAAGGCCGATCCGATCCGGCGCGACGTTCCCTATGCCGTTCTCGCCGACGCGTTCCGCGGCCTCGTGCACCAGATCGTGGGCCTGCCCGAGGACGCGGTCCGCATGTGGCGCATGCGGCTGCAGCAGGCACTGGGCGCCTATGGCCGCGTGGCGTCGAGCATCGCGCCCGCGCTGCGGCTGCTCGTGGACGAGTTTCCGGAGTTGCCCTCCGCCGAGCCGGTCGAACCGGACATGCACGTCGATCTGGCGATGCGGTGCCTGATCCATGCGTTCGCGCAACCGGACCGGCCCTTCGTGCTGCTGATCGACGACATCGAATGGCTCGACCGGCCGACACTCGAACTGCTCTCGCGCCTCGCGGGCGGCACGGGACCGCTGCGCCTGCTGCTCGTCTGCACCGCGCGGACCGCCGATGCCACGTCGCTGGCTGCATTGCGCGAGCGCGTCGCGGTGCACGATATTCCCGTCTCCGGCCTGCCCGTCGATACCGTGGCGGCGATGCTTGCGCAGACGCTGCGCGCGCCCGATGCCGCCATGCGTCCGCTTGCGGAGGTCGTCCATGCGAAAACGCTCGGCAATCCGTTCTTCGTCCGGCAGTTCTTCAAGACGATGGCCGACGAACGGTTGATCGCCTATGCCGCGGACGCCGGGGCCGAGACGAGCGGATGGCGCTACGACCTTGCCGAGATCGATGCGCGGACGTGCACGGACAACGTCGCCGAATACAGCCTCCAGCATCTGCAGCAACTGCCCGACGACACGCGCCGGCTGATCGGTGGCATGGCCTGCCTCGGCAGCGTCTCGTCGTTCGCGCTGCTGTGCGACACCTTCGCGATCGACGAAGCGGCATTGCATGCGCGGCTCGCACCGGCCTGCGCGGCGGGTCTGCTGGTACCGACGCGGCACGATTACCTTTTTGCGCATGACCGCATCCTCGAGGCCGCGCATGCATGGCTCGACGATGACGCCCGCGCGCGCGTGAGCCTGCGCGCCGGGCGGCTGCTCGCGCGTGCGCTCTCTGCCGGCGAAGGCACCGGGTACGCGGGCGATATCCGCGACCACGCGCGCGGCGACGGCATGCGGGACGACGTGCTGTTTCGCGCGGCCGGCCTGCTGGCGCAGGCCAAGGCGATGGCATCGTCGGATGCCGAGGCGTTCGATACGGCCCTGCTGCTTCTGGCCGCCGCACAGCGCGCGCGGCGTGCGGCCGCGTACGACGCGGCGCTCCGCTACGTGAGCAACGGCCTCGATTATCTGCAGCAGGCGGCAGCCTCCGTGGACGGCAAGGGCCTGTACCACGCGCTGCGCGAGGAACAGGCGACGTGCTGGTTCCTGCAGGGCCGCCTCGACGCGGCGCTCGCGCTGGTCACGCAGCTGATCGACGGTCCTGGCGACGTGCTGCAGCGCGCGAGCGTGTACCGGCTCAAGGTGGAAATGCATTCGCGCCGGTCCGAGAACATGCTCGCGGTGGAAACCGCGATCGCGGGTCTGCGCCTGTTCGGCATCGAATTGCACGCGCATCCGTCCGCCACCGCCTGCAATACGCTGTACGCAACTATCCAGCCCATGCTCGCGGCCGCCACGCTGAACGCGATGCTGGCGTTGCCCGTGATGGACGATGCCGATACCGAAGCCGCGATGAGCCTGCTGGCCGCGCTGATGGTCCCGGCCAGCTTCACGGACGAAAACCTCGCGTTCCTGAGCCTGTGCCAGATGCTGCGGCTGACGCTGCGGCACGGCATGACGGCCGCGGCCACGTCCGCGCTCGCCTGGCTCGGCGTGCAGGTCTGCCATCGCTTCGATGCCTACGCGGACGGCTTCCGCTATGGCGAGATGGCCCGGCGGCTCGTCAATCATCATGGCTACGCGGCCCATATGGCGCGCGTGCAGCTGCCGCTCGACCAGCTCAGCGTATGGACGCAGCCGCTGTCGTATTCGATCGAATGCGCGCGCGCGGGTTTCGCGACGGGCGTTGCTCACGGCGACGTGACCAGCGCGTGCTATGCGTGCTGCCATGTCGTCGCCGCGATGCTGGTCCGTGGCGACCGCCTCGACGACGTCGCGGTGGAGATCGCGCGCGGCCTCGAGTTCGTGCGGCGCGCGGGATTCCACGATGTCGAGTCGATCCTGCTTGCACAGCAGCGCTTCGTCGATGGCCTGCGCGCGGGCGTGGATGCGCACGACACCGCCGCGCAGCGCTGGATCGACGAGGTGGGCCCCGACGGCGAAGGCATGCCGCGCGGGGAGCGGCTCTCGACGTTCCAGTTCTGGCACTGGCTCTACCGCGCGACGATGCTGCTGCTCGCGGACCGCCACGAGGCGGCCGCGATGTGCCTCGATCGCGCCGCCACGTTCGCGTGGTCCGCACCGGCGCATATCCATCAGCTCGACTTCCGCCTGCTGCGCGCGCTGACCATCGCGGCCGTGCCCGATGAGCCCGACCACGAGGCATGGAATACGCTGCGCGCCGACGCGCGCAAGATTCGCGGCTGGGCCACGGTCAATCCGGTCACGTTCACGGACAAGGCGCTGCTCGTGGAGGCGGAGATCGCGCGGCGCGAAGGCGACGCCATGCGCGCGATGACCCAGTACGAGCAGGCGATCGCGCATGCGACGGCGCACGGGTTCGTGCAGACCGTGGCCCTCGCCCACGAACGCGCGGCCCAGCACTGCGCCACGCTGGGCCTTGCCGCCGCCGCGCACGCGCACCGCCGCGACGCGCGCGATGCCTATGTGCGCTGGGGCGCGATGACGAAGGCGCGGCAGCTCGAGGCGCGCTTCCCGGAACTCGTCGATCCGAAGCAGCCGCGCACGTGGCAGCTTGGCGAAGGCTTTCACACCGTCGATATCGAGAGCGTGATCAAGGCCTCCCGCGCGCTGACCGAGGAGATCCGGATCGAGGGGCTCATCGACAAGCTGATGACGATCGCGCTCGAGTATGCGGCCGCGCAGCGCGGCCTGCTCATCCGCATCTACCCGGAAGGGCCGCTCGTGGAAGCGTGTGCCGATACCGCGGTCGATGGCGTGCGCGTCCGCATCGCGCAGGACCAGCTGCGCGCCGACATGCTGCCGCTGTCGATGTTCCATACCGCCACGCGCACGGGACAGGTGGCAATGGTTGGGGCGTCGACGCGCGCCAGTCCGTTCGCGATCGATCCGTATCTCGCCCAGCAGCCGGACTGTTCGGCCATCTGCATTCCGATGGTGCGGCACAACGAGGTCATCGGCGCGCTCTACCTCGAGAACCGGCTCGTGCGCGATGCCTTCACGCTCGATCAAACCCGCCTGCTGGAGCTCGTGGCCGCGCAGGCCGCGATCTCCCTGCGCACCGCCCGCCTCTATGACGATCTGCTCGTCGAGAACGAACGGCGCCAGCGCGTGGAGCGCGAGCTCCGCACGAGCGAGGCCACGCTGGCGATGGGCGAGAGCGTGAGCCATACCGGCAGCTGGCGATGGGACCTGCGCGAAGATCGCTTCTATTGCTCTGACGAGCTTCTGCGCATCTACGACCTCGACCCGACCGAGCGCGATTCGCCATTCGAGGTGTTCCTGTCGCGCATGCATCCCGAGGACCGGCCCGCGATACAGCGGCTGGTCGAGATCAATACCGCGCAGCGGCTGCCCGTGCAGGTGGAGCATCGCATCGTGCGCCGCGACGGGTCGATCGTGCACGTGGCGGTGATCGGCAAGCCGATGCCGCCGGAAAACGCCGCGCCCGACGCCACAATGTCGGGCGACGAGGAACCGCTGCGGTATTTCGGCACGGTAACGGACATCACCGCGCGCCGCCAGGCGGAAGATGCCGTGCGCAACGCGCAGGCGGACCTGGCCCGCGTTGCACGCGCGACCACGGTGGGGCAGCTCACCGCGTCCATCGCGCATGAGATCAATCAGCCGCTGATGTCGATCGTCTCCAACGCCGGGGCGAGCCTGCGCTGGCTCGCGCGCGCCACGCCCGATATCGACAATGCGCGCGAGGGGCTCGTGGCCATCGCGAGCGAAGGCCAGCGCGCGGGCGACATGATCCGCAGCCTGCAGGGCCTGACGCGCAACGCCGCGCCGGTACTGGCCTCCGTGGATATCCACGAAGCCATTCGCCATATCCTCGCGATCTCCCGCAGCGAGATCGCGCGGCGCAACGTGACGGTGCAGCTGGAACTCGGCGCGGAGCCGTCGCATGCGTTCGGCGACAGCGTGCAGCTGCAGCAGGTCATTCTCAACCTCGTCGTCAACGCGATCGAGGCAATGGGCGATATCGAGGGCCGCGCGCGCATCCTGCGCATCGCGACGCGCATTGTCGATGGCGATGCGATCGAGGTGAGCGTCGGCGACACCGGCGTGGGGATCGGCGCGGAGGCGGCCGAGCAGGTGTTCGAGCCGTTCTACACGACCAAGGTCAACGGTATGGGGATGGGCCTCGCAATCTGCCGCTCGATCATCGAGGCACATCGCGGCCAGCTGCGCGCGGCCGCGCTGGTCCCGTACGGCAGCACCTTCTCCTTCACGATTCCGCTGCACGCACCCGCCACCTGACGGCGAGACCCATACGATCAGGTAGGAACGCTGCGACCACCGGACGACTGACGCGCCGGCGCGGCATCGATATGCTCCATGAACCAGGTTTCAGGAGCCACGGATGCCGGCCGTCCCACTGAGCGCGCTGCCCACGCTGGGGCGCCCCGCCGTCTTTACGCTCGGTCTCGCCCTCGGGTGCGCGACCGGCGTCGACTTCATCGCGACGTCGATGCTGGCGACGGGAGCCGTGCATATCCGTGCCGGGGTCTATGCGACGCCGGACGATTTTCTGTGGTGCCTTGCCGCCTACGCGGGCGCGGCCGTCGTCGCCAACCTGATCCTGCGCGGTGTGGCGGACTTCATCAGCTATCGCGGCGCTACGCTGCTCGGGCTGGCCATCGCCATCGCGGGCAGCGTGCTATGCGCGCTCTCCGACAACGTGGTGCAGCTCTCGCTGGCGCTGGCCGTGCAGGGCCTTGGCGCGGGTGGGCTGTTCGCGGCCTCGCGCACGCTCATCCAGTTGCTGGCGGCCCCGCAGGAGCGTGCGAAACTGCTCTGGCCATTCGTCATCGGCGCGCTCGGACTCAATGCGACCGCGCCGTGGACCACGGCCATCCTGATGCTCGATGCGGGCTGGCGCATGATCTTCGTGCTGCAGGCCGTCGTCATCGCATGTACATGGCTGCTCGTTGCCTGCACCTATCCGCGGCGCGTGCGGCCGCCGGTGCTGCCGGACCTCGATACGCTGGCGGCGCTGGACTGGCTGACCGTGATCGTGCTGGGCGCGGGGGCGCTGATCCTGATCCATGGGCTCGCCAACCTGCGGATCTATACCGCGCTCGATACGCCCGAGGTATTGCTATGGCCGCTCACGGGCGCGGTGCTCATGGTGCTGGCCTTCGCGCGCCTGCGCCGGCGGCCAGATGCGTGGCTCAGCCCGCGCCGTCTTGGCGGCAGGCGATACCAGACCGGCGTCCTGTTCTATGCCATCTATGCGGTCTTCGCGGGGCTGTGGAACTATCTGATTCCCAACCTGCTGCAGCTGGGGTTCGGCTTCACGTTCGAGTCCAGCGGACGCATTCTCACGCTGACCGAGGCGTTCGGCGTCTGCATGGCCATCCTGTTCGTCTGGTATGGCATGCAGTTGCCGGGCACGCGCCGTTACCTCGCGCTGGGCTACCTGATGACGGCCGCCGCCGCGTGGCTGTTCTCCACGCGTATCGAGACCGATCTGTCGATGGCGCGCATCATGCCGGTGCTGCTGCTTCAGGCGGCTTCGCTACCGTTCACGCTGCTGTTGGTGGCGCGGTTGTCGTTCCTCGAGACGTCGCTCGAGGATTTTCCGCATGCCTACCAGTTCAAGAACATCGTGCGGCAACTGGCGACCGCGGCGGGGACGGGGCTGGCCGCGCAGGGATTGCAGTTCGGCGAGGCCGTTGCGCGCACGCAGCTTGTCGATCGCGTGGATCCGTTCCGCCTGGGTGGCGTGCCGTCGGCGACGGCCCTGGCCACGCTGTCGCAGCAGATCGACCAGCAGGCCACGCTGGTGGCGACGGCCAACCTGCTGGCGATCGTCGGATGCGGGTGCCTGTTGGTGGCGGTCTTTGCCGGCTGGCAGCGCTGGCTGCGGTAGCCCTATCCCGCATTGGCCGCGATGATCCGCGCGATATGCGCGTCGGCCTCGCGCGCAACTTCGGCATAAACGTCGGTACGCAACGGCGTGAGCGGCGGCAGCGTGGCGAGCGACGCGCCCCGATCGTCGCGCGTATCCACCGACACACTCATCGACAGTCCAATCCGCAGCGGATGCGCGGCCAGCTGCGCGGGCTCCAGGGCGATGCGCACCGGCAGCCGCTGCACGACCTTGATCCAGTTACCCGTCGCATTCTGCGCGGGCAGCAGCGAGAACGCCGCGCCGGTACCCGCCGAGAACCCCGCCACCTTGCCGTCGTAGCGCACACGATTGCCGTACAGGTCCGCGTACAGCGCAACCGGCTGGCCCACGCGCACGCGCCGTAGCTGGTTTTCCTTGAAGTTGGCGTCCACCCATACCTGGTTCAGCGGCACCACGGCCATCAGCGGGGTGCCCGGTGCCACGCGCTGCCCCACCTGCACGGCGCGGCGCGCGATAAAGCCATCGACGGGAGCAGGCAAAGCCGAGCGCGCAAACGCGAGGTACGCGGCGCGGTAGGTAGCCGCCGCACGGGCGACGTCGGGATGCGCGGCCAGCGTCGTGCGGTCCGTCAGCGCACGGTTGGATACCAGTTGCTCCTGCGCCGCGCGCAAAGCGGCGGCAGCCGTGCGCACGGCGGTCTGCGCATGCTCGACTTCCTCCCCCGACACGGCGCCCGGGTTCGTGACCGCCTGGCGTCGCCGCAGATCGTCCTGCGCACGCGCGAGGTCCGCCGCGCGCTGGGCGATATTGGCCGACAGCGTCGCGTTGTTGACGTAGAGCGTGCGTACCTGCCGCACGGTCGCGGCCAGCTGCGCCGCCGCCTGCTCCATCGCGACTTCGCTATCCGCGCGGTCGAGCTCGACCAGCGGCTGCCCTTCGCGCACGTATTGCGTGTCGTCGCCGGCGATGGAAACGACCGTGCCGGTGGTGAGCGGGGTCACCTGCACCACGTTGCCACCGACGTAAGCGTCCTCGGTGGAGGCGAAGTCGTGGACGTCATGCCACCAGTAGAGCCCACCCGCGATACCGGCGACGGCAATTGCCGCGGCGATGGCGGCGATCTTGCGGCGCGAGAGGTGCGGAGGTGTGCCGATCGGAGTCGGACTGGTCGCGGGACCGGAGTTCTGCACTGTCATGGCACGCCCTTTTCCAAATATCCCCCACCCAGATCCCAAACCAGCGCCATCAGCAAATCCACTTGCTGCCCCCGCAATTGCGCCGCCTGCCGCTGCTGCTCCAGCACCGCCGTCTGCGCATCGAGCACCGCAAGCTGGTCCAGCAGTCCCACATGCCAGCGATCCGTCGCCAGCTGCCACGCCCGCCGCGACAGGTCCAGGGCCTGCGCCTGCTGCGTCCGCTCGGTAGCCACCGCATGCAGGCTCCCCACCGTGTCCGCGGTCTGGCGCAACGCGTCGGCGAGCGTCTGGTTGTAGTCCGCCACGGCCAGATCGTATTGCGCGTACCGCCCGTGGAGATCCGCACGCAGCTTCCCACCCTCGAAGACCGGCAGCGTGACCGAAGGGCCGAACGAAAACGCGCGGCTCGCGCCAAGCAGGAAATCCGACGGGGTGATGGTGGTCAAGCCGCCCATCGCCGACACGCTGATATCGGGCAGGAACTCCGCCTTTGCGACATCGATATCCTGCGACGCCGCCTCGACCCGCCAGCGCGCGGCCACGAGATCGGGCCGGCGCGACAGCAGACCGATGCGCGCGTCGTCCGGCAGCCTGTCGAACGGCCCCGCGCCCGGCCCATCGTGCGAAGCGAACAATGTGGGCCGCGCAATGTTCAGCCCCCGATCCGGCCCTTCCCCCATCAACGCGGCAATCTGGTGCCGGGTGACGTCGATCGCATCGTCGAGCTGCGTGAGCTCGGCCTCGATGCTCGCCACACCGGCGCTCTGCAGCGTGATGCCCACCTGCGTATCGAGCCCGGCCGCATGCCGCGCCTGCTCCAGCGACGCCAGGTCGCGCCGCTGCGCGACGGTCGTCGCGGTCACGTCGCGCAGCGCATACAGCGTGGCCAGCCGGGCATACACGCGCGCGACGCTCGTGGTCAGCAGCAGCCGCGCGGACTGTTGCTCCGCATCGGCCTCGCGCACGGTGGACAGCGCCGATTGCAACGCCGAGCGGTGCTTGCCCCAGAAATCGAGGTCGTAGGTCAGCCCCGCGCTGAGGTGCACCTGATCGAACCACTTGCCCGCCAGCGACGTGCCACGCAAGACATCCGTCTCGGAAATGCGCTCGCGCGCGATACCGCCCTGGATATCCGCGTGGGGATACAACCCGCTGCGCGCGCCCTGCGCCATCGCTCGCGCCATCTCCACCCGCGCGACCGCGGCCTGCAGCGTGGGACTGCCCGCCACGGCCTCATCGACGAGCGTGCGCAACTGCGGATCGCCGAAGCGGTCCACCCATCCCGCATCGGGCCATGCCCCATGCTCGGCGGGCAGGCTGCGGGCCGTCGCGGCCACCGGCGCGAGGGTCTGCGTCGTGTGCCCGGCGCCAAAGTCCGCACAGCCGCCGAGCGCCGCCATGGTGACGGCGGCAAGCATCGACGCGGTCCATCGTGGTGCGTCGCGCATGCGGGATACAGGAAAGGCCGCGAATGCCAGCGAGGCCATGACCGACTCCAGTGGTCCGCGAAACATCGCGAAAGGTGTATCGGAAGTGCAACCCATTCGTGCGGGACAGTGCGCCCTGCAACGTCCCCGCCATTGTCCGGTCGCGCGGCCGGCCGCCATCTTCGCGATCCCGACGCCATTTCCAAATGGAACGACTTTGGACCATTGGTGCCAAGTCAACTGCACGAGGTTTCCCTTGACTCATACCTTCGTGTAACGCCTCACCGACCACGCGCCAATTGTTACCACCATGCCCTGGCTCCTACGATTCCGTACAACAAGCACACATATCGCAATGGAGGTCCGAACATGACGTACCGGCATCTTTGGCTCCAGCTCCTGATCGCGTTCGGCGGCGCGGCAATCGTATCGATGGCACTTGCCGCATGCCTGACGACGGAGTCCTCGATCGGCACGAGCACGCTCGGCGCTTCGCACCGGAATGGTGAATACGCGAACCGCGCGGGCCGGGCGAGCCTCGCCACCGATCGCAACGTCAATCCGGACATGGACCGCGACATGCGCGGCCTGCGTCCGGCCGACCTGCGCGTCTATGTCAACACGACGCCCACGCACCAGCCACGCTGATCCACGGATACCGACATGCCTCTCTTCCAGCGTCCTCGCGCCATCATCGTCGGCGGCTCGCTCGGCGGGCTCTTCACCGCGATCTGCCTCCGCGCGATCGGCTGGGACGTCGAAGTCTTCGAGCGCTCGCCGCGCGATCTCGACAGCCGCGGCGGCGGACTTGTCGTGCAGCCCGATGTCACCGATGCACTGGATTTCTCCGGTGTCAGTTATGGCCCCGGCTTCGGTGTGCCCTCGCGGGACCGCATCTTCGTCTCGCGTGACGGCACCGTGCGCCGCATGTATATGCCGCAGGTGCAGATCGCGTGGAATGGCCTGTACCTGCGGATGCGAGAAGCCCTCGGACCGCTGGTCCATGCGGGCGAGACCTTCGTATCGTTCACGCAAGACCCCGCTTCGCCGCCGGCAGCCGCTCGTGTCACCGCCCACTTTGCCTCGGGCCGCAGCGCGCAGGGCGACCTGCTGATCGGCGCCGACGGGCCGCTGTCGAGCGTCCGCGCGCAGCTGCTCCCGGCCGATACGCCGACTTACGCCGGCTATGTCGCGTGGCGCGGCGTGCTGCCCGAAGACGCGCTCGGCGAATCCAGCCGCACGCTGCTCGACGACGCTTTCGCCTTCCAGGATGGTCCGGGCCATCAGTTCCTCACCTATCGCATTCCGGGCGAGGACGGCAGCGTGCGGGCCGGAGAACGTCGCCAGAACTGGGTCTGGTATCGCCGCGTCGCCCAGGGTCCCGCACTCGAGGCGCTGCTCGAGGACCGAACCGGCCACCGTCACACCCATTCGCTGCCGCCCGGCGCGCTGCGCGAAACCGAAATGCATGCGCTGCAGCGCGACGCGCGCCACATGCTCGCGCCGGCGCTCGCGAGCCTCGTCACCGCGACGCCCGATCCGTTCGTGCAGCTGATTCACGACTACGAAGCGCCGCGCATGGTGTTTGGGCGCGTGGCGCTGCTCGGCGATGCCGCATTCGTCGCGCGTCCGCACACCGGTGCCGGCGCTGGCAAGGCCGCGGGCAACGCGCTCGCGCTGGCGCGCGCCCTGCAGAACGTGATGCATGACGTCGAGGACATCGATAGCGCGCTGGCCGGCTGGGAGCTCGCGCAGCTGCCCGCCGACCGGCGCCTGGTGCGCTGGGGCATTGCACTCGGGCGCCGGATCATGGACGTGGCACAGCCAGCATGAGCCCGCTCGATGCCGCAGGAAGGAAGCAAGGAGTCATTGTGATGAACGAGAACGAGAGCCTGTTGCTGATGTACGGATGGATCGCCCTCGCCGTGATGAATCTGGTGCTGATTGCCGTTGCGTTCATCCAGTACACGGACTGACGTCCACCACCGAAATTACGGAGTTTTTCCCATGAAAGACGTTTCGATGCCGGTGCCTGTGTCGCCCGCATACCTGCCCCACCCGGCAGCCCTGCCCATGCAGCGCGACGCGGCGCCCTTGCTGGACCTGACGCGCGCCGCGCGGATGCCGGACCCGGTCCAGCCGGAACGGGCATGGCGTTATCCCCCGCAGGCCGCGCCGAGCGAGCTCGATACCATCCTCGTCTCGCGCTGGAAGTGCGAAGTCGGCGAAACGCAGACCGTGTCCCATCCCGGCGATGCGCGCTGGCACTGCATCAGCCTGAACCTGCGCACCGCGTCGGTACGTCTGCTCTGCGGCGGCAAGCCGATCTTCGACGGCCGCCTGGCACCGGGCGCGGTACAGATCACGGCGCCCGGCGTGGCCGCCACCGCGACCTACGAAGGCGCGTGCGACGTGCTGCATCTGTTCGTGCCGCAAGCGGTGCTGGCACGGTGCCATACCGACCAGTTCGGCCATGCGCCGGACGGCGATGTGATTCTCGACGATCCGTTCTTGCACACGGACCCGGCGCTCGAACGGCTCGGCCAGGCACTCGCGGTGGCGCAGACGCAGGACCCGGGGCTCGGCCGCATGTTCGCGGACAGCGTGGCGCTGGCAATCGTCTCCCGCGTGGTGGCAGCGCACTTCCACCGCGCGGCCACGGGCCAGCGCACACGCGCCAAGCTGCCCCAATGGCGCCTGCGCCGCGCGCTCGAATATATCGATGCCAACCTCGACACACCGATCGGCCTCGCCGATATCGCGGAGAGCACGGGTATGACACGTATGCATTTTGCGGCGCAGTTCCGCCGCACCACGGGCATGCGCCCGCACGAGTACCTGCTGCGCCGCCGTATCGAACACGCGCAGGATCTGCTGCGGCAGACCGAGGGCAGCGTGCTCGACGTCGCGCTGCGCTGCGGCTTCCGCTCGCAGGCGCACTTCACCACGGTCTTCAAACGCTTCGTTGGCGATACGCCGCATTGCTGGCGCGTCAAGGCAGCATCCACCGGGAGCTCCCATGCTTGATTCCGCGTACACCGCCCTCGACGCCAATCGCGAGTCGTCCGACCCGCAAGAGATGCATGACAGCCATCGGAGCACCGCGCACGACACGTGGTCGCGCACCGTCGCGCTGCTCGCCCCCCAACGCATTCCGCCCGGCTCGCTGGCATCGATGACGGCCCACGCGGCCGATGCGGACGCTCACCGCGCACAGCGGGTCCAGCGTCCGCATGCGCCGATGGTCACCGTCATCGAACGGCCGAGCCCGACGCTGGCGATCGTGAGCTGGCGCGATGCGACGCATTGCCGCTACGGCGAGCAGATCTGGACCGCCGCGTCGGCGCGTTCGTCGGGAACGTGCGCGCTCACGGGCCGGCCCATCGCGCGCGGCGAGGCGATCTTCCGCCCGCAGCGTTCGCGGCCCGCCGCGCTCAATGCCGGCGCGATGATTCTCGCGGCGGCGCTCGAGCAGGCATGCCACGTCAACGAGCCCGTGCGCGACGAGCCGCGTCCGGTATTCCGCTATCGCGCACACGGACGCTGATACGGGCCATACCGGAAGCACTCGATGGACTCCCTTCCCCATTCGTTGCTCGTCGACGTCTGGTTCTGCATCCTCGCGCTCATGGCCGCGTGCTATGTGGTCTCCGACGGATTCGATCTCGGCATCGGCATCCTGAGCCTGCTGGCGCCGGACCGCGCCGCGCGCGAGGTGATGATCGACACGATCCTGCACGTGCGCGACGCCAACGAGACCTGGCTGGTCGTGCTCGGGGGCGGTCTGTTCGGCGCGTTTCCCGCCGCGTACGCGATGCTGTTGCCGCAGTTGTATGTGCCGGTGATCACGATGATCCTCGGCCTGATCGTCCGCGGCGCGGCCGTCGAACTGCGCGGTACCGCACCCGAGCTGGGTCCGCAGCTACCGGGGCTGCCCGATACGCAACGCCGGGCCCGGTGGGGACGCACCACGTGGGACGGTCTGCTTGGCGCCGGCAGCCTGGTGGCGGCCGTGTCGCAGGGCGCGATTCTTGGCCGCATCCTCACCGGGATGCGTCCCGGCACGTGGCATGGCCTGCTCGTGGTGGCCGCCATGGTCGGCGTCACCGCGGGGTACGCGCTGCTGGGTTCCACATATCTGATCGGCCGCGCGATCGGCCACGATATGGCGTCGAAGGGCCTGGCGTCCGTGGATCGCCGTGCGCGACGATGGACGCTGTGCGCGCTGCTGCTGGCCGTATCGGGCGCGCTGCTGCTGGCCGGCGATCTGCTGTGGCATCGGCGCGAAACGGTGCAGGCGTTGCCGCTGCTGCCGCTCGCGCTGGGGGCGGTCGCGCTCGCGCTCGCGTTGTATCTGGCCCAGGTCGTCGCCTCGCTGCGCGGTGTGGCGCAGACGGGCCATGCCGGCGCGCGGCGCACACCGTTCGTCATGGCAGTGCTGCTGTTTCTGGTATCGCTGGCGGCGCTCGCGTCGAGCGTGTTTCCCTATATCGTGCCCGGACACCTCACGCTTGCCGAAGCGGCGTCGGAAGATCGCGTCCTTGCCCTGATGCTCGCCGGCGTTGCCGTACTGTTGCCGATCATGATCGGCTATACGCTGTATCGGAATCTGCGAAGCATGGCCCGCCCGTCCGCGGGCCGTGTCACGTGACAGTTCCGTGACGGACATCGCCAATTACTTTGCCGCCTCGGCCAGGAACCACGCACGGCGCTGCGCCTCGTCGATCCAGTTCTCGAGCAGGCTCGCCGTGGCGACGTCGGCATGGTCGTCGCAAAGATCGTGCGATTCCAGCATCGCGGCGACAATCGCGAGATTGTCGGCATGCAGTTCGCGTAGCATTGCATGCGGCGTGACCGATTCCTCATCGTTGTCGCGCAGGCGCTGCAGGCGGGCAATATTCCCGATGGACCGCAGCGTGGTGCCGCCGATCTTGCGCACGCGCTCGGCGATATCGTCGGTGATCGCGAAGATCTGCTCCGACTGCTCGTCGAGCATCAGGTGATAGTCGCGGAAATGCGGACCGGACATGTGCCAGTGGAAATTCTTGGTTTTCAGGTACAGCGCGAAGACATCCGCCAGCAGGCGGTTGAGCGAATCGGAGATTTCGGTGACGGCAAGGCCGGGATCGGCGGCGCGCGATGGATCTAGCATGTTGGCTCCAGGGAGTGGTTCGGGGGTGCATGCTCATAGTGCGCCCCGACCGTGACTCGCGCTTTGCATCGGAACGGCGGTTTTCGCAATTGCCCGCACACCGCCCCGGCCATGCCTTGCCATGTAGACAGGCAGTCATACTTTCATATGATTACAACAGCCGAGACATTGGCTTAGTATCACGGTCGGGTCATGGTATTCACGCCATACACAGACGACTTCCTGCCGCATGCGTAACGAGACGACCAACCGACTACTGATAAGCGCCGCATGCGTGCTGGCGGTAGCCATCTTCCTGATCGACGCGCTGACCACGCTCGACTTCGCGATCGCGGTGCTCTATGTGCTCGTCATCCTGATGGTGGCGCTCACCGGTTCGATGCCGGCCACGCGGCTCGCGGGCGGTGCGTCGGCCGTGCTCACGCTGACCGCCTATGGCGTGGCGCCGCCGCATATGGACGATCATGGCCACCTCGTGCGCTGCCTGTTCGCGCTGCTGGCCATCTGCACCACCACGCTGCTCGCGCTGCGCATGCTCGCCGACATGGCGCAACGGCGCGTCGCCGAGGCCGCGCTCGCGCGCAGCGAGGCGTTCCTCGCGGAAGCGCAGAAGCTCAGCAAGACCGGCAGTATCTTCATCCGCTTGCCCGAGGGCTCGATGGTGTGGTCCACGGAGTCGTATCGCATCCTCGGCTATCCGACCACCGAAGACGCGCATCTGAACCGCATCATGCCGCGCGTGCATCCCGACGATCTCGCGGATGTGCAGCGCACCCATGCCGCGATGCTCGGGGGCGCGCCGCTCATCGAGATCAAGCACCGGCTGCGCATGCCGGACGACGAGATCCTGCACGTGCACGTCGTGGCGCGGCGCACGGTCAGCGATGGCGATCGCCATGAGTACGTGGGCGCGCTGATGGACGTGACGGAAACGGTGCGCACGCAACAGGCATTGCAGGGCACGATGGCCGAGCTCGCGCATGCCGCGCGCGTGGCCACGCTGGGCCAGCTCGCGGCATCGATCGCGCACGAGGTCACGCAGCCGATGGCCGCCGTGATCGCCTGCGGCAATTCGGCGCTGCGCTGGCTGCGCCGGCCGCAGCCGAACCTCGAGGAAGCCGCTGAGTCCGTCGAGCAGATCGTGCGCGATGCGAGCCGCGCCACGGAGATCATCCAGCGCATTCGCGCAATGGCGCGCAAATCGACGCCGAAGTACGAACAGATCGACGTGAACCGGCTCGTGGTCGGCGCGCTCGAGGTGGTACGGAGGGAACTGCACGACCATCGCGTGGCCGCCGACATCGATCTGGCCGCCAGGTCCGCCACCATTCGCGGCGACTGGACGCAACTGCAGCAGGTGCTCGTCAACCTGATGGTCAACGCCGTGCAGGCCATGACCGCGGTGCCCGGCCGCAGGCAGCTCACGGTATCCAGCCGTACCGCGCCGGACGACGCCGTGACCGTGATCGTCAGCGATACGGGTCCGGGCATCCCCGCCGAGCAAATGACCCGCCTGTTCCACGCGTTCCACACCACCAAGACCAACGGCATGGGTCTGGGACTGTCGATCTGCCGCGGCATCGTCGAACGCCATGGCGGCACGATCGAGGCCGAGTCCCCGCCGGGCGGCGGTGCCACGCTGATCGTACGGCTGCCGCTGGCGACGGGCGACGACGCGCGCCCGACCGCCGTTGTGCCCAGCGACGTCCCGATAGAGAAGTAAGCCACCACTTTTCCATTTATCGATCGAAAAATAAAACCGCCATCGGGGAAACTACTCACCCGATGCGGCTTGGCGTTCCTGCTGCATCCACCTATATTTATCAGACGATCACTAATCGATTGATAAATTAAAGGAGGCAGCGATGGCCCTCACGAAACTGGCCCATTACTCCATCCGCACGACCGACCTCGAACGGTCGTGCGCATTCTACGAGCGCGTGCTCGGGTTCCGCCGTGGCTACCGGCCACCGTTCGACTTCCCGGGCGCATGGCTCTACCTCGGCGACGACGAGCGCGAGTTCGGCACGGTCCACATCATCGGCGTCGATCCGAACGACAGCGCCGGCCTCGCGCGTTATCTCGGCGACCGCGGGACCCCCGCAACGGGCACGGGCACGCTCGACCATATCGCGTTCCTCGCCACAGGCGTCACGGAAATGTGGGCGCGGCTGCGTGCGGAAGGGATCGCCTGGCGCGACCGCACGGTACCAAGCCTCGGCCTGCATCAGGTCTTCATCGAAGACCCCTCGGGCGTCACCATCGAGTTGAACTACCCCGCAGCGGAAGTCGCGGGACTGACGCTGCCCGAAAAGACGCAAGCAAGCGCGACGGGAGCGCACGCATGAACGCCGCCTCGTCAACCCACGCGGCCGGCCGCAAGACCGCCATCGTCGTCGGCGGCTCGCTCGGCGGCCTCTTTGCCGCCAACATGCTGTCTCGCGACGGCTGGAACGTGGAAGTCTTCGAACGCACGCCCGAGGCCCTCGCCGGCCGTGGCGCCGGTATCGTGACGCACCCCGAGCTGTTCGAGGCGCTCGCGGCGGCGGGCATCGCCGTCGATGACGGCATCGGCGTACAGGTCGATGCGCGCGTTACGCTCTCGCGCGACGGCACGGTGCTGTCGGAACGCCAGTTGCCGCAGACGCTGACGGCCTGGGGCAAGATGTATGAAGTGCTGCGCCGCGGCTACACCGGCAGCTATCGTTCGGGCGCGGTGGTCGCGCGCGTCGATAGCGATGCCGCGCAGGCCACCGTCACGCTGCAGGACGGCACGCGCCACCATGCGGACATGGTCATCGCGGCGGACGGCTTTCGATCCTGCGTACGCGCCCAGTTGCTGCCCGATGTCGATCTGCAATATGCGGGCTATATCGCCTGGCGCGGCCTCGTGGACGAGTCGCGCCTGTCCCCGCGCACGCACGCCGATATCTTCGGCAAGTTCGCATTCTGCCTGCCGCCGCGCGAGCAGATCCTTGGCTATCCGGTCGCCGGCGATGCCAACAGCATCGTCCCGGGCCAGCGCCGCTACAACTTCGTGTGGTACCGCGCCACGCGCGAGGAAGACCAGTTGCCGGACCTGCTTACCGATGCGGGCGGCAAGTACTGGGCGCACGGCATTCCGCCGGGCCTGATCCGCCGCGACGTGCTCGACGAGATGGAAGATGCCGCCACGGCGCTGCTCGCCCCGCAATTCGCGGAAGTCGTCACGCGCACACCCCAGCCGCTATTCCAGCCGATCTTCGACCTTGCGGTTCCGCGCATGGCGTTCGGCCGCGTGGCCCTGCTCGGCGATGCGGCGTTTGTCGCGCGACCGCACTGCGGCATGGGCGTGACCAAGGCGGCCGGCGACGCGATGGCACTCGCGCAGGCACTGCGCGGCACGCCGTCGATCGCCGACGCGCTGCAGGCGTACGAGGCCACGCGCGTGCCCATCGGCCACGCGATCGTCGAGCACGCGCGGCACCTTGGCGCCTATATGCAGGCACAACTCAAGAGCGATACCGACCGCGCCATGGCCGAACGCTATCGCACGCCGGAAGCCGTGATGCGCGAAACCGCGATTTCGCGCCGCTTCTGAAGACACGTCATACGGACGGAGACAATCGATGACCCATACCGCCCCCACGATGTCCGCCGCCGCGCGGCATCCGCACGATGCGGCGCCCCCGCCGGTGGCGCCGCACCCGATGCTCGGCCAGCCCGCCTTCGAGCGCCTGCAACGCGCGCGCCGCCGCTTTTCGTGGACCCTCACAGCCACGATGCTGGCCGTCTACTTCGGCTTCATCCTCACGCTCGCGTTCCGGCCCGCCTGGCTGGCCACGCCCGTCGCGGCCGGATACCCGACGACGGTCGGCATTCCCATCGGCTTCGGCATGTTCGTGTTCACGTTCGCGCTCGTCGCGGTCTACGTGTATCGGACCAACACGGTGTACGACCGCCAGATCGCGGCGCTGCGCGAAGGAGCATCATCATGAGCATCGGCCAGGGACTCAACACCATTGCCATCGGCATGTTCCTCGTGTTCGTGATCGCGACACTCGCGGTCACGCGCTGGGCCGCGCGCCGCAACCATAGCGTGGCCGACCATTACGCGGCGGGCGGCAGGATCACCGCGATGCAGAACGGCTGGGCCATCGCCGGCGACTATATGTCCGCGGCCTCGCTGCTCGGCATCTCCGCACTCGTGTTCACGAGCGGCTACGACGGCCTGATCTACTCCATCGGCTTCCTCGCGAGCTGGCCGATCATCCTGTTCCTGATTGCCGAACCGCTGCGCAATCTCGGACGCTACACGCTCGCGGACGTGCTCTCGTACCGCCTGCGCCAGCGGCCGATCCGCGCGTTCTCGGCATCGAGCTCGATCGTGATCGTGCTGCTGTACCTCGTCTCCCAGATGGTCGGCGCCGGCAAGCTGGTCGAACTGCTGTTCGGCTTCAGCTATACGTCCGCCGTGGTCATCGTCGGCGTGCTGATGGTCGTCTACGTGTTCTTTGGCGGCATGCTCGCCACCACGTGGATCCAGATCATCAAGGCCGTGATGCTGCTGGCCGGCGCCGCGTTCATGGCCTTCATGGTGCTGAGCCGCTTCGGCTTCAGCCTGGACAGCCTGTTTTCGAGCGCAATCGCCGCGCATGCGAAGCACGACGGCATCATGCGGCCCGGCGGGCTCGTCTCCGATCCCGTGTCCGCGGTGTCGCTCGGGCTTGCGCTGATTTTCGGTACCGCGGGCCTGCCGCACATCCTCATGCGCTTCTTCACGGTCGGCGACGTCAAGGCCGCGCGCAAGAGCGTGCTGTACGCGACGGGCATCGTCGGCACCGGCTACGCGCTGATCATCGTGATCGGCTTCGGCACCATCGCGCTCGTGGCCAACGATGCGAGCTATCACGACGGCGCGGGCAAGGTCATCGGCGGCGTGAACATGGTGGCGGTGCATCTCGCCCATGCCGTCGGCGGCAACGTGTTCCTCGGCTTTATCTGCGCGGTGGCGTTCTCGACGATCCTCGCCGTGGTCGCGGGCCTGACGCTCGCGGGCGCCTCGGCGGTGTCGCACGATCTCTATGCCACCGTGATGCGCGGCGGCAAAGCCTCGGACCGCGACGAAATGCGCGTCTCGCGCCTGACCACGCTCGTGCTCGGCGTACTGTCGATCCTGCTCGGCATTCTGTTCGAGAAGCAGACCATCGCGTTTATCGTCAGCCTGACGTTCTCGATCGCCGCCAGCTCCAACTTTCCGGTGCTGCTGCTGTCGATCTACTGGCGCGGCCTCACCACGCGCGGCGCGGTGGCGGGCGGCACGCTGGGGCTCGTCACGGCCGTGGTCCTGACGGTGCTGAGTCCGACGGTCTGGGTGCAGGTGCTCGGTCACGCGACGGCGATCTATCCGTACGAGTATCCCGCGCTGTTCTCGATGGCGGTCGCTTTCGCCGGCATCTTCCTGTTTTCGGTGACAGATCGTTCGGCGCGCGGCGCGTGGGAACGCACGGCCTACCAGAACCAGCGCGTCGATTGCGAACTCGGCAAGCTCGATGCCGCGGGATGACACACGCGGGAATGACGCAGCGGGATGGCGGACGGTAGAATCCGTACGTCATCCGCCATCCCATCGCCAGAGGTCCACATCCATGGAGTCCAGCAACGCGCCCGCCCGCGACGACGGCACCGCGAAGACCACGCGGCGGCTTCTGCCCGAAGAGCGCGAGCAGCAGATCGTGGAAAAGGCGATCGAGCACTTCACGCGCAACGGGTTCGCGGGCAGCACGCGTGAGCTTGCGCGGCAGATCGGCGTCACGCAGCCCCTGCTGTACCGCTACTTCGACAGCAAGGAAGCGCTGATCGAACGCGTGTACAACGAAGTGTTCCAGTGGCGTCCGGTCTGGGAGCGCCAGATCGCGGATCGGTCGGTCCCGCTGACGGAGCGGCTCCATGCGTTCTATGTCGACTATTCGTCCGTGATCCTGCGCGAGGAGTGGATTCGCCTGTTCATCTTCGCTGGCCTGACGCACGAAGGCATCAACAACAAGTACCTGAGCAAGCTGCGCAGCAAGGTCTTCCTGCCGGTACTGGCCGAAGTGCGCGAGGCATACGAGATTGGGCCGCCGCGCGGCGCGGCCGAGACCGATGCCGAGATCGAGATGATCTGGAGCCTGCATGCCGCGATCTTCTATATTGGCGTGCGCAAATGGATCTACGGGCTGAAAGTGCCGACCGACCTCGACGCGGTCATCCGCCAGAAGGTCGATATGTTCCTGCACGGCGCGCCGGCCGCGATGCGCAAGCTGCGCGACACCGGCAAGTAAGTCGATGGACAAACTGCTCGCGCTGAAGATGTTCGTCGAGACCGTCGACGCCAAGGGCTTCTCCGCGGCCGCGCGGCGCCTGCAACTGGCCACTTCGTCGGTCACGCGCGCGCTGGACGGACTGGAGGCGTCGCTCGGCGCGGTGCTGCTCAACCGCTCGACGCGGCAGGTCACCGTCACCGAGGCCGGCGCCGCGTACTACCGGCAGGCACGTGGCATTCTCGAAGCGGTAGAGGAAGCCGATGCGATGATCGCCGATCGCGGCGACGCATCGCACCCGCCCGTCGGACAGTTGCGCGTCTCGATACCGGTGGCCTTCGGGCGCCGCTGCATCGCGCCCTATCTCGGCGCGTGGCTCGCCGCCCATCCGCAGCTCGAACTCGAAGTCACGCTCACGGACGATATCGTCGATCTGCTCACCGCGCGCATCGACGTATCGGTGCGGCTGGGCGGCGCGGCCGCGTACGACAACGTGATCGCGCGCGAGATCGGCCGCTTTCACCGGCGCGTGGTCGCCACGCCCGCCTATCTGGCCCGTCACGGCACGCCCGCGGCGCCGATGGATCTCGTCGAGCATCGATGCCTGCGCTTCAGCTACGGCACGCGCGATCAGGTCTGGACCTTCCGGCGGGACGACGCAAGCGAGACGGTGCCGATCGCCGGCCATTTCCGCAGCAACAATACCGAGGTGCTGCTCGAGGTATTGCGCGCCGACGGCGGCATCGCGCTGCTGCCGGACTGGCTCGTCGATGACGATATCGCCAGTGGACGCGTAACGGCATTGTTCGGCGACTGGGACATTCATCCCGACCAGTCGATGTCTGTGGTCTCTGCGCTATATCTGCCCAATCAGCGAGGCTCGCGCCGCGTCGCCGCGTTTCTCGCATTCCTGCAGACGTTGCCCACGCTGCGTCCTTCGCCCGCGGCCTAGGGCCGTCGCGCGCGCATTGCGTCGCCCGCAACGCTGATTTGTCCGGCGTTGCGCTTCCCCGCGCGCATACAAGCCTCTACGATCCGTCCATCGTCCTCCCTCGTCTTTCGGATCGGAATCATGCACACGTCCTCACCCACCGCCGACCACGCCGGCATGTCCGGCACGCTGGTCGCACTGTTCGCGCTCTGCGCGGGCCTGCTCGTCGCCAACCTGTACTACGCGCAGCCGATCATCGAACTGATCGCACCCGCAGTGGGCCTGTCCGTCCCGAGCGCGAGCTTTATCGTGTCGCTGACGCAGATCGGCTACGCGATCGGGCTGTTCTTCCTCGTGCCGCTCGCGGATCTGCTCGAGAACCGGCGCCTGCTCGTCATCAGCGGCATCGCCACCGCCGCGAGCCTGCTCGGCGCGGCGGTGTCCTCCCATCCGGGGCCGTTCCTGCTGGTCTCGCTGCTGCTCGGCCTGAGTTCGGTCAGCGTGCAGATCCTGATTCCGCTGGCCGCGCATCTCGCGCCGGAAGCGCAGCGCGGGCGGACGGTCGGTACGATCATGGGTGGGCTGCTCACCGGCATCCTGCTGGCGCGGCCGCTCTCGAGCATGCTCGCGCAATACCTGGGCTGGCGCGCGGTGTTCCTGATTGCCGCGGCCATGACGCTGGCGACCGTCGCCATCATCGCGCTCACGCTGCCCCGCCGCGTGCCCGGCCATCGGGCCAGCTATGGGGAACTGCTGGTGTCGCTGTGGCATCTGTTCACCCGCCATGCCGTGCTGCGCCGGCGCGCCCTGTACCAGGCGCTGCTGTTCGCCGCGTTCAGCCTGTTCTGGACCGCCGCACCGCTGGAGCTGGCCGCGCACTACGGGCTGTCGCAATCGCAGATCGGCATCTTTGCGCTGGTCGGGGCGCTGGGCGCGGTGGCCGCGCCCATTGCGGGGCGGCTTGCCGATGCCGGGCACACTCGCGTCGCCTCATACGTCGCGATGATCCTGGCGGCTCTGAGCTTTCTGCCCGGGCTGGCCGGTGGGGCGGTTGGGCTCTATGCGCTGGCGCTGACCGGCATCGTGCTCGACTTCGCCGTGCAGATGAACATGGTGCTGGGCCAGCGCGCGATCTATGCGCTCGATCCCGCGAGCCGCGGTCGGCTGAACGCGCTGTATATGACCGCGATCTTTGCCGGCGGGGCGCTGGGGTCGGCCGTGGCGAGCGCGCTGTATGCGCATGCCGGCTGGCACGGCGTGGTCGCGACCGGCAGCGGGCTCGCGTTGGTATCGCTAGGCGCGCTATTCGTCGCTTCTGACCGCGATTAAGTTACGCATAAATCTCTTTTAGAACGTCGTTTGCGGTTAGAGCGACGTTTCTAAACTTTCCCCTTGCTTATCTATCTAGTAGTAGATAATATTCAGTCCATCGACGCACCTACCTAGTAGTAGATGCAGAAACCGAACAGACCCAGGAGCCAATCATGACCGCCAAGACCATCCTTACCGCCGCCGCCCTCGCCGTTGCTTTCATCGGTGGTGCCGCCCAAGCCGCCCAGGGTTCGCGTGACCCGTACCTCGACGGCGCGCGTACCATCAGCGAGCCGCGCAGCACCTTTACCGATGGCGCCCGTATCGGCAATCGCGATGGCTTCACCGACGGTGCTCGTACCGCCGACCCGTATCTGGATGGTGCCCGTGTTGGCAAGGCCGACCCCTTCACCGACGGAGCGCGGGTGGGTACCCAGACGGTCGCCGGTCTGGACCGCGTGGGTGTCTCCGCCGAACCGAGCCGCACCGTCGATCCGTACAAGGACGGCGCCCGCGTCGGCAAGGCCGACCCCTTCACCGACGGTGCGCGGGTGGGTACCCAGACGGTCGCCGGTCTGGACCGCGTGGGTGTCTCCGCCGAACCGAGCCGCACCGTCGATCCGTACAAGGACGGCGCCCGCGTCGGCAAGGCCGACCCCTTCACCGACGGCGCCCTCGTCTGATCGGTAGCCAGGTTGCTCCGTCCCCTCGCAAGCGGACCCTCCCACCGCAAACGAGGGGTGCAAGAAGAAACCGGCGGCCCCCATGGCCGTCGGTTTCCCGTTTACCGATCTCGCGACATCACGCCCTGTAGCGCGCCGATAAACGTATCGAGCGCATACGGTTTGCGCAGCGAGATCGCGTGCGGCAGTATCCGATGCTGTTCCGGTGTCAGCGTCACGTCATAACCGCTGACGAAAACGATCTGCAATGCCGGCCATTCGAGAGCCGCTTCCATCGCAAGGTCGATCCCCGACGCGCTCCCGAGCCCCACATCGGTCAACAGCACGTCGATGCGGTTCGCGCGCATGGCACGCATGGCTTCCTCTTCGTTGCTGGCCTCGATGACCTCGATGCCGAAGCTGCGCAGCAGTTCGGCCGAACTCGTGCGCACAAGGTCGTCGTCATCGACGAACAGCAGCCGCATCTCGGCAAGCCGCGGCACCGGCCCCGCCTGCTTGTGCGCTTCCGGCACCGGTACGGGATGGAGCACGGCGCCGCCGCACGCGATCACATAGCGGATCTTGCGCGCCAGCGCCTCGTGCGAATACGGCTTGGACAGCAGTTCGATACCCGCATCGAGCCGTCCCGAATGCACGATCGCATTGTCCGTATAGCCGGAGGTGAACAGCACCGCGATACCGGGCAGCCGCTCGCGCACCTTGCGCGCCATCTCGGGACTGCGCATGGGTCCCGGCATCACGACGTCGCTGAACAGCACGTCCACGGATACCCCGCTCTCGACGATGGCGAGCGCGCTCAGCGCATCCTTGGCCTTGAGCACGCGGTAGCCGAGATTCGACAGCATATCGACCACGGTATTGCGCACGTCCTCGTCGTCCTCGACCACGAGCACGGTCTCGGTGCCGCCCGTGGCGGCGCCCACATCGACATCGGTCTCGAGATCTTCTTCCTGACGTTCGCGCGGCAGGTACAGCCGCACGGTCGTGCCGAGGCCCGACTCGCTGTAGATCTTCACATGCCCGCCCGACTGCTTGACGAAGCCATAGACCATCGACAGCCCGAGTCCCGTGCCCTGCCCTTCCGGCTTGGTCGTGAAGAACGGCTCGAATACGTGTTCCTGCACGTCCGGCGTCATGCCCATGCCCGTATCGGTTACGGCCACCATCACGTACTGGCCCGGTGTCACGTCGGCATGGCGCTGCGCGTACGCTTCGTCGAGCGACGCATTGCCGGCCTCGATCGTCAGCCTGCCATGGCCCGCCATCGCGTCGCGCGCGTTGATGGCCAGGTTGAGCAGCGCGTTCTCGACCTGGAACGGATCGACGAGCGTGTTCCACAGGCCGCCCGCGACGATGGTCTCGATCTCGACGCCATCGCCGAGCGCGCGCCGCAGCATGTCGTCGAGCCCGCGGATAAAGCGTCCAAGATTGACCACCTTCGGCGCGAGCGGCTGCCGCCGGCCGAACGCGAGCAATTGCGCGGCGAGCTTGGCGCCGCGTGCCACACCGGCCAGCGCATTGCGCACGCGCTGTGTCGGACGCGCCTCGGTGGCGACATCGGTGGCAAGCAGCTGGAGGTTGCCGCCAATCACCTGCAACAGGTTGTTGAAGTCATGAGCCACGCCACCGGTGAGCTTGCCGATGGCTTCCATTTTCTGCGCCATGCGCAGCGCCTCGTCCGCCTGCCGCAACGCCTCGGCCGCCTCGCGATCGCCCGTCACATCGCGTCCCACGCCATGGATGCGGCTCGACGACGGATCCAGTGTGAGCGTCCACGCGATCCACCGCCACTGCCCATCCTGCCGCCCGAACCGGCATTCGTGCCGGACAGCGCTGCCCTCGCGGCGCAGCGCGATCATCTGCTCGGTCATCGACACGAGATCGTCGGGATGAATGAACACGAGGCACGAGCGTCCGAGGAGCACGTCGGGCGACAAGCCCAGCGTGCGCTGCCACGACGGACTCACGCGCTCGAGCGTCCCGTCCGCGGCCGCCACCATCAGCAGGTCTTCGCTGAGGTCCCACAGCCGGTCACGATCGGCCACGGCCTCGTTGACCCGGCGCTCCAGCGTCGTGTTGAGTTCGCGCAGTGCATCCTGCGCCTTGGTGCGCTTGGCGATCTCGGCCTGCGCGGCCTGATAGAGCCGCGCATTGTCGATAGCGACCGCGGCCTGCGCGGCAATCCCCACGAGCACGCGCTCCGCGCGCTCGGTGAACATGCCGGCTTGCGGATGACCGAAGAACAGGCCCCCCAGCACATCGCCGTTGCGTGAAATCACGGGCGCGGCCAGATAGCTGCACACCTGCAGATGCCCTTCCGGCATGCCGCGGTGCGGCGGATTGCGGCCGAAGCGCGGATCGCGGGTGATATCGTCGGACCGCACGATGCCCTGCCCGAGAAACGTCGGCGCGAATACGGCGGTATTGCGCGGCATCGGGAACTTGTCGAACGCTTCCTTCGGCACGCCCGACAGCGAATACAGCATGTAGGAGCCGCCCTTCTCGTCGAGCACGTTGTAGAAGAACGCGCCGAACGCCGCGCCGGTCAGCTCGGTCGCGGCATCGGTGACCACCTGCACCGCGCGGCCGAGGTCGAGTTCGGCCGCGACCGTCGTACCGACGGCATTGAGCACTTCCAGCACCCGCGACTCGTCGCGCAGCCGGCGTTCGGTCTCGCGCCGCAAGCGCGACAGCTGCAGGTTGCTCGCCACGCGTGCCAGCAACTCGCGCGCGGAGAACGGCTTGATCAGGTAATCGTCGGCGCCGCTCGCGAGGCCGCTCACGCGGGCTTCTTCTCCTGCGCGAGCCGAGAGCAACAGCACGGGCGTGTCCCGCAGCGTGGCATCCTCGCGCAACATGCGCACCAGTTCCACACCGTCCATGCCGGGCATCATCACGTCGGAGACGATCAGGTCGGGCGCCTGCGCGCGGGCGAGGGCCAGCGCTTCGCCGCCATCGTTGGCCAGGCGCACCTCGTGCCCCGCACCCTCGAGCAGCCGCCGCATGTACTCGCGCAGATCGGCGTTGTCGTCCGCGACGATCATGGTCGCTCGCGCACTGTCGTCCATGGCGTCGTTGGCGGCGGCATCCCCCGCGGCGGCAGCCGGTGTGGCCACCGCTTCGGCCATGGCACCCCAGCGCGTTGCGGTCTCCGCATAGGCGCGTGCCTGCGTGCTCATCTCCACGGGCGCGGGCGCCGGCAGCGGCGTCTGCTGCGACGCGCGCGGCAGGCGCACGACGACGCGCGTGCCTTCGCCGAGCCGGCTTTCCACCGCGATGACGCCGCCGTGCTGCTTCACGAGTTCCTGCACCAGGGCGAGCCCGATGCCGCTGCCTTCGATGGAACGGCCCATTGCGCCGGCCACGCGGTGAAAGCGTTCGAACAGCCGCGGCAGCTCGGCCTCCGGAATGCCGATACCCGTATCGCGCACGCTGAGCTCGACGTCGCCTTCGGAGGTGGCGTTCACCGCGACTTCGATCGTTCCCTGGAACGTGAACTTGTACGCGTTCGACAGCAGGTTCAGGACGACGGTCTCCCAGATCGTCCGATCGATCGCAACCGGTGCCGGCATCGGCGGGCAGTCCACGACGAGCTGCAGGCCCGCCGACTCGATGGCGGAGCGAAACAGCGAGGCCAGTTCCGCCGTGAACGCAGGGAGGTCGGTCGGTTGCGGCTGCATCTGCAGCCGGCCCGCCTCGATGCGCGAGAAGTCGAGCAGCGCATTGACGAGCTTGAGCAATCGCATGCCGTTGCGATGCGTGATCTCCAGCAGCGCACGGTCGTCGTCGGCGCCGGGACGGTTCAGCATCTCCTCGAGCGGCCCGAGCATCAGCGTCAGCGGCGTGCGGAACTCGTGACTGATATTCGAGAAGAACGTCGTCTTGACGCGATCGATCTCGGCCAGCGCCTCCGCGCGCCGGCGCTCCTCCTCGTAGGCATCGACGTAGCCGAACGCGCCGCTGATCTGCCCCGCGACAAGCCCGAGAAAGCTGCGATAGCGGTCGCCGACGAGACGGTACGGGTTCAGGCCGAGCACCAGCACCCCGTGCTGGGATGTCTCGCCCGACGGAGACACCGGCACGATGGCGACCTGCTTCGGCGGCACGCTCCATGCGCCACCGGGCAGCCGCTCGCCCTCGGCGGGCGAATCGACGACCACCACGCGGCCCTGCTGGAGCGCGTCGTAAGCGGGCCATGCCGCGGGGGAATCTGGCGCATCGCAACGCAAAGTGCCCGGCGCCATCGCATGATCGGCCGCA
This sequence comes from Cupriavidus sp. OTU4054, assembly GCF_038440175.1. Taxonomy (NCBI): domain Bacteria; kingdom Pseudomonadati; phylum Pseudomonadota; class Betaproteobacteria; order Burkholderiales; family Burkholderiaceae; genus Cupriavidus; species Cupriavidus sp. OTU4054. The sequence continues at coordinate 91,800 of NZ_JASATF010000013.1, forward strand.
ATGCCTTCGCTGCCGGCCAGCGCAAGTTCGCCGGCACCGCGATCCCCAAGGTAGAGCAGTGCGAACGTGACATCGTGCGGATTGGTTCGCAGCGACTGCATGGCCACCCTGCAGACCTCGTCGCGCGTGCGCGCTTCCGCGGTGGAGGCGCCCAGCTCGCGCAGCAGCGTCAGTTGCCGCTCGGCCAGCACGCGTTCGGTGCCGTCGCTGTTCGCGCAGATGATGCCGCCGGTCCCGCCTTGATCGTCGGGCACCGGGCTGTACGAGAACGTGTAATAGGTTTCCTCGGGATACCCGTTGCGCTCCATGATCAGGAGCTTCTGCTCGACGAAGATCCCTTCGACGCCGGACATCGCCGTCGCGAGCAGCGGCCCGATGTCGTCCCAGATCTCGCGCCATACCGACCTCGTCGGCTGCCCGAGCGCCGCGGGATGGCGGCCGCCGATAATGGCCTTGTATGCGTCGTTGTAGAAGAAGAGGAGATCTTCGCCCCAGCCGATCCAGATCGGCTGCCGCGAGGTCAGCATGATGCGGATCGCGGTCTTGAGGCTCTGCGGCCATTGCGCGGGAGCGCCGAGCGGCGTGCCGGTCCAGTCGAACGCACGGATGAGCGCACCCATCTCCCCGCCGCCGGCGAGAAACGCGGGCGAACTGTCGTCACCGGACATCCCGGTGCCGGAGGACGTGGTGGTCCCCGAGTGGGTCATTCCGGAGTTGGTCATCTCGGAGTTGGTCATCCCTGTCTCCCGCCCCGCGACAGCACCATCGACATCGCATCCTCCGCGCCCAAAAGGGCGTGATTGTGATCATCGCCGCGTACGCGCGGTAACGCAACCGGTACAAATGCCCGACCAGCGCGCGCCGACTCCGGCGTATAGTGTCCCCGACTCCTCCCGCACCTGCCTGCCATGCAAGACACCACGGGTTCCTACCTGATCGCCATTGCCATGACGGCGGTGCTCACCATCATTACCGTGGCGCTGCACTATGAAGCGCTGCGACTGATCTCCGCCATGCATCCCCGCCGCTGGAGCGGCAAGGTCAATATCGGCGCGATGATCGTGCTGATCATCGCGGCCCATTGCGCCGAAGCCATGGTGTTCGGCCTGGGGTACTGGCTCGGTACCGACATCCTGCATCTGGGCTCCCTCAAGGGCATGCCCGACCACGGTACCGCCGCGTACATCTACTTCTCGCTCGAAACCTTTACGACGCAGAGTATCGGCGACATCTTTCCGGTGGGTCCCCTGCGGCTCGTGGCTGCGGTGGAACCGGTCGTCGGCCTGATGCTGATCGGCTGGTCGACGTCGTTCACCTTTCTCCAGATGCGGCGCGACTGGCGCGCGGACGAGGTGGACGACAGCGCCTGAGATCGCCGAAGTGACAATGACGGCGACATTACCGGAGGCGATCATAAGCATTGGGGGCCACGCACGAAATCGGCGTCCCTCCTACAAACTTGTGAGATTCGAGGAAGTTGCGACGGCTAGGCGTTCGATGAAAAGATAAGTTGCCGTCATCCACGGCGCTGTCTGCTCACCTTCGGAGGGAATCGTGCCGACCACCAACAAGAAAAAATCCGCGCCCTTGCGCGCACGGCTTGGCATGCTGCTGGCCCTTTTTGCGCCCCTTTTCGTGCCCCTTCTCGCGACCCTTTTCGCGACGTTCTACACCTCGCAGGCGCATGCCCAGACGCCGTCCCCGCTGCCCGAGTGGCAGTATTCGGTCGGCGTCCCGCTGCGCAAGCTCTATGCACCCGATATCCCGACCTGGGAAGTCCGCGTCGGCGCCGCGATGACCGTGCGGCCGCGCTATGAGGGGGCAAACGACTACTACATCCTTGGCGGCCCCAGCATCGACGTCCGCTACAAGGACCTCGCGTTTGCCTCCACGGGCGAGGGCATCGGCTTCAACGCGATTCATACCGAGCGCGTCCGCATGGGCCTGGCCATCACCTATGACATGGGGCGCCGCGAGAAGAAGGACCACGATCATCTGGCCGGCATGGGCAATATCGGCATCGTGCCCGAGACGAAGATCTTCGCCGAATACGTGGTCTCGAAAGAGTTTCCGCTCGTGATTCGCGCGAATATCCGGCGTCAGCTCGGCGGCTCCGACGGCTGGATCGGCGACGTGGGGGCGTATATGCCAATGCCCGGCAGCTCGGAGAAATTCTTCTGGTTCCTGGGCCCGACCATGTCCTTTGCCGACTCTCGCTATATGCAGACATGGTTCGGCGTGAACGCCCAGCAGGCGGCACGTTCCCAATACGCGGAATATCACCCTAGCGGCGGCATCAAGTCGTATGGCGGCGGTGTGTCGGCGATCTGGATGTTCAGCAAGCACTGGTTCGCCACCGCCGACTTCGGCGTGTCGGCCCTGGTCGGCGATGCGCGCAACAGCCCCATCGTGCAGCGCTCGACCAACCTGACCGGCGATATCTCCGTCAACTATCAGTTCTGATCCGCGGGCGGCGGCCGGCGCAGGTATCCCTCCACCACGGTGCGCAGGGCCGGCAGCTTGCCCGTGAAGAAATGCCCGGCGCCCGGAATGACGACCACCGGCAGTTCCTGCGGCCGGGCCCACTCGAAGACGTTGACCAGCGGCACGCGCTCGTCGCGTTCGCCATGGATGACCAGCGCGCCCGGCGCGATCGCCGCGACCGCGGGCGTTTCATAAGCCAGCGTTTCCGACAGGCGCCCATCGGGCATGCCGGACAGGATCAGGTGCGCGATCGACTCGCCGCTGTCCCCGAGTTCGCCGATGCCGAGCGTCAGCACATAGGCGCCGAACGAAAATCCGGCCAGCGCGAGCGGCAGACCCGGGTATTGCGCGCGCAGCTCGCGCACCACGGCCAGCACGTCCTGCGCTTCGCCGGGGCCGCCGTCGTAGGTGCCTTCGCTCGCGCCGACACCGCGATAGTTGGGGCGCGCGACCAGGAAGCCGTGGGCCTGCAGCGCGCGCGCGAGGACCTGTGGAATCTTGTGCTCGGCGGTACCGCCCTGGCTCGGGTGCGGATGCGCGACCACGGCGATGCCGGCCGGCGCGCCGGCGGGCGCATCGATCAGAACCTCGAGGGCGCCCGCGGGACCGGGGAACGATTCCCTGCGGGTGGGTGCGACAGCGGCGGAAGGCGTGGACAGCGTGGACGGGGATGAGGAAGGGGAGGACGAAGCCATTGGGAGATGAATGCGTGCGATGTGCAAACGCAGCATACCCGCAGCGCGCCCCGCGCTGCAACGGCGCGTGCGAACGGATTTGCCAAAGCCTGGGTTCCGGAGATCAGTGCGGACGCTCCGCGGGAATGACCGACGCGATCTCGGCGCGACGCACGCTGACGCAGTCGTCGAGCTCGAGCCCCTCCGCCACCACGAGCATCTCGGCGCCGCGGCTGATCGCATAGATCTTGCCGTACCAGAGATCTGGCCCTGCCACACCCGTCAGGCGAATGCTGAATTCGGTCTCCTGGTCACGGCTGCAGACGGTTACCAGATCGCCCACCTCGGGCATGGCGGCCTCTTCCGCCATGGGGACTTCCCGGGCCGCCACCGTCAGAGGCATCTGCGCGATGCCGCGTGCGAACCTCGCTTGCATGGTCAACTCCTGCGCGTCGAATCTCGTATTTCTGAAGGATAGGATCGCGTCGCCGATTCGCATAATGAAGTGCGCGACGGGCGTCTTCACGCCATATTGGCCGCATATCGTGCCCGCGCCTGCGTCACTTTCGGCGCCAGATCGCATCAACTGGCACGGGCCTTGCGTCGCTCGAAACTGACAAACGTGTCAGACAGCGCCGGATAGTCCACCATCGCCGCGGCGCGCAAGATTGATGCCACCAGACTGAAACACAGAAGGAGATCACGATGGAAGCCACGCTTCATGTCATGCCGTACGGTGCCGGCTGGGACGTTATTCACGAAGGTTCGCGCTATGCCGAGTCCCATCACGCCACGCTCGACGAGGCAATTGCCGCGGGTACGCGCCGCGCGCGACTGACGAAGGTCGAGCTGCTCGTACACGGCAGCAACGGCGAAGTCAGCGCCCGCAGCATGCCTGCCTGACACCGCCTCACGTACCACGCCAGTCACCTGCTGCCCGAGTCGTTCGTCCGCCCGCTCATTCGCCCGCGGAACACTCGCGCGGCAGCGTCACCACAAAGATCGTCTCCCCGTCCCCCGACTGCGCGTCCACACTGCCGCCATGCAGCGTCACGAGCTCGCGCGTGATGTAGAGGCCGAGACCGAGTCCCTGCGACATGCCGCTATTGGCGACGCCACCGAGCGCACCCTGGTTCCCGTTGGTCGAGGACCCCGAACGGAACGCCTCGAAGATATGCGGCAGCACGGCGGGATCGATCGTGCCGCCATTGCGCACGGTAATGACGACGCGCGAGCGATCGCCTCCATCCACATGCACGGCGATCGGTGTCTCCGCATCGCCGTGATGCAGCGCATTGCCGATCAGGTTGGTCATGACCTGCGCGATCAGGTCCGGATCGATCTGCGCCATCGTGTTGCCCTGCGAGGCGATGACGATACGGCCCTTGCCGTAAGCCACCTCGTACTCGTCGACGATGGCCGTGCAGATCGCGTGGACATCCTCCTTTAGCGGATTCAGGTGCACGCGGCCGCCATGCAGCCGCGCCACGTGCAGCAGCTGGTCGACCATGCGCGCCATGCGCTCGCTGCTGCGCTGGATACGGTCCGTCGCGGGCCGCAGCTTCTCTTCGCCACCGAAACGTCCGAGGAAGGACGCCGACGCGATGATCGCGGACAGCGGCGTGCGCAGGTCGTGCGCGAGCACCGCCATGAGCATCTCGTTGGTCTTGAGCAGCTGTTCGGCCGTCTTGAGCTGCTCCGCCATCTGTTGCTTGTTGCGCGCGAGCTGCACGAACACATCGACCTTGGCCGCGAGCACGCGCGCGTCGATCGGCTTGAACAGGAAGTCCACCGCACCGCTCGCGTAGCCACGGAACGCGCGCTGGCTGTCTTCGCCCGCGGCAGTCAGAAACAGGATCGGGATATGGCTCGTGCGCTTGCTGCCCCGCATGAGCTCGGCCAGTTCGAACCCGTCCATCTCCGGCATGTGCACGTCGAGAATGGCAAGGCCGAATTCGTGCTCGAGCAGCAGTTCGAGCGCCTGTGCGCCCGAGTTGGCATGGACGATCTCGACATCGGGCTTGGCCAGCACGGCATCGAGCGCCGTCAGGTTGCTGGCGATGTCGTCGACTGCAAGGATCTTGATGGGTGTGGACATAGTGATCGTGATCGTCTGTTGCTCTGTTACCGCTTCATTCGCTGAACTCGCGGCGCAATGCCTCGCCCATATCGGCCAATGGCAGGATACGATCGGCGGCGCCGCGCGCGATCGCGTGTTCGGGCATCGTCGCCACCGCCGCGCTCGCGGGGGACTGCACCCAGGTAATACCGCCGCCCGCGCGAATCGCGCTCAGCCCGCGGGCACCGTCGTCGTTGGCGCCGGACAGCAGGATGCCCAGCACGCGCTCGCGCCAGGCGACGGCGGCCGATTCGAACAGCACGTCGATGGACGGCCGCGAGAAGCGCACCGGCGGCTCGACCGACAGCGAGAACGATGCATCGTCGATCCCCGCCCGCTCGACCAGCAGATGGTAGTCCGACGGTGCCGTGTAGATATGTCGCGGCAGCACGGGCATCTTGTCCTCCGCCTCGCGCACCGGCAGCGCACAACGTTCGCCGAACACCTCGGGCAACAGGCTCGGCACATCGGGCCGGAGATGCACGACCACGATCACCGGCGGCGCGAAGTCCGCAGGCAATTGCGGCAGCAGCATGCCCAGCGCCTCGATGCCCCCCGCCGACGCACCGATCACGATCGCGGCCGGCCGCCTGCCGGCCACTGTCGTGGACCGCGCGGCGATGGGCGAAGGCTGGCGTGCGCTCATCGCTGTGCCTCAGACTTTGCGATACAGCCGTTCGCGCGCATCGACGGTCTCGAAGTCGCCCGCATGGGTGGTGAACTGCAGGCTCTCCTTGCTGCCGAGCCCAAGGAAACCGCGCCGCGCGAGCGCATCGCGGAACAGGCCGATCGCGCGATCCTGCAACGCGCGATCGAAGTAGATCAGCACATTGCGGCACGAGATCAGCTGCGCTTCCTGAAACACGCTGTCGGTGGCCAGGCTATGGTCCGCGAAGACCGACTGCCGGATCAGGTTGGCGCTGAACTTCGCCTTGCCGTACGCCGCGTGATAGTAGTCCGACAACGAACGGCGCCCGCCGGCCGCGAGGTAGTTCTCGCCGAACACGCGCAACCGGCCCGCATCGTAGACGCCCGCGCGCGCGGCGACAAGCGCTTCCGGGTTGATATCGGTGGCATAGAACACCGTGCGCTCGGCCAGGCCTTCTTCTTCGAAGAGGATCGCGAGCGACCACAGCTCCTCGCCGCTGCTGCAGCCGGCCACCCAGACGTTGACGGACGGATACGTCTGCAGCACGGGCACCACGTGTTCGCGAATCGCGCGGAAGTAGCTCGGGTCCCGGAACATCTCGCTGACCTGCACGGTGAGGTACTGCAGCAGCCGCGCGAACACCGCGCTGTCGCGCAGCATGCGGTCCTGCAGCTGCGACAGCGTGTCCAGTCCGAAGTCCTGCGTGGCCTGGCTCAACCGGCGCCGCAGCGACGCGCGCGCGTAGCTGCGGAAGTCGTGCTGGTACTTGCGGAAGATGGCTTCCAGCAACAGGTCCAGCTCGATCTCGAACGTCGCATCGGGCAGACGAATATCGCCGTCGGCATCTTCCGGCAGCGTCATCTGGGGTTTCAGCTTGCGTGTAGCCATACGCGGCAGAGGGAAAGAAGTTTATCGACGTCGATGGGCTTGGCGATGTAGTCGTTGGCGCCGGCCTGCAGGCAGGCCTCGCGGTCCGACGGCATGGCCTTGGCGGTCAGCGCGATGATCGGCAGCCGACCATGCTGCGGCATCGCGCGAATGGCGCGCATCGCGGTAATGCCGTCCATCTCCGGCATCATGATGTCCATCAACACGAGGTCGACATCGTCGTGCTCGGCGAGCTTGTCGAGCGCCTCGCGGCCGCTGCGCGCGATCTCCACGGTCGCGCCGAGCGGCTCCAGCACGCGGGACAGCGCGAAGATATTGCGCGCATCGTCCTCGGCCAGCAGCACCTTGCGCCCGTCGAACGCATCGTCGCGGCTGCGCGCGTCGCGCAGCATGCGCTGTTGCTCGGGCGGCAGCGCGGACTCGACACTATGCAGAAACAGCGTCACCTCGTCGAGCAATCGCTCCGGCGAGCGCGCGCCCTTGATGATGATCGACTTCGAATGCCGGCGCAGGCGCTGCTCGTCCTCGGCGGACAACTGGCGTCCCGTGTAGACGATGACCGGCGGCATGGCCTGTCCGCCGTTGCCGGCATCCGCCGCCATGCGGGCGAGCAGATCGTGGCCCGTGCCATCGGGCAGGGCCATGTCCATGACCACGCAGTCGAAGCGCTGGCCCGAAAGCGCGGCGACGCCCTCGGCGATGCTGTCCGCCGTGACGATCTCCACGTCGAGCGAGCGCAGCAGCGCGCGGATGCTCTCGCGCAGCACCGCATCGTCCTCCACCACGAGCACGCGCCGCATGCCCTGCACCATGCGGGCCTCGAGTCCGCGGATGGCGGCGGCCAGCTGGTCGCGGCCGCTCGGCTTGAACGTGTAGCCGATGGCGCCGCGATGGAGCGCGGCTTCCGCATGATCGCTCACCGAGATCAGGTGCGTCGGGATATGGCGCGTCGCGGGGTCGTGCTTGAGCCAGTCGAGCAGCGTCAGGCCCGATTGGTCCGGCAGCGCCACGTCGAGCAGGATCCCGCACGGCTGATGCTCGCGCGCCAGTTCCAGGCCCGCGCCGGACGTCGTTGCGTGAATGCAGTCGAAGTCCAGTTCGTGCGCGAGGTTGTACAGGATATTGGCAAACGCGATGTCGTCCTCGACCACGAGGATCAGGCGGCTGCCCCGCGACCGTTTCGCGCGATCGTCGGCGATCGGCGCGGGCCAATGGGGGGTGCCTGCCGGTGAGCCTGCCGGGGTGCCATTGACGTGCGCGGACCGCTCGGGGGCCGGCGCGCGCGACGGTGACGATGGCGGCGTGGCGGCCGGTGCGGCGGGTGCGGGCACCGCACGGGCGACCTGCGCCGCCTGCGGGAACGGTACGCCCGTCGTCACGAACCCCGCGCGCGCGGCCTCGTCGGCACCGAGTACGCGCGGCACCGTCAGCGAGAACACGCTGCCTTGCCCCGGTTCGCTGGCCACCGCGATCGACCCGCCGAGCAACCGCGTCAGCTCGCGCGAGATCGACAGCCCCAGCCCCGTGCCGCCGAAGCGCCGGCTCGTGGTGCCGTCCGCCTGCTGGAATGCCTCGAAGATGACCTGTTGCTTCTCGCGCGGAATACCGATCCCGGTGTCGCGTACCTCGAACCGGACCGCGTCGTCGCCCTGCGCGGCGATGGCAAGCGTCACGGCGCCCTGTTCGGTGAACTTGAACGCGTTGGACAGCAGGTTCTTGAGCACCTGCTGCAGGCGCTGGCCGTCTGTGACGATCGCCGGCGGCGTGCCCGGCATCACCTCCACGCGCATGGCCAGGCGTTTCTGCGTGGCCACGGGCTGGAACATCTGCTCGAGCGTGCGCGCGAACGTCTCGACGTCGACCGGTTCCGGCTCGATGGTCAGGTGGCCGGCCTCGATCTTCGACAGGTCGAGAATGTCGTTGATCAGGTTCAGCAGGTCGGTGTTGGCCGCATGGATCGTCGCGGCATAACGCACCTGCTCTTCATTGAGCGTGCCGGGCTTGTTCTCCTGCAGCAGCTTGGCAAGAATCAGCGCGCTGTTCAGCGGCGTGCGCAGCTCGTGCGACATATTGGCGAGGAACTCGCTCTTGTACTGGTTCGAGCGTTCGAGCGCGCGCGCGTTGGCGGCCAGTTCCGCCTGGAACGCGAGCATCTCGCGTTTTTGCGTTTCCAGCCGCTGCGCGTGTTCCTCGAGCTGGACATTGGTCTGCTCGAGCTCGGCCTGCTGCGACTCGAGACGCGCCTGCGATTCCATGAGCGCGCGGCCGCGCTCCTCGAGTTCCTCGTTGGAGACGCGCAACTCTTCCTGCTGAACCTGCATTTCCTCGCTTTGGCGCTGCGTCTCGGTAAGCAGGGCCTCCAGCCGGTGCCGGTAGAGCGCGGCGCGCAGCAGCATGCCGATCGGCTCGCCGATGCGTTCAAACAGTTCGACCACGTCCGCGGTCTCGCGCTGCGTGCCGACAAAGCCAAGCTCGACCACGCCGACGGTCTCGCCTTCCGCGGTCAGCGGCGCGGCAACGATCTCGCCCGCGCCGGTGCGGCCCAGCGCCGACGACACGGGCAGATAGTCGGCGGGCAGCCCGCCGATGGCGATCACCCTGCCTTCGGCCGCCGCCTGACCCGCGATGGTCTGCCCCGACACCAGCACCTCGGGTGTCGATTGCGGCAAGGCCCAGCCCGCGAGCCGCCGCAGCGTGCCGCCTTCGCACTCGTAGACGGCGCCGACATGCGCGCCCAGCGTCTGCGCCAGCGCGCGCACCAGCGCATCGCCCACATTGCCGGCCGACTGCGGGTTGCGCACGGCCTGGTGGATCCGGACCTGCGACTGGTGCAGCCAGGCGCTCCGTTGCACCGCCAGCCGCGAGACGGTATAGCGATAGATCACCACCGCGAGGAACCAGATGACCGCGAAGCCAAAGCTGCGGTTGACGATGGCAACGATGGGGCTGGCCCCCGGCGGCGACAGGTAATAGCCCGCCACGAGCAGGATCGACGTGCTGGCGGCGGTCAGCAACGGCAGGCGCGGGCTGTCCGAGAACAGTGCCAGGCAGACCGGCACGAGGTAGAACAGCCATGCAGTGACGCCCAGCGGCGTCAGGGCGTCCGCGACGAACACAACCGCGAGTGCGACGGGCACCACGATCGTGCCAATCAGGAAACGTTGAAACGAGGTTTGTAGCAAACCGGTCATGAAGGTCGACGGAAGTGGTCGGGCGTCCGGACCGTTTGCCAGAGGCGGTGGGCAGGCGGCGAGCCGGGCGCAAGGCGCTCCATCCTACCGCGCGTGTCCGCGCCTGGCTGTCGGTGTACCGCCGACAATTGATGCGGTGCGGCGGCGTTCCGGGGCACTGGCCGGGGTCCCGGGCACGGCATCGAACCGCCCGATACCCCCCCTTCGGGCGCGCGGAATTTTCCACCCGGTCTGGCAGAATGCCGGCAGATGACGCAACCGTACTCGCCCATGTTCCTGTCACCCCGGGTCTATTCGTCCCCGCGGTGGCGCCCAATTCGCTGGATTGCGGATCCGGGCCGCGACGTCACGCCTGAAATCCGCGAAGCGCTGGTCGGCAGCCTGTTCGGCACGCTGTCCATCTTCTATGGCGGCATGCTCAACACCGTGCTGGTGGCGGTCGTCATCACGCTGCATATGCGTACCGCGCCGTTCTATGGGTGGCTGGGCATCGAGGTGGCGATCTGCGTCGCGCGCATCGTCGTGATGACCATCGCGCGCCGCGCGGGCCTGGCAAGGCAGCCCACGCCCACCGATATCCATATCGCGCTCGCGCTGGCGTGGGCAGGCAGCGTGGGCCTCGGCACGTACTTCTGCGTCACGCGGGGCGACTGGCTCTCCGCCGCGATGGCATGCCTCTCCGCGGCGGCAATGTGCGGCGGCATCTGCTTCCGCAACTACGGCGCGCCGCGCATGACCACGCTGATGATCCTGCTGAGCCTGGGGCCGACCTGCGTGGGGGCGATCGTCGTCGGCGAGCCGCTGTTCCTGCTGACGCTGCTGCAGTTGCCGGTGTATGTCGTCAGCATGTCGAGCGCGTCGTTCCGCATGAACGCGATGGTCGTGGCCACGATGCGTTCGGAACGCGAAAACGCGCATCGCGCGCGGCACGACTCGCTGACGGGGCTGCTCAACCGCGCGAGCCTGATCGCCGAGATCCGCGAGGCGAGCGCCGCGCGCATGGCCGCGGGGCGCTACCTGACACTGCTCTATCTCGATCTGGACGGTTTCAAGCCGGTCAACGACTCGTACGGCCACGGCTGCGGCGACGAACTGCTCGTACGCGTGGGCGCCCGGCTGCGCGACGCGGTGCCGGGGCGCGGCCAGGTCTACCGGATCGGCGGCGACGAGTTCGTGATCATGCTGCGTAACGAAAGCCGCGAGAGCGTGCAGGCGCTGGCGCAGCAGTTGCTGAGAGAGATCGGCGAAGGGTACGAGCTATCCGGAGGATTGCAGGTACGGCTCGGCGTGAGCATCGGCATCGCGCACGTCCGGCCCGAGGGCCAGAACGCCGACGCCATTCTCAATATGGCCGACCGGGCGCTGTATATGGCCAAGGCGCAGGGCAAGGGACGCTACGAATTCGCGGCGGCCGAGCACGAGACCGCGGCCGGCAGCCATTGATCCGGTTACTCGTCAACGGGGCGCGGAGGTGGGACGGCGTCCTCCTCCGTCGGCAACATCCCCATCAGATGCGCGTTGAGCCGCGACAGTTCCTGCGCGATATTGCCGGGAAACCCCTGCCGGTCGCCGCGCCGGTCGATCAGCAGATCCGCCAGATAGGCCAGCAGCGCGGCCTCGTTCGTGGCCAGCACCGCCAGCTGGTTCGCAATGCGCGGGTATCCATGGAACAGCTCGAGCGGCCGCGCCAGCGGCGGCAGTTCGCGCAGCCACCGCAGTGCGCCGGCCGAAAGCTTCTGCGGGACCATCGTCTGCGGGTCGCGCAATTCGGTCCAGTCCGCGCCTTCGCGCTTGCGCGGTTCCCCGTCGAGGATCCGCCTGGCTTCGGCGACACTCACAAACTCGAAAGAAATCGGTTCCATGCCGCCATTCTATCGGCCATCGCGTCATAAAACGCCGAACGCTTGTTGCGCCGATGCCACCGTGCGAATTCGAAACCTTAACGGAGATTTACGGATTGGCAGAAAGACGGCGGCGGCCGCTATCGAAACAATTGAACAATTCGATATGACGCCGCGGCGGCCTTCTGCCATAGTGCATTCGAACTTCACCGGGAACGCAGGGGTCCCGGAACCCGCCGCGGGGCCACCCCCCGTGGTGTTCCACAACGACAAGGCATGACTCACCGATGGCATGCCAGCCCGCATCAAGGATATCGTCATGAGCAAATTGACCACCGCCTTCGGCGCACCCGTACCCGATAACCAGAACATCCAGACCGCCGGCCCCCGTGGCCCCGCGCTGCTGCAGGACGTCTGGTTCCTCGAAAAGATGGCGCACTTCGACCGCGAGGTGATTCCCGAGCGGCGCATGCACGCCAAGGGCGCGGGCGCTTTCGGCACGTTCACCGTCACGCATGACATCACGAAGTACACCCGCGCCAAGCTGTTTTCGGAAGTGGGCAAGAAGACCGAGCTGTTCGTGCGCTTCTCGAGCGTGGCTGGCGAGCGTGGCGCGGCCGATGCGGAACGCGATATCCGCGGCTTCGCGGTGAAGTTCTATACCGAGGAAGGCAACTGGGATCTGGTCGGCAACAACACGCCCGTGTTCTTTATCAAGGACCCGCTGAAGTTCCCGGACCTGAATCACGTGGTCAAGCGCGATCCGCGCACCGGCCTGCGCAGCGCCGAAAGCAACTGGGACTGGTGGACGCAGTCGCCGGAGTCGTTCCACCAGGTGACGTACGTGATGGGCGATCGCGGCATTCCGCGTTCGTTCCGCCATATGCACGGCTTTGGCAGCCACACGTACAGCTTTATCAGCGCGCAGCAGGAACGTTTCTGGGTGAAGTTCCACTTCGTCTCGCAGCAGGGCATCGAGAACCTGACCGACGCGGAAGCCGCCGAGGTGGTGGGCCGCGACCGCGAGTCGAACCAGCGCGATCTGTACGAAGCCATCGAACGCCGTGAATTCCCGAGCTGGAAGCTGTTCGTGCAGATCATGCCCGAGAAGGAGGCCGGTTCCTATCGCATCAACCCGTTCGACCTGACCAAGGTGTGGCCGCACAAGGACTATCCGCTGATCGAAGTCGGCGTGATGGAACTGAACCGCAACCCGGAAAACTTCTTCGCCGATGTCGAACAGGCCGCGTTCGCGCCGTCCACCATCGTGCCGGGTATCGGCTTCTCGCCCGACAAGATGCTGCAGGGCCGTCTGTTCTCGTACGGCGATGCGGCACGCTACCGCCTGACCGTCAATCACTTCCAGATTCCGGTCAACGCGCCGCGCGCGGCCAAGAACGTGAACTTCTACCATCGCGATGGCGTAATGCGCGTGGATGGCAACTTCGGCGGCCGCATCGGCTACGAGCCGAACACGCGTGGCGAATGGCAGGAGCAGGCCGACTTCCGCGAGCCGCCGCTGTCGCTGGAAGGCGCCGCCGACCACTGGAACCATCGCGTGGACGACGACTACTTCTCGCAGCCTGGCGACCTGTTCCGCCTGATGCCGCCCGATGCGCAACAGCGCCTGTTCGAGAATACCGCGCGCGCGATGGCCGGTGTCTCGCGGCCGATCAAGGACCTGCACATCAAGCACTGCACGCAGGCCGATCCGGCCTACGGTGCCGGCGTGGCCGCGGCCATCGAGGCGTTCGACGCGAAGAAGTAACACGAAGAAGCAAGACGAAAAAGTAAGACGAAAAAGCAAGCTGTTCGCGCTGTGCCCCACTCCCCCTCGGGGGGAGCGGGGCCATCCTTCAGGAATACCGATCATGAGTGACGCACAACAATCGCCGGCACCGGGCGACGAGGAACGGCTGCTCGAAGCCATGCAGGAAGTGTTCACGCTGGCGCGCAGTGGGGACGGCGAGAGCCTCGCGGCACTGATCGAGCGTGGCCTGCCGCCCAACCTGCGCAACGAGAAGGGCGACAGCCTGCTGATGCTGGCCAGCTATTACGGTCACGCGGACGCCGTGCGCGCGCTGCTCGACCATGGCGCCAATCCGGACCTGCGCAACGAGGCCGGCCAGACGCCGCTGGCGGGCGCGGCCTTCAAGGGCTTTCGCGATATCGTCGAACTGCTCCTGACGCATGGCGCCGATGTCGAGGGCGCGTCGCCCGACGGCCGCACGGCGCTGATGACCGCGGCAATGTTCAACCGTACCGAGATCGTCGAACTGCTGATCGCCCACGGCGCCAACCCCGACGCCCGCGACAGCCGCGGCATGACGGCGGCGGACGCGGCGGCCTTCATGGCAGGCCGCGGTGGCGTCCAGCTGGGGCCGCTGCACTGACGCGGTGACGGCGCGACACGTTCAGGCGTCGCGTCTTTACACAACCTCGCAAAAATGCCATCGTGCATCGTCCCGCCGACTTGAGGGGTTGGTCATGCCGATACATTACCTTCGCGGACTTTCCGCCCGCGAACGCTCGCCGAGTGCGAACCAGCACCTGGGCCTGCTGCTGGCGTTCGTCGCAGGCGCGACCAATGCCGGGGGCTTCCTGGCCGTGCAGCAGTACACATCCCATATGACGGGCATCGTCTCGCATATCGCGGACGAACTCGCCCTGGGCGAGCTGGTCGCGGTCTCGGCCGGCATCGGCGCCGTGGTGTGCTTTCTGGTCGGGGCCTCGGCCTGCGCGGTGCTCGTCAACTGGGCACGGCGCCAGCATCTGCGCAGCGAATTCGCCGCGCCGCTGATGCTCGAGTCGCTGCTGCTGCTCTGCTTCGGCCTGCTCGGGCATGCCTTCGTCGGCCACAACTGGATGTTCGTGCCGGCCACGGTGGCCGTGCTCTGCTTCATCATGGGCCTGCAGAACGCGCTGGTCACGAAGGTCTCGCGTGCGGAAATCCGCACCACGCACGTCACGGGCATCGTGACGGACCTTGGCATCGAACTCGGCAAGCTCTTCTACTGGAACGTGGATGCCAATGGCGAAAAGGTTCTGGCCAACCGCGCGCGATTACGGCTGCTGGGTTCGCTGCTGGCCATGTTCTTCCTCGGCGGCGTGCTGGGCGCGCTCGGGTTCAAGCACGTAGGGTTCGCCGCCACGGTGCCGCTCGCGCTGCTCGTGTTCCTGCTCGCGGCGGTGCCGGTTTGCGACGACCTGCTGGACCGGCTGGCCGATCGCCAGCGCTGATCGGCCTCCACCCTTCTCAACCGCGGGCGGCCTTATCCGCGCCCGACAAAGGGCATCTTCGTGGCCATCACGGTCATGAACTGGACGTTGGTCTCGAGCGGCAGGTTGGCCATATGCACCACGGCATTGGCCACATGCGCGACATCCATCAGCGGCTCGGGGCGAATCTCGCCGTTGGCCTGCGGCACACCGCGCGCCATGCGCGAGGCGAGATCGGTCCCCGCATTGCCGATATCGATCTGCCCGCACGCGATGTCGAAGGCACGCCCATCGAGCGAGAGCGCCTTGGTCAAACCCGTGATCGCGTGCTTGGTCGACGTGTACGGCGCCGTGTTGGGCCGCGGCGCGTGAGCGGAAATCGATCCGTTGTTGATGATGCGGCCGCCGCGCGGGTCCTGCGACTTCATCAGCGCGAACGCGGCGCGCGCGCACAGGAACGAACCCGTCAGGTTGATATCGACCACCGCCTTCCATTGCGCGACGGTCAGTTCGTCGATGGGGATGCCCGGCGCGTTGATGCCCGCGTTGTTGAACAACAGGTCCAGTCGCCCGTAGGTCTCGCGGATCCGCGCGAACAGCTGGTCCACCGAAGCCTCGTCGGCAACGTCGCATTGCACGGCCAGCGCATCGTGCCCCGCCGCGCGGGCTTCCGCCGCGACCGCCTCGACGGTTTCCGCGGTGCGGCCCGCGAATACCACGCGGTAACCCGCCTCGGCCAGCGCCAGCGCCGTTGCCTTGCCAATGCCCCGGGCCGCGCCCGTGACCAGTGCCACCTTTCCTGCCTGTGCCATGCCTATGTCTCCTGTTGCGGATGCCAAGTTGTCCTGTGTCGGTAATACGGTGTCCGATACGGAAATGCCGTGCCGGTGATTATCCGCCAGTGGACGTCGAAGGGGCCGACGCCGGCGCGGCCGCTTCCGACGGCGACGCATCGAGCAGTGCCGAGGGCCGGGGCACCGGCATATGGCACGGCGGCGGGCCGGACTCGGCCGGCAGCAGCCGGACGACCTGATCGCCCATGTCGATCTGCGGGAGGGCCTGCGGCACCTGCGCGTACGTCCCCCTCGCCATGCTCTCGCGCACGGCATCCGCGCATTCCGCGCGCACCTGGAACCGCGCGGCGCGGCGCCATATGCCGTCTGCCTCCCGCGCGAACACCTGCGCGTCCTGCCGGTTGACCTCCATCAGCACCACGTTGCCGCCGCTGCCGGGCAGGAAATCCACCACGAAGGCGTCGCAGCGCTTCGTCCGCGCCATGAGGCAGCCCGGCAGAAACTGCCGCGCGGCGGCATCGCCCCATGCATTGTCGAAAAAGGACGCCGGCACGGGACGCCCGGGCGTGCGCTGGTCGATCAGGCTGGCAATCGCCTTCGCGTCGGGCAGCTCGCCCGACGCGGGCGGACGGGTCGCGCTGGCGGCATGCCGCCGGATCGCCTCGGCGTTCGGGCCACCGCCCTCCGCGACCAGCCGGGCCAGTGCCTCGCGGCCATAGCGCCCGGCATGCGCTTTCAGGTAGTGGAAGTCGAATTTGTCGGGCGCGATGCGGCCGGCCTCCAGCCGCGCGACCTGACTCTTGACCGACAGCCGCGCGGGATCCGCCACGGGCGTGTAGAGCGCGACGAGTACCACGACCGTGAGGCACGCGGTCAGCACGTTGGTGGAGGCGATACGGAGCATGCCGGCATTGCGTTCGAGCGCGGCCCACGCATAGCCGACCGCATAGCAGCCGGCCAGCAGCAATGCCGCGGCGGTCAGCACGCGGCGCTCGGTCAGGCCGTACTGCTGGATGCGCAGGAACAGGGCATAGCCCGCGATGCACACGAGCGGGACGAGGATCAGGCAGGCAGCCGACGTCGCGAGCCGCAGCACGCGCGGCACCGGCCCTTCGGCAAGGCCGCTCTTGTACACCGCATTGATCAGCACGACGAGCAGCGCCGCGGCGCCCAGCAGCAGCGTCGCCGCCGAGCGCGTGGCCCACAGCGGCGCCAGCCCCCTGACCGCGAGCGTCACCAGGAAGCCCAGCAGCAGCGCCACCAGCAGCGGCAGCACCCAGGACAGCAGCGTGAGCACGAGGGTCCGTACGCCGCGCACGAATTCGTCGCGCACATCGGTAATGTGCAGGCCCGCCGCGAACGCCATGGTCAGCACGGGAATGTTGAACCACGCCTGTCGCAGCAGGGTTTCGAGAAAGCGCAGGCCGAGCAACTCGAACAGTTCGGCGCCGATCCACAGCACGAGGTACAGCACCGCCGCGAACAGGGCCGCGAGGTGGCCCTGGATACCGATCTTCCAGCCGATGCGGAAATAGGCCGGATAGGGCGCGAGATAGGTCCCCGCGGTATCGGCGGCCACCACGATCGCATAGGCGATGAACATGATCGTGGCCGCGATAAATGCCACGTGCGTGGACGGATAGCGCGCGCGGGCCAGTTCCACGCCGGCCGGATCGATATGGCGCCAGGCATCGTGAAAACCGAGCATGGCCACCACGGCCGCCAGCAGCACGCACCAGAAAACGAGGCGCGGCGCGCGCAGCTGCGAGAAACCGAGAATCGCGACGGGCGGAATCATCAGCGCCGCCAGCAGCATCGGAGCGAAAACATAATCGCGCGCGAGCGCGGAATGATCCTGCGCGGCGCGGTACAGCGAGTACAGAAGAATCCCTTGCCCGGCGCCGACCAGCACGCGCCCCAGAAACAATGCCCTCTCCCGTTGTCTTGCCTCCCTGGTGGCCGACCCCGCCATCATCATGTGCATGGACTTTCCTGTTATTCGGATATCTGTCGGAAATGCCACGCCATGATAATTCAGATCACTTTACGGCAATGGACATCCCAAGGTGTGATGTAAAAACGTCAACGATCCGCAGGCGATAAACATATAACGACAAACCATTTTGTTGTCCCGCCATGTCCGCGTAGCATGCGGCGCTTCGCCAGACAGGGAAAACCTGCCCTCATCACCATCACATGTCAGTCGATCTCGCCCTCCCTCCGGGCACCGCGGCCAATGCCGCCGCATCCTCCAGCAGCAAGGCCACCATCCGTTCCGCCGCCGACGTGGCACGGCTCGTCAACGAAGGCGGCGCCAAGGTCAGCAATGCCCGCATGGTCGTGGCCATCGCGCTGGGCGGGGTGTTCCTGGACGCCTATGACCTCGGCGCGCTGGCCTTCGGCCTCAAGGATGTCGCGAAGGAATTCAACCTGACGCCGGCCGGCACCGGCATGGTCGCCTCCGCCATCACATTCGGCGCGATCGTCGGCGCGTTCCTCGGCGGCTACTTCACCGACCGCATCGGCCGCTACCGCGTGTTCATGGCCGACATGCTGTTCTTCGTGGTTGCGGCCATCGCGTGCGCGCTGGCCCCGAACGAGTACGTGCTGGCGGGCGCCCGTTTCGTGATGGGCCTCGGCGTCGGCATCGACCTGCCCGTGGCCATGGCGTTCCTGGCCGAGTTCTCCAAGCTGCAGGGCAAGGGCAACAAGGCCGCGCGGGTGGCCATGTGGTGCCCCACCTGGTATGCGGCCATTTGCGTGTCCTATCTGCTCGTGCTGCTCTGCTATGCGGCACTGCCCGAAGGACATGGCGGCCTGCTGTGGCGCATCATCCTCGGCTTCGGCGCGGTCCCCGCGCTGGTCATCATCGCCGTGCGCAGCCGCTATATGAGCGAATCGCCGGTATGGGCGGCCAATCAGGGCGACCTCAAGAGTGCCGCGGCCATCCTCAAGCGGTCCTACGGCATCGATGCCGTGGTCGCGCCCGACGCGGTAGCCGCGCCGGCCAAACGCAAGGCCGCGTGGAGCAACTACGCGGTATTGCTCAAGGGCGTCTACGCCCGCCGCACGGCGCTGGCCACGATCATGTCGATTGCCTCGTCGTTCGCCTACAACGCGGTGGCCTTCGGCCTCCCGGTCATCATTGCGAGCTTCCTCGCACAGTCGATGCTGACCACGATCCTGGTCTCGCTGGCGCTGAACCTGCTGTTCGCGTTCGTCGGCGGCCTTATCGGCGTGCACCTCGTGCCGAAGACCGGCGCGTGGAAGCTGACCACGGTCGGTTACGCGTTCCAGCTGGCCGCGCTGATCGGGCTGGCCATCATCGGGAAGCCGCACGGCGGCGGCGAGGTAGTGGCGGCGATCGGCTGCCTGGCGGTATTCCTGCTCGGCCAGGGCTTCGGTCCCGGCGCGCATACGATGACCTACGCGTCGCTGAGCTACCCGACCTCGCTGCGCGGCGTGGGCGTGGGCCTGAACCAGACGCTGATGCGCGCCAGCTCCACGGTGTCGCTGTTCCTGTTCCCGGTGCTTGCCGCCGCCCTGAGCACCAAGGTGTTCTGGGTCATCGCGCTGGCGCCGCTGGCCGGCTTGCTCTCGCTGCTGGCCATCCGCTGGGAGCCCGCGAACTACGACGTGGACGCGGAAGACTTCTGATCGTCGCCACCGCAAGCACCACAGAGGCCCGGATATTCCGGGCCTTTTTGTTGCCATGATTCACAACCATCTGTTGTGATTCATCCAATTCAAACCACCATTGTTTGTGGATCGACCGCTGCCTACCATTGCTGTCAACGGTGACCGACACCTCGGCACCGACCCTCAACGAACAAAGCAAAGGAGTTGGATCATGGCGCAATCGAACAACGCAAAAGTCTGGTTTGTGACCGGTGCCTCGCGCGGCTTTGGCGCGCTGATCGTGCGCGATGCGCTGGCACGTGGCGATCGGGTGGTCGCCACGGCGCGCAATCCGCGGCAGATCATCGACGCGCTGGGCGAGCATCCGAACCTGCTGGCGGTAAAGCTCGACGTGACCGACGAGGCTGAAGCAGCGGCGGCGGTCGGGCAAGGCGTGGCCCGCTTCGGCCGGATCGACGTGCTCGTGAACAACGCCGGCTTCGGCGTGCTGGGCGCGGTGGAGGAAACCAGCCTCGCCGAAGCGCGCCGGCTGTTCGAGACCAACGTGTTCGGCGTGCTGGCCGTCTCGCGCGCGGTGCTGCCGCAGATGCGCCGCCAGCGGAGCGGCCATGTCATCAATATCTCGTCGCTGGGCGGCTACGGCGCGTACTTCGGCTGGGGCGTGTACGGCTCGACCAAGTTCGCCGTGGAAGGCATCACCGAGGCGATGTCGCAGGAACTGACGCCGCTGGGCATCCGCGTGACGGTGGTCGAGCCCGGCTTCTTCCGCACGGACTTCCTCAACGACAACTCGCTGGTCTCCACCGTCGAGCGCATCGGAGACTATGCGGAGACCGTCGGCAAGATGCGCGACGTTGCCGCCGATCTCAACCACAAGCAGCCCGGCGATCCGCGAAAGCTCTCGAAGGCGATTCTGCAGCTGGCCGACGCCGACACCCCGCCGCTGCGCCTGCCGCTCGGCACCGACGCGATCGCGCGTATCGAGCAGAAGCACGCTTACGTCGAGCGCGAGCTGGCCCAGTGGCGCGAACTGTCGGCCTCGACCGACCACGCCGAAGCCGCCTGACGCAGGCGGCGGCTAGCGTTTGCCGCCGGCCAGCCGCACGGCGTCGGGATGGTTTCGCAGCCGCCACATCGCGATGCATCCCAGCGCCGGCCCGATCGCCAGCATCCCGAACCCGCCGCGCCAGCCCAGCGCGGCGACGATATCGGGAACAAGATGGATGCTCACAAGCGTGAGCAGGAAGCCCGCGCAGGTCTGCGCGGTCAGCAGCGTCCCCACCGATGTGGGTTCGGCCAGCTCCGTGACGCTGGCCGAGAACTGCGCGGAATCGGCAATCACGGAGACACCCCAGACCAGCGCGACGATCACGAGCACCGCGATCGGTGCCTGTGCAAGCCATCCCATCGCCGCCGCGCAGCAGGCGCTGGTCGCCATCGCGCCGATGGTGACGGCCGTGCGGCCCACGCGGTCCGCAAGCCAGCCGCCGAACCAGGCACCCACGGCGCCCACCGCGATCACGATGAACGTCAGCCACTCCGCCTGCAGCCGCGCATCGGGCATGCCGCGCGCGCTGAAGGTCTGCTGCAGGAACAGCGCGAGCCACGCCCACATCGCGTAGAGCTCCCACATGTGCCCGAGGTAGCCGAGGTTCGCTAGCCGGAGCGACGGCTGCCGCCACGCCTGCGCCATCTTCGCGACGTCGATGCGCGTGGCGCGCCGGATATTGGGACCGATGCCCGCAAACGCGATCAGAACCGCCGCCACCGCCGCGCATCCTGCCGCGATGCCGTAGATCGTGCGCCATTCGAGGCCACCGGTCGCCGCCAGCAGATGGGGACTCGCGGAG
Source organism: Cupriavidus sp. OTU4054 (assembly GCF_038440175.1). Lineage (NCBI taxonomy): Bacteria > Pseudomonadati > Pseudomonadota > Betaproteobacteria > Burkholderiales > Burkholderiaceae > Cupriavidus > Cupriavidus sp. OTU4054. Next base: position 113,148 of record NZ_JASATF010000013.1, read on the forward strand.
CCGAGCGTCAGCGCGCCGACCAGCAGGCCGATCAGCAAACCGAGGTCGCCGCGCGCCCACGTGGCCGCAAGCCGCATGCCCACCGGATAGACGCCCGCCATGCACATGCCGGTCAGGCAGCGCAGCAAGACGACGATGGGGCCCGTGGGAGGGAGGAACGCGAGCAAGCCCGTGGCCAGCGCCGCAATCAGCGCGGATGCCGCGAACAGCCGCCGCAGGTCATAGCGGTCCGGCAGCGACAGCAGGGCCGAGCCGATCGTGCCGATCACGAAGCCGAACTGCACGGCACTCGTCAGCAGTGCTTCGTCGAACGCGGCGATCGCATGCGTGTGCTTGATCACGGCCACGACCGAGCTCGACGAGAACCAGACGCCCATCGCCGCCACCTGCGACACGAGCAGAATGACGAGCGAGGCAAACTTGCCACGCATCGTGTGGCTATCGATCACGCCACCGTCCATCACGCGATCGACGCGACCGGCGACGCCATGGGTGCGGCCACCCGATGGAAATCGCGCGCGAAGTAGATCAGCCCGTCACGATCGCTGGCCGTGCGTGCGGCCTTGATCGCGCAGAAGAACACCGTATGCGTGCCGACCTCGGTCACCGAAGCAATCTCGCAGTCGAGCGCGCTGACCGCGCCATGGAGCACGGGCGCGCCCGTGGCCAGCCGATCCCACTCGGCGCAGGCAAAGCGCTCGGCAATCGTCAGGTCGCGCGTGGAGAAATGCGTGGCGATATCGCGCTGGTCGGCGGACAGCACATTCACGCACAGGCGGCCGTTCTCGCGCATCGCCGCGTTATTACGGCTCGCGCGGTTGATGCAGACGAGCAACGTGGGCGGGTCGTCCGTCACCGCGCACACGGCCGATGCCGTGCAGCCCGCGAGCCCCGCATCACCATCGGTCGTCACGATATTGACGGCGGCACCGAGGCCGGCCATGGCATCGCGGAAAGCAGTCTTGTCAATGTCCATCACCCACTCACCGCACGTTGCGATACTGCGCGGCCGTATGCGACGCCGGCAGGCGCGCATGGCCGAACAGCTTCTCGCGATAGGTTCCGTCCCGATACGCGGTCTTGTACACACCGCGCGCCTGCAGCCGCGGCACCAGCAGCTCGACCACGTCGTCGAAGCATTCCGGCACGACCGTGCGCGACAGGTTGAAGCCGTCCACGCCGGTCTCCTCGCTCCATGCCACGAGCATGTCGGCCAGGCGATCCGCCGACCCCACCCACGGCGCCTGCCGGCTGCCCAGCACCATCTGTTCGAGCAGCTTGCGGCGCGTCCATTGCGGCCCCGCGCTGCGATTCATCGCCTCCACGTTGGAGACGATCGCCTGGCTCTTTCCAGTCTGAATCGGCTCGTCGAGGTCGTACTTCGAAAAGTCGATGCCGAGCGACGCGGCCGCATGCACGAGCGCCGCTTCGTCGCTCACGTAGCGCCTGTACGCCTCGAACTTCTCGCGAGCCTCGTCGTCCGTACGCCCGACGATCAGCGTCGCGCCCATGAACACCTTGACGTCGTCCGCACCGCGGCCGAGCCCGACGGCGCGCGCGCGAATGTCATCGACGATCTCTTTCACCGCTTCCTTCTTCTGGCCGTTCACGAACACGCATTCGGCGTGCGTGGCCGCGAACTCGCGCCCGCGCGTCGAAGATCCGGCCTGGTACAGCACCGGCGTACGCTGCGGCGACGGCGCACACAGATGCATCGCATCGACCTTGTACTGCTTGCCGTGATGATGGATCACGCGCACCTTTTCCGGATCGGCATACACGCCGCGCGCGCGGTCGGCCAGCACCGCGTCGTCGTCCCAGCTGCCTTCCCAGAGCTTGTAGACCACGGACATGTACTCGTCGGCGAGGTCATAGCGATCGTCGTGCGCCATCTGTCCGTCGATGCCAATCGCGCGCGCGGCGCTGTCGAGATACCCGGTCACGATATTCCAGCCCACGCGGCCACCGGTCAGATGATCGAGCGTCGACATGCGGCGCGCGAACAGGAACGGCTGCTCGTAAGTGAGGTTGCAGGTCACGCCGAAGCCCAGATGGCGCGTCACGGCGGCCATCGCGGGAATGACCAGCGTGGGGTCGTTGACGGGCACCTGCACGCCGCCGCGCAGCGCGGCGTCGGCGGTGGCGCCATTGACATCGTAGACGCCGGCGACGTCCGCGAAGAACACGCCGTCGAATAGCCCGGCCTCGAGCTTGCGCGCGTACTCGGTCCAGTACTGGAGTTCGGTGTAACGCGCCGACTCGTCGCGCGGATGGGTCCACAGCCCCTGCTGGATATGACCGACACAGTTCATGTCGAAGGCATTGAGGCGAATCTCGCGCGGCATCGTGGGGGCTCCGGCCAATTGGAATATTCGTCTACTATAGTGGACGCGCGACTACCAATCAATCCGATCTCATAGCAGGGTTAACCCTTGAGTGGGGCCCGGGCCACAGCGCACCCTATAATTCGCCGTTCCGCCAGCAAGGACCCTCGCATGGATAGCCGACTCGCCGCCGACCCCACCCACGCCATCTCCGCCCGTGTCCGCATCGAGCGCGAATCGCGGGGCTGGTCGCTTGCCGAACTGGCCGACCGGTCCGGGGTATCGAAGGCGATGATCAGCAAGATCGAGCGCGGCGAGGCAAGTCCCACCGCCACGATCCTCGGCAAGCTCTCCGGCGCCTTCGGGCTGCAATTGTCGATGCTGCTCGCGCTCGCCGAGCAGGCGGGGGAGCGGCTGAGCCGCCACGACGACCAGCCGGTCTGGCAGGATCCCGAAACGGGCTATACGCGACGCGCGGTGTCGCCCCGCAATGGCGGCATGATCGAGCTGATCGAAGTCACGCTGCCGGGCAATGCGCGCGTGTCCTACCCGTCCTCCGCCTTCACCTTCCAGCACCAGCAAATCTGGGTCCGCGAGGGTACGCTCGTGTTCGAGGAAGGCGAACTCGTGCACACGCTGGCGCCCGGCGACTGTCTGCAGCTCGGCGCGCCCGCGCCGTGCACGTTCGTGAATCCCGGCAAGACGCCCTGCGTTTACGTGGTCGCGCTCGTGCGGCGCTGACAGGGCCGCCATTCGCCGATATCGGGGCGCGATTGAATCCTGGTCAAGGAAATCGCGCGCCGCGCATTCCAGCATGACAGCTCCGATCCACGAAGACAGGAGCGCATGGTCATGCAAGATTCCCATCACCGTGGCCGCTGGCTGGCCCTCTGGCTCGCCGTTGCCTGCACGGCCCCGGCGCCGCCGGTGCAGGCCCGGCCCACCGGCGCCTATTCGCAGCATCCGCACCCGATCCGGCTGCATCCGGACTGGATGTCCCGCCTGCCGGACGATCGCTTTCTCAACGATATCTCGATACCGGGCACCCATAACTCGATGAGCCGCTTCGGCGGCGATGCCGTCGCCACGCAGGCGATGCCGCTTCGCGCGCAGCTGTACGCGGGCGTGCGCGCGTTCGACATTCGCGTCCGGCTGGTCGACAACCATCTGCACGCGTATCACGGCCCGATACGGCAATATGCGACGCTGCGCCGGATCCTCGGCATCATGCGGCAGTTCCTCCGCAGGCATCCCTGCGAAGTGCTGCTGGTGCGCGTGCGGCTGGAAAGCGCGCCGGTATGGAGCACCGTGTCGATCGACGCGGCCGTGGCCATGGAGACCGCGCCGCACCGCGACGCGATAGAGATCGCCTCGCCTGCCGTGCCCCGGCTCGGCCGCGTGCGCGGCCGCATCGTGCTGTTTCCGGAGCGGCTGTACTTCACGCACCACGACGTCTTCGACGCGTGGTATCTGCGCACGAACTGGGATCTATACGAGAAATGGGAGCGGGTGCGGCGCGCGCTCGACAAGGCGCGCGCCAGCGACGTGTTCGACGCCACGCGACCGTGGGGGCAGGTCACCTACCTGTCGGCATCGGGGGGCGCCTTTCCTTACTTCGCCGCGAGCGGGCAGATTGCCGCCAACGAAGGCGCGAGCCGTCTGGCGACGGGACTCACGTCGCCGGCGTTCCAGTACGCGTATCCGGACTTTCCGCGCGTGAACTGTTTTCTGGGCATCTGCACCATCGCGTTCGAGGGCATCAACTACCTGACCCTCGCATACCTGTACAGATGGCAGCCACGCTATGTCGGCATCGTGATGGCGGATTTCCCCGGACCATCGCTGATCCGGGAAATCATCGCCACGAACACGCGGGCGCGTGTGCCCGCAAGGCCGATCAGAAGCCGAGGCTTGCCAGCAAGTCGTCCACCTGCGACTGATCCGCCACCACGTCCGCCTTGCCTTCGGGGTTGATCTGCGGGCCGTTGAGCAGCGTGGCCTGCGTGGCTTGCGTATCCACGCGGCGATCGGCGGGCACGTTGTCGATCAGCACCTGCAGCAGTTCCTGCTCGAGCGAACGGATCATGTCCATCATCTTCTTGATGACCTGGCCCGTCAGATCCTGGAAGTCCTGGGCCATCATGATCTCGAGCAGCTGGCTACCGGTCGCGCGCGTCTTCACCGGAACATCGGCGAGGAACTCGCGCGTGTCCAGCACGAGCGCGCGTGCGTCCTGCAGTTCCACCGGCTTGGCGAACCACTCTTCCCAGCGCTTGTCCAGCGCCTCGGCTTGCGTTTCGAGCGCGGACTGCAGCGGCTGGGCGATCTCGACCGCGTTGAGGCTGCGCTCGGCCGCCTTCTCGGTCATCGTCGCGATGTAGCTCAGGCGATCGCGTGCGTCGGGAATGGCCTGGGCGGCACGCTCGATTTCCTTGTCGAGCCCCAGCTCCCGCATGTTGTCGCGCAGCATCCTTGTGAGGTTGCCGATACGATGGATGATCTGCTCGGCCGAATCAATGGCAGAAGTCTGAGTCGTCGACATGGCAGCACCTTACTCCTTGCCCAGCTTCTCGAAGATCTTGGTGATCTTCTCGTCGAGCGTGGCGGCGGTAAACGGCTTGACCACGTAGCCGTTGGCACCGGCCTGCGCGGCGGCAATGATGTTTTCCTTCTTCGCCTCGGCCGTGACCATCAGCACCGGCGTCTTGGCGATCGCGGGAATCGCGCGGATCGACTGCAGCATCGTCAGGCCATCCATGTTAGGCATGTTCCAGTCCGACACGACGAAGTTGAAGCTGCCGTCCTTGACCTTCTCCAGGCCGGCGGCGCCATCTTCGGCTTCGTCGACGTTGTTGAAGCCCAACTCCTTGAGCAGGTTACGGATGATCCGACGCATGGTCGGGAAGTCGTCGACCACCAGGATCTTGATGTTCTTGTCCACTCTACGGCTCCAAAACAGTTGTGGATAAATTTAAACGCGCTGCGCCCGTGCACCGAATGTCGCCAGATGCGCCATTACGCGCTGGCTCATCGACTGCAGAGGCACCACTTCATGCACGCCACCGGCGGCTATCGCCTCCTTCGGCATGCCAAACACGATGCAGGACTGCTCGTCCTGCGCAAGGTTGTACGCGCCGGCATCGCGCATCCGTAACATGCCCTGAGCGCCGTCCTTGCCCATGCCGGTCAGGATCACGCCCGTCACGTTCTTGCCGCCATGCACGGCCGCCGAATCGAACAGCACGTCCACGGAGGGCCGGTGGCGGTTCACGGGCGGATCCTGCGACAGGTGCGCGACATAGTTCGCGCCGCTGCGCGCGAGCATCAGGTGCGAATCACCGGGCGCAATATACGCGTAACCGGGCAGCACACGTTCGCCATGTTCGGCTTCCTTGACCGTAATGCGGCACAGGCCGTTCAGGCGCTGTGCAAACGAGCGTGTGAATCCGGCCGGCATGTGTTGCACGATCATGACCGCGGGACAATCCGGCGGCAGCGGCATCAGGAATTCCTTGATTGCCTCGGTGCCGCCCGTCGATGCACCGACGATGATCAGCTTTTCGGTGCCCAGCAACGGGCTGCGCAGGATCGGTGCCGCCGCGGCGGTGGTGGGTGCCGTGGCCGTGGAACGCACGCGCGCGCGCGATGCCGCGCGGATCTTGTCGGCGATGGTGTCCGTATAGTCGATGAGGCCGTCGCGGATGCCGAGCTTCGGCTTGGTCACGAAGTCCACGGCACCGAGCTCCAGCGCCCGCATCGTGATTTCGGAACCGCGTTCGGTCAGCGACGACACCATGAGCACCGGCATCGGCCGCAGGCGCATCAGGCGCTCGAGAAAGTCGAGCCCGTCCATGCGCGGCATTTCCACGTCCAGCGTCAGCACGTCCGGATTCAGACGCTTGATCGCATCGCGTGCGACCAGCGGGTCCGGTGCCGTGCCCACGACCTCCATGTCGGGCTGGCTGTTGATGATCTCCGTCATCAGGCTGCGTATCAGCGCGGAGTCATCCACGCACAGCACCTTGATCTTTGCGGCGGTCATAGTTCTGCGTCTCTTGTAGTCTTCACGACGACGTCTTCGACGTCGCCTGCCGCGTAAACAATTCCACGGCGCCTCGCGCGGGCGTTTTCGTGGACGTGGACAGCGCGCGGGCCAATGCCCGTTCGTCGCGCTCCACGACGACCGTGTCGTCCTGGCGGGTCAGCCGGCGTACCAGCGCCAGCCCCGTCAGCGGGAAATAACTCACACGCCGGGCATGCGGACCGCGCAAGTCCTGTGCCGCCACGCGTATCTCTTCCGTTCTCAGGTACTTCAATACGAAATCGGCATTTCGATCCCCAATATTGAGGGTCGTCATGTTCGCGAGCACCGCGCCACCGCCAAAAACCTTCGCTTCCAGCCGTTCGCGGCGCGCGCCCATCTTCAGCAGTTCGTTGATCAGCACTTCCAGCGCGTAGCAGCCGTAGCGCATCGATGCCGAGAGCACGCGGTCGGGTCCGGCGTTCTCGTCGTCGGGCAGCATGAAATGGTTCATGCCGCCGACGCCGGCGACCTCGTCGCGGATGCACGCCGCGACGCACGAGCCCAGCACGGTGGTCAGCACCACGTCGTCACCGGTCACGTAGTACTCGTTCGGCAGCAGCTTGATGGCCTGCTTGCCGAACTCGCGATCGAAATACTTGCGCGTGGCGATGGCCTCGGGCATCTGCGGAGTTCGCATCACGCACCTCCCGCGCCGGCGCGGCCGGCGAGTTCGTACACGGTCTGCCCGCGCAGCTGGAACGCGCGCGTGACGTACGAGAAGTTCTCCGAGTGCCCCGCGAAGAGCAGGCCGTTCGGCTTCAGCAGCGGCGCAAACCGCTCGAGGATGCGGCCCTGCGTCGGCTTGTCGAAGTAGATCATCACGTTGCGGCAGAAGATTGCGTCGAACTGCTCGCGAATGCCCCAGTCCGGCGCGAGCAGGTTTAGCGCGTCGAAAGTGATGGTCGAGGCGAGGTCTGGCTTGACCTTGACCGCGCCGGCGCGCGAGCCCGTGCCCTTGAGGAAGAAGCGTTTGAGCCGTTCCTGCGACAGGCGCGCCACCTGTTCGGTCGTGTAGACACCGTTCCGCGCCTTGGCCAGGACCTGCGTGTCGATGTCCGTGGCCAGCACGGTGCCGGCACGATCGCCAAGCGCCTCCGCGAGCGTGATCGCAATCGAGTACGGCTCCTCGCCGGTCGATGCGGCCGCGCACCACACGCTGTACGGACGTCCGGTCTTCCTCGCGTGCTCGGCCAGCAGCGGAAAGTGATGTGCCTCGCGGAAGAACGAGGTCAGGTTCGTGGTCAGCGCGTTCGTGAAGTATTCCCACTCCACCGAACCTTCTTCGGCCTCGAGCATCGCAAGATAGCTGCCGAAGTCGGTGAGCTGCAGCGCGCGGAGCCGGCGCGCGAGGCGGCTGTAGACCATCTCGCGCTTGTGGCTGCCCAGCGAGATGCCGGCCCGCTTGTGAATCAATGCGCGCACCTTCTCGAAGTCCCGCTCGGTGAGCAGGAAGTCGCGCATATCGTCACGCAGCGGCGTGATCACGGGCATCGTGGGCGAAACAGCCCCCGCTGGCTTCCCGATGGCACTGGCGGAAGAACGGAGCTGCGTCATGATGAATGTCTTGGTAGAAGCCCGCCCCGAAGGGCGAGCAGGCTTGCGTCGTTGCTTGCGAGGACGGGATCAGGCCAGTTCGGCCTCGATCAACGCCATTTCCGGGCTGGTCATCATGCGTTCGATATCGATCAGAATCAGCATGCGGCCTTCCACGGAGCCCAGACCCGTCAGGTGCTCGTTGGACACCGACACGCCGAACTCCGGTGCGGGACGAATATCGTCGCCCGTCAGCGTCAGCACGTCCGACACGCCATCCACGACGATGCCGACCACGCGGCCCGCGACGTTGAGGATGATGACGACGGTCTGATGGTCGTAACGCACGTTGCCGAGGCGGAACTTCAGCCGCAGATCGACGATCGGGACGATCACGCCGCGCAGGTTCGTCACGCCCTTGATGAAATCGGGCGCGTTGGCGATGCGGGTCACCGTCTCGTAGCTGCGAATCTCCTGCACCTTGAGGATGTCGATGCCATATTCCTCGGTGCCGAGCGTGAAGACCAGGAACTCCTGGCCCGAGGCCTCGCTCCCCTGGGTATCGATGTGTCCGATGCCGGCCATGTTTGCTCTCCTTGTCTGAGTGTTGCGCGCGTCCGCCCGATCAGGCGAGCACCGGATCCTGACGGCGCACGCCGGTGCGCTGCAGCGCCGCGACGTCCACGATCAGCGCCACGCTACCGTCGCCCAGAATCGTGGCGGCGGAGATGCACGGCACCTTGCGATAGTTCGTTTCCAGATTCTTCAGCACTACCTGGTGCTGACCGATCAGCTGGTCCACCAGCAGCGCGAAGCGCTTGCCTTCGGCCTGCAGGATCACGGCGATGCCCTGCGTCGGTTCCTGCAGCGCGCCGTCCACGTTGAACACGCGGTGCAGCTCCAGCAGCGGCAGGTACTCGCCCCGCACGTTCATCACGCGCTCGGCGTTGGCGGCGGTATGCACGTCCTCGGCCTTCGGCTGCAGGGACTCCATCACGCAGTTCAGCGGCAGGATGAAGGTTTCCTCACCCACACGCACCGACATGCCGTCGAGAATCGCGAGCGTCAGCGGCAGCACGATGCGCGTCGTGGTGCCATTGCCCGGGCGCGACGCGATTTCCACGTGGCCGCCCATTTCCTGGATGTTTCGCTTCACCACGTCCATGCCGACGCCGCGGCCGGACACGTCCGTCACCACTTCGGCGGTCGAGAAGCCCGGCGCGAAGATCAGCTGCCACACTTCCTCGTCGCTGATGTTTTCCGACACCGGCAGGCCGTTCTGGATCGCCTTGGCGAGAATGCGCTCGCGGTTCAGGCCACCGCCGTCGTCGCTCACCTCGATCACGATATTGCCGCCGTGGTGCTGCGCGGAGAGGATCAACTGGCCCGTCGGCTCCTTGCCGGCGGCGATACGCTTCTCGGGCGTCTCGATGCCATGGTCGAGGCTGTTCCGCACGAGGTGGGTCAGCGGGTCGATGATCCGTTCGATCAGGCCCTTGTCCAGCTCGGTCGCCTTGCCGAACGTCACGAGGTCGATCTGCTTGCCGAGCTTGCTGGCCAGGTCGCGAACCAGGCGCGGGAAGCGCGAGAACACGTAGTCCATCGGCATCATGCGGATCGACATCACCGCTTCCTGCAGGTCGCGCGCGTTGCGTTCCAGCTGGCCCATGCCGGAGAAGAGCCGGTCGAACAGCACCGGGTCCAGCGAGGACGCGGTCTGTGCGAGCATCGATTGCGTGATGACCAGTTCGCCGACCAGGTTGATGATCTGGTCGACCTTCTCGGTCGGCACACGGATCGAACCCGCGTCGGGGCTGTGCGCCGCGGCGGCCGCGGGCTTGGCTTTTTCCTTCGCGGCGGCCGGCGCGGCCGGGGCCGACGCGGGAGCCGGCGCAGGGGCGGCGGCTACCGGTGCCGGAGCGGGCGCCGGAGCGGCCGCCGGCGGCGCGGCGCCATCGGACGCCTCCACCACGATCTGGTCGCCGTCGATCACGAAGCAGCAGACCGCGATGATGTCATCGGCGCTGCATGCGCTATTCAGCCAGATCGTCAGGTCGCCCTCGGCTTCCTGCTGTCCGGTGATCTCGCCGAGGTTGGCAATCTCTTCGCGCAGCAGCGCCTGGTCCGCCGGCGATACCTTGATCAGGCGAATCTTGAGATTGCCGCCCGCCGGCGCGGCAGCCGCGGCCGGTGCAGACGCGGCGACGGGTGCCGGTGCGGCCGCGGGCGCATGCGCCCCAGCGTCACCACCGGCTTCCTGCGCAAGCTGCTGCAGGACCGCGCAGATTCGCGCCAGAGTTTCCGGATCGGGTTCGGTCCCGTTGCGATAGGCGTTGAGCTGGTCTTGCAACACGTCCTTGGTTTCCAGAAAAGTGTCGATGATGGCCCGCGTGAGCGCGATTTCCTGCCGACGTGCGCGGTCGAGCAGGTTCTCGAAGATGTGCGTGGTCTCGGTCAGCGCCGAGAACCCGAACGTGGCGGCGCCGCCCTTGATCGAGTGCGCCGCGCGAAAGATCGCATTGAGCTCTTCCGCATCGGGGGCGTCGAGATCCAGCCCGAGCAGCAGTTGCTCCATTTCTACGAGCAGCTCTTCCGCCTCTTCGAAGAAGGTCTGATAGAACTGCGTAATATCGATATCGACAGACATGGCCGTCCTGGTCCGCTAAATTGCCTTTGGATGCGCCGCGCTTTCACGCGCGGCGCGCCTCATTCGCGCTTGCCTGCTGCCGCCGGCGCCGCGGTTGCCGCCGCGCCCGCTGCCGGCGTTGCCGCCGGTGCTGGCGCGCCTGTCGCTGCCGGTGCCTTGGCCGCCGGCGTTTCCGCCGCCGCCACGCCAGCCTGCAGCTCCTGTGCGGCCTTGCCCTTCTGCGCGGCCACCGATACTTCGGCGGCACTCGCGTTCTCGGACTCGAACTGCGCCTGAGCCTTCTTGTTCAGCACGACGATGCTGATACGCCGGTTGACGGGCGCCAGACGGTCGTTCTTGTCCAGCGGCATCGTGTCGGCCAGGCCCAGCACGCGCAGCACCTTGCCTTCGTTCATGCCGCCCGCGATCAGCTCCTGACGCGAAGCGTTGGCGCGATCGGCCGACAGCTCCCAGTTGCTGTACGCCCGCTCGCCCGCCATATAGGTCTGCGAGTCGGTATGACCCGACAGGCTCACCTTGTTCGGCATCTCGTTGAGCACCGGACCGATCTCGCGCAGGATGGTGCGCATGTACGGTTCCACCGCGGCGCTGCCGGTGCGGAACATCGGGCGGTTTTGCGTATCGAGAATCTGGATGCGCAGGCCTTCGCTCGTGATGTCCAGCAGTAGCTGCGGGCGAAACGCGCGCAGCACGGGGTTGTTCTCGATGGTCGTCTCGAGGCGGGTCTTGAGCTGGCGCAGGCGTTCGGATTCCTGCTGCTCGCGGCGGCGCGCATCCGACGGATCGTTGGTCTGCGCGCGCATCACCTCGCCATCCTTGGCCATCGGATCCTTGCCGCCACCGGGCACGACGCTCTTCGACATGCTGCTCTTGTCGCCACCCGCGATCGCCACCTTCAGCGGCGTGCGGAAGTACTCCGCCACGCCGACGAGGGCCTTCGGCGATGCCGAGCTCAGCAGCCAGAGCACGAGGAAGAAGGCCATCATGGCCGTCATGAAGTCGGCGTAAGCGATCTTCCAGCTGTGGTTGCCGTGCGGCTTGGCGCGCGACTTCGCCTTCTTGATGACGATGGGGCGCAGATCCTGGGCGCTGCTCATGACTGCTCTCCCGTCAGGTCAGGCTCTTGACTTCGCGAACGTGGTCGTCGAGTTCAAGGAAGGACGGACGCACGGTGGAGTACAGGACCTTGCGGCCGAACTCCACGGCAACCAGCGGCGCATAACCGTTGAGCGAGGCAAGCAGCGTGACCTTGATGCACTCGTACATCTTCACGCTCTCGTCCACCTGCTGCTCGATGCGAGCGGCCAGCGGCGAGACAAAACCGTAAGCGAGCAAAATACCGAGGAACGTACCGACCATCGCGTGGGCGATCAGTGCGCCGAGTTCGGCCGGCGGCAGATCGGCGGAGGCCAGTGCATGCACCACGCCCATCACCGCGGCGACGATACCGAAGGCCGGCAGGCCGTCGCCGACGCGCGACAGCGCATGGGCGGGGACCTCGGCCTCGTGGCGATACGTTTCGATTTCGTGGTCCATGAGCGCCTCGATCTCGAACGCGTTCATGTTGCCGTTGACCATCATGCGCAGATAGTCGGTGAGGAATTCCATCATCACCGCGTCGGCCAGGATACGTGGGTACTGGCTGAACACGCTGCTCGCGGCAGGGTCGGCGATTTCCTTCTCGAGGAACAGGATGCCCTCGCGGCGCGCCTTGGACAGCAGCACGTACAGCAGTGCCATCACGTCCAGGTAAAGCTCCTTGTTGTACTTGGAGCCGCGCAACAGCTTGGGCAGGGCCTTCATGGTCCCCTTGATGGCCTTGCCGCTGTTGGTACTGATGAATGCGCCGACCGCTGCACCACCGATGATGATGAGTTCCGCCGGTTGGTAAAGCGCGCCCATGTGGCCGCCGGTGATGGCATACCCGCCCAGCACCGCACCAAGCACGACGACATAGCCAAGAACTACAAGCACGATCGGATCCCCGTCTAGAAAACACGCGTCAGCGCACAAGGGCCCTTCGTACAGGCGCGCGGGGTCACCGCGCGCCCCGATCTCGGGGCCCGCCTTGCCGCCGCGGACGTCGCCTGGGAATCAGGCGTGGGTCTGCGCGGCTACGGCGTCCTTCGAGAGCTTCTTGACTTTCCCTGCCCGTGAGGGCGGACGGCACAGGCTGCAGACAAAGTTCGCGTGCGGCTCATAGGCATGCGTCACGAACTGTCCGCCGCAGCATGTGCACGTGGAAAGCTGCAGCATATTGCTCTCGAAAAACCGTACTAACGTCCAGGCACGGGTGAAACTTAAGACAATTTCGCCGCCCAGCAGCGAAACGTGCTCGAGGTACAGGCGATAGCTCGCCACCACGGCGCGGATACCCGACGTCTCGCCTTCCTGCACCATGAACTGGTAAGCGGAGAAGAACAGGGACGAATGGATATTCGGCAGCCAGGTCGTGAACCAGTCTGTCGAGAACGGGAGCATGCCCTTGGGCGGCGAGGCGCCGCGGAGCTCCTTGTAGAGACGGATCAACCGGTCGCGCGAGAGCGTGGTCTCGGCTTCGAGCACCTGAAGACGCGCACCCAGGCCGATCAGCTCGATGGCGAGCTGGGTCTGGTTGGCATCCTGCAGGACACTTTTTCGGTTGGGTACGGGAGTCGCCGTGAAACTGCGGGCCGGCTGGGCCTGAAGGAGAGCGGTCAATTGAGCTGCTCCACAGGTTGCCGGGCAAGCAGGATTGCAGCATGGATCTGCTGCATATCATGGCTCTTGGCCGTGTGAGTGAGCGTGGATAGCAGCGCATGATCGTCGAAACGGAACCTGCACAGCACCATATTCGATGCCGCCAGCTTGACGAGCTGCGCCGATGTCAGTTTGGCAAGAATCTCAGCAATTTCCTTGCTGACGCCAAGCCTGAACATGGCTTCCACCTGGTTTTCGCGCACCAGTCGTTGCGCGAGCAGCAGATAGGCGAGGTTAACCTCCCTGATCTCCTGGAGAACTTCACTGCTTTCCAATTTTTCCCCGCTACCAAAAAACCCTTCGACCGCTTGTCCGGCGCTTACCGACACGTTTGAAGCTGTGTCGGCGACCAGATCGTTGCTGTGCGTGTGCGATGGGTACGACGTACGACAATAGGAACTACGCCCGGTATCACCTACATCTCTGAAGCGTTACAGATGTTACAGAGTGTAAGTGAAACTGTTACGTTTATATCGGCAATCGGCCCGCAATGCCAATCCCTACTTAGGTTGGGGGGGAACAAATGTCGTATGGAAAGACATAGCCCCGCTAATTTGTAACAGCACAGATGTCAGACATGTAGTTAACGCGCGTTTACGTATAAGGCGGTATCACCGCCGACAACTGGTTGTGACGGATGAGATACAGGCCTTGTCCGCGCCGATGCATTCCACTATTGACGCAAGGGTGCGGCTTGACTAAAGAGCTGCCGCAACCAGGCCGCGAGGCGCGAAAAGATGTCGTCCGGTGCCTCGCGGAACAGATGCGGCCGCGCACGTTCCACCTGCTCCAGAACGCGCGCGGCCTCATCCGCGCTGACAGAACCGTATTCGAGCGCGAGACCCAGCAGCGCGCGCATCTCGCCCACCTTGCTGCGCCCCAGCGCCTCGCTCTGTTCGGTCTGCAACGCGTACATGAGGTCGTAGGCCCGCTGGCGCAGGCTGTCCGCGATGCGCCACGCCGGCGTGCGCATGCGTTCCTCTATCGTGCGGACATCGACGGCGCTGGCGGCGATCTGCGCGGCCAGCGCTTCCGTGAAGGCCGCATCGGCCCCGGCTTCGCTGAGAATCTGCTGCGCCCACTCGCGCGCGTGTTCGACGCGCTGCGCGGGCGTCCATTCGGGCTGTACGGCGAGGCCGAAGCCAAAGCGCTGCGCGTCGCGCATCAGCGCCGACAACGCGTTCGGCAATTGCTTGTCGAAGACCTTCCGCGCCCATCCGTACTCGCCGCTGGCCAGCAGCCGCATGACGGCGCGTTCGGTCAGCGGGCCGTCCTGCTGCAGCAGACGCGCGCGCAGGAAGTCGTCGAAGGCGGGCGGCACGAACTCGGCATCGAGCCCCGTCGAGACCCTTACAAAAGCGTCGAAGTCCGCTCTGAGTCTGGCCGTCGCCTCGGCCGACAGGGACAGATTGATGTCGGTGGTCATGATGTCATGGAACAAAAGCGCGTCCCGGCACGCACGTCCCCGCGGCAGCGGGGGGCAGGCATGCGTGGGACGCGCGTGGCACGTGGGTACCCCGGATCAGGTTCACGACGGGCACAGGGCCCTCAGAACGCGCTCCAGTCGCCATTGTCGGAAGCACCGCCAGCGGTGGCCGGGCGCAGTGCCGGCGCATCGCTTGCTGCCACTTCCTCGAAATCCGCTGCACTGGCTGCCGCGGCAGCGCCCGCGCCGGCCGCCGCTGCCTTGCCGCCACGGGTGGCGCGCGTCTTGGCTGCCGCGAGACGCGGTGCCTTCGATGCCGCCGATGCCGAGAGCGCGGGCTTGGTCACCGAGCGCACCGCCGGTACGACGGCGGAACCCAGCGACGGACCGCTGCCGGCTTCGTCGTCCTGCGACAGGCGGAACGTGGCCACCGAATCCTGCAGACGGCCGGCCTGCTCCTGGAGCGAGCTGGCGGCAGCGGCTGCCTGTTCCACGAGTGCCGCGTTCTGCTGCGTCACTTCGTCCATCTGCGCCACGGCCTGGTTGACCTGCTCGATGCCCGAGCTCTGCTCGGCCGACGCCGCGCTGATCTCGCCCATGATGTCGGTCACGCGCTTGACCGCCTGCACGATCTCGCCCATGGTCTGGCCGGCTTCGCCCACGAGCACGGAACCATTGTCCACGCGCGCCACGGTATCGCCGATCAGGCCCTTGATTTCCTTTGCCGCATTGGCGGAGCGTTGCGCCAGGCTGCGCACTTCGCCGGCCACCACCGCGAAGCCGCGGCCCTGCTCGCCCGCGCGTGCCGCTTCCACGGCCGCGTTCAGTGCAAGGATGTTGGTCTGGAACGCGATGCCTTCGATCACGCCGATGATGTCGACGATCTTGCGCGAGGCCTCGTTGATCTCGTCCATCGTCTGCACCACGCGGCCCACTACTTCGCCGCCGCGCACGGCGGTTTCGGACGCGTTGGCGGCAAGGCCGCTGGCCTGACGCGCGTTGTCCGCGTTCTGGCGGACCGTGCTGGTCAGTTCTTCCATGCTCGAAGCGGTTTCCTCGAGCGAGGCGGCCTGCTGTTCCGTACGCTGCGACAGATCGTTGTTGCCGGCGGCGATTTCACGCGATGCCGTACCGATCGACTCGGCCGATTCCTTGAAATCGCGCACCATCCGCGACAGGTGATGCTGCATCTCGCTCATGGCGTGCAGCAGGCTCGACTTGTCGCCCTTGCGCAGCGATACCGCGGCGGAGAAATCGCCGTCCGCGATGCGCGAGGCAATGCGGGCCGCGTAGCCCGGTTCGCCGCCAAGCTGGCGCGACAGGCCGCGCGCGAGGAACATCCCCAGCAGCACGGATACGACCAACCCGCCCAGCACCAGCACCAGCATGACCACGCGCGAGCTCTTGTACACGCCGTCCGATTCGTCCATGTTGGCGCGCGCACGCTCGTCGCGGCGCTTCACCATCTTGAACAGCACGTCCTCCAGCGCGCGGCTGTCCTTGAGCAGATCCGAGCTTTCCGTGAACACCGTGCTCTCGAACTGCGACGTATCCAGCGGCTGCTTGTTCACGAGTTCAACGTACTTCGTCATGCGCTCGCGGAACGGCGGCACGAGGGTCTCGTACTGCTTCACCATCGCCTGGCCTTCCGGCTGCGTGAACGAGCCCTTGGCCGCCTTCACGCGCTCTTCCATGGTCGCCAGCGACTTCTCGATGCGCTCCTTCTCGGTCGCGCGCTCGCCCATCGTGGAGGCCGACAGCAGCGCGATCTGCGCGCGGCTCGCATACACGAGGTTGATGTTGCCGTCCTGCACGGCCTTCAGCGCCTGCAGGTCCTCGTTGTAGATCTTGCCGGTCCATTCCGCCATGCGCCCCATGTTGATCACGCCAAGCAGGCCCATGATGGCGCCGATGACGGATACGACCAGGAAGCCGGCTATGAGCCTGGTCGTAACGCGTAGTTGATTGAACCACTGCATAGAACTACCCCCTTCTGTCAGAAAAGACCGGGAGTGGCATCGCTGCGCTCTCCCGCATTGTTGTCGTGGCCGTACCGGCCACTCTTGCCCGTTCCCGCCGCCAGCCCTGTTAGGTTCTGATGCCGGCAGCAAGGCGGACCGGGCCGCGACGCCCGCATCCGCGCTCCCCTACGGGTTCCCTCAGGCGGCGCCAGCCGCCGCGTCGATGGCCGCGAGTTCTTCCACGCCCATCAGCTTTTCGATATCGGCCAGGATCAGCATGCGGTTCTCCACCGAACCCAGACCCCGGATGTAGTCGGTTTCCATGCCGCCGGACAACTGCGGCGTCGGCTTGATCTGCGACTGGGACAACGTCAGCACGTCGGACACGCCGTCGACCACGATGCCCGTCGTACGTCGATTGAGGTCGACGATGATCACGACCGTGTACTGGTCGTAGCTGATTTTTTCCTGACGGAACTTGATGCGCAGATCGATGATCGGCACGATCGTGCCGCGCAGGTTGATCACGCCCTTGAGATAGGCCGGTGCATTGGCGATCTGCGTCACCGATTCGTAACCACGAATCTCCTGCACCTTGAGGATGTCGATGCCGTACTCTTCGCGGCCGAGCCGGAAGGCCAGGAATTCTTCCCCGGCGCCGTCAGCCTTCGTCTGGATAGTCATGTTGCCCCGCTGCAGTGTTGGTGGGGGATGGCCCCACAGTGTTAACGGCGGCGGATCGGGTGGCTGAAGGGCGACTTTGCTACGCCGGTCACCCCACCGTGGGAGGGGGCAAAAGCGCTTCGACCGATGCGATCAGCTGGTCGGGGTCGAACGGCTTGGCGAGAAAGCCCGACGCGCCGGCCTCGCGCGCCTGCGCGCGGATCTGACCGTCGGCTTCCGTGGTGAGCATCAGAATCGGGGTCGCAGCATAGTGCGGCGTCTCGCGCAGCGCGCGGATCAGCGTCAATCCGTCCATGCCGGGCATGACCTGATCGGTCACGAGCATGCCGAACGCGCCTTCGCGGGCGACCTCGTGCGCCTCCTTGCCGTCGGCGGCCTCCGTGACCGTGTAACCGGCGGCGCGCAGACATGCCCCGATCATGCGGCGGATGGACGGCGAATCGTCGACGACGAGGATGGTTGGCAGGGACATGGCGGGCTCCGGATAGCGAGGGCAAGGGCGGCAAAGGCGCACCCATTTGACGCTCGGTCTCTTGGTCTTATCGTCCGCGCAGCCGCCTGCTTTAGCGCGGTGAAGGGGGGGTTAGAGCAAAAGCTCTAACTCTGGCGCTAAATTTCCCGCAAACCCGGCAATGCGAAACGGTCTCATTGCGCGTTGCACGGTTACGCCACCGCGCGCGGGTTCAGACGCGAACAGGTTGCGTGTCGCGCAGAATCTCGGCGAACGACGACGCGTCGAGTGGCTGGGCCATGAGGTAGCCCTGCACCTCGTCACACCCCATGGCATTGAGGATGTCGAGCTGCGAGTGCGATTCGACGCCCTCGGCCACGACCTTCATGCGCAGCTCGTGCGCGAGCGCGACCATCGAGCCGACGATGGCGCGGCCCTGCGGGTCCGCATCGAGCCCGCCGATCAGCGTCCGGTCGATCTTCAGCGTGCCGACGCGCAGGCGCTTCAGGTAGCCGAGGCTCGAATATCCGCTGCCGAAGTCGTCGAGCGCCACGTGGATACCGAGCGATTGCAGCTCCGCCAGCGTCTCCAGCGACTTGCCGATGTCCTTCATCGCCGCGGTCTCGGTGATCTCGAGCGTGATCGCCGACGGCGGAATGTCGTGCTGGTGGATCTGCTCGAGCAGGTACTGCGGGAAGTTGCGGCTCGCGAAACGCAGTCCCGACACGTTGATCGCCACGGGAACCACGGGCAGTCCCGCGTCCTGCCAGAGCCGGACCTGCGCGCACACGCTGGCAATGACCCAGTCGTCGAGCTTGTCGATCTGGCCGGACTGCTCGGCCACCATGATGAACTCGGCGGGATTGACCACGCCGAGCGTCGGGTGGCGCCAGCGGCAAAGCGCTTCGGCGCCCACTACGGTGCGATGCTTCACGTCGAACTTGGGCTGGTATTGCAGCGACAGCCCGTCGTCCTGGATCGCGAGCCACAGGTCGCGCCGGATCACGCGCATGCGGCGCGCGCGCTCGCCCGCGGCGGAGTTGAACACGCGCACCTGGTTCGACCCGCTCTCGCGCGCCTCGGACAGGCTGACGCGGGCGGCCTGCATCAGGCCCTCCGACGTCTGCGCATCGCGCGGATAGATCGCGATGCCGATATTCACGCCGATCTGCATCTGCAGTCCGCGCGCGGCCACGAATTCGGCCAGCGAACCCAGCACGCGCGAGCCCAGCTCGTGCGCGCGCCCGTGGTGCACGAGCTCGGGCACGCCCACCGCGAACTCGTCGCGGGCCAGCCGCGCCAGGAAGTCGTGCGGTTCCAGCGCGGCCTGCGCGAGCGCACCCGCGTCCTGCGCGAGGATATCGTCGGCGCGGACTTCGAATACCTCGTCGACCTCGCGGAAGTCGGCGATATGGATCAGCAGCACCGCGCAGCCGGTCTCGGTCAACCGCGCCTGCGCAAGGGTCTGGTCGAGCCAGCGGCCGAACGCGATGCGGTCCGGCAGATCGGTTGAGACGCTGTACTCGCCCACGGCCTCGCCGCCGCGTCCGGACGGCCGCACGGTCAGGCCCGGAATCCGCCCGACCTGCTTCCGGCCGCCGCGCATACCGGCCGCGCGGGGCAGCGACGCGGCCGACGGGAAGTCGTCCGGGGTGTCTTCGATCAGCGTGGCCTCGGGACGCATCGGGGCGGGGAGCCAGCCGCGCGATTGCGCGCGATGGAACGCGAACATCGCGAAGCACAGCAGCGCGATGCCGCCGCCGAGCCAGCCCGGGTCGGGCAGCACGGCCGCGTCGAGGCAGGCGCGCGCGGTCAGCGAACCGTTACCGCACAGCCGGCCCATGCGCGCACCGGCCACGGCGACCATGCCGGCACCGCCGAGCATCGACATCACGGCCACCACGCGCCAGGCACGCGTGGCACCGCGCAGCCATTGTTTCAATACCGTGAAGACGTGGGCGGACGCGATGGCGGCAGCGGTCGCGGAGGCGAACGCCGACACCGCGCGCACCGGATCCTCGAGCGCCGAGAGCGAACCGGAACCGATGGCTACCCATAGCGGCAAGCCGATCGACGCCTGCGACATCACGGCGGCCGACCACGACAAGCGGCGCAGCAGCTTGCCGTCCCGGCCCGCGTCCGGCCTGGCTGAGCGCATGCCAAGCGCGGCGGCGGCACCGAGCAGCACAGCGAACAGCAGGAGACTGGAAGTCGAGGCAATCATTCGGGGCTTAACAAGCTGGGGCTTACAGGCTGCGGGCTTGCGCGAGTCCGGAAAGGTGAATCCTGGGAGCGCTTGCGCGACTCACACCGACGAGGCGGGCACAAAAGCCCGCATCATGGCATTTTGCCGACGCCGTGTGAACAGCCGTTCGCTCAATTCCTTTCATTCAGAACGTCAGAACGCGCTCCAGTTGTCGTCGGCGGACGCAGCAGGGCCTGCCGCGGCAACGCTGGGCCGCAACAAACGCGTCTCGCGTGGCTTGCGTACAACGGGCGCGCGCGCCCCCGACGGCTTGACCGGCTGGCGCGCGGCCTGCGTGCGCGCCACGGCCGGCAAGGCAGCCGGGCTGGGTGCCAGATCGGGCGCCACGCGCGCCACGGCGGCGGCGACCATCGGCGCCGGCCGCGTGCCGCTGGCCGCGAGCGTGAACACCGACACCACGTTCTTGAGCTTTTGTGCCTGCTCTTCGAGCGCGCCCGCCGCGGCCGCGGCTTCCTCCACCAGTGCCGCGTTCTGCTGGGTCACTTCGTCCATCTGGCTCACGGCCTGATTGACCTGTTCGATGCCCGTGGTCTGTTCCTGCGTGGCCGCGCCGATCTCGTTCATGATGTCCGTCACGCGGCGTACGGCCTGGACGATCTCGCCCATGGTCTGGCCCGCCTCGGCCACGAGGCGCGTCCCCGACTCCACGCGCTGTCCGGACTCGCTGATCAGCGATTCGATTTCCTTGGCCGCATTGGCCGAGCGTTGCGCGAGGCTGCGCACCTCGCCGGCCACGACCGCGAAGCCGCGGCCCTGCTCGCCGGCGCGCGCCGCTTCCACCGCGGCGTTGAGCGCCAGGATATTGGTCTGGAACGCGATGCCCTCGATCACGCCGATGATTTCGACCACCTTGCGCGACGCGCCGTTGATCTCGTTCATCGTATCGACCACGCGGCCCACCACGTCGCCGCCCTTGAGCGCGATCTGCGACGCCTCGCCGGCCAGCATGCCGGCCTGGCGAGCGTTGTCGGCGTTCTGGCGCACCACGGTGGTCAGTTCTTCCATGCTCGCGGCGGTTTGTTCCAGCGACGACGCCTGTTCCTCGGTGCGTTGCGACAGGTCCGTGTTGCCGGCCGAGATCTGCTGCGTGGCCGAGGCGATCGAATCGGTGCCGCCGCGCACTTCCGCGACAATGCCGGACAGGCTCTCCTGCATCGCTGCGAGCGCCTGCATCATGCGGCCGATCTCGTTGCGGGACACGCTGACGATCCGCGAGGTCAGGTCGCCGCGCGCAATGCGCTCGAACACGCCCAGCGCCTCTTCCACCGGCCGCACGATCGCGCGATGCAGCGTGATGGTGCCGGCGACGGCGATCAGCATGCCCAGCGCGATCAGGGCGACGGCCATGACACGCAGCCGTTCGAAGCGCGCCTGCGCGCCCTCGAAGTTGTCCTTGCCCGTCCGCAGCTGGAATTTCTCCAGGGCTTCGTGCGCGCTGCCCAGCGCGCGTTGCAGTTCCGGCATCGTGTCGCGTGCGAGGCGCAGCGCTTCGTCACGGTTCTGCGACAGCAGCGCGTTCTGAAGCGGGCCGATGCCCTTCTCGAAGAAGTCCTGCCGCTTGCGCCCGAGCTCGGTCGCCAGCGCCTTTTCCTCGTCGCCCTGCGGAAGCGCCAGATAGCGCTTCCAGGCGGTATCGGAAGCATCCACGAACACCTTCGAACGATCGACATGCTTCTTCGGATCGTCGTTTTCCGAGCCCGGCATGACGCCGCGGTCCAGCGCCAGGCGCAGGCGCGTCGTACCGAGCATCGCCTCGCTGAGCGCCTGCGCCGACGCCAGCTGATTTGAATAAGTTTCCTTGAGCGCATCGTTGGACTGCGAAATGCCATGCAGCCCGGCACCGCCGACCAGCAACAGAATTGCCGTCAACGAAGCCATCGCCCCTCTAAGGAGCGTTCTGATCTGAATATTCTGAAAGGACATGATGCGCCGAAGCCATTAGGTTGGATGCGACGAAGGTTCTCCTTACCCCCGTTCCGGCGGATCACTGCGTGGTGATCCGCTCTTGGGCAATAACGGCGACCCCGATACATCCTTGAGGCATTGCGGTAAATCGCAAACGCGAATGCAGATTCGCGCACTTCGGCATCGGATCGGTAATTGTCGAGGCCTCGGCACACGCTCGGAATTTTCCCAGTGGTAGTGCTGGCGCGGGATCGCGGTACATTCGGTCGATTTTCACGAATCCGGCACAGAATGCCGATGAGAAAATTCTGCATCTTCGGCACCGTCTGCATCGCTACGGCGAAAATACCTGGCGACCCGCATTCCGCGCGAAAGTTCAGTGCGCAATTTGAAATGAGGACATTCTTCATTTCTCGGGCACAGGCCGATACGCGGATTTGCAGTCACGCAATAAATGGTTATAATTCCCGTCGTCAATTCAGCGATCGAGGCAACCATGGCGACCTATCAGGAAATCGTTCAGAAAATCAACGAACTGCAGAAGCAGGCCGAGGAGATCAAGTCTCGCGAGCAAGCTGCAGTGATTGCCGATATTCGCGAGAAAATCGAACAATATGGCCTGACGGCTGACGATCTCGGGTTCGGCGCCAAGCCGGCGGCCGGCAAGAAGGCCAGCCGCAAGGTGCCGGTTCGGTATCGCGATACCGCTGGCAATACCTGGACCGGCCGCGGCAAGCGCCCGGGCTGGCTGACGCAGGCGCTGGCCAACGGCAAGACCGTCGAGGATTTCCTGATCCGCTAAAGCGGGCCAGTTTCGGCGACAAATAAAAAACCGGGCATTGCCCGGTTTTTTCTTATGACCGTGACGGCCAGCCGGGCCGGCTAACCTGCAAAGCCCAGCGGATTCATCGACTGCCAGCGCCACGAGTCCTCGCACATGCGATCGATGTCATGCTGCGCGCGCCAGCCGATCAGGCGCTGCGCGAGCGCGGGATCGGCGTAGCACGAGGCGATATCGCCGGGGCGGCGATCCACGATCTGATATGGAACGGGCCTGCCGCTCGCACGTTCGTACGCCTTGACGACCTCGAGCACGCTGTAGCCGCGGCCGGTACCCAGATTCACGGTAAAACCCTCGTTCTTGTCGCGCAGGTACACCAGCGCGGCAAGGTGGCCATCGGCGAGGTCGCTCACATGGATATAGTCGCGCACGCCCGTGCCATCGACGGTCGGGTAGTCACCCCCGAATACCATGAGCTTTTCACGGCGGCCGCCGGCCACCTGCGCGACATATGGCATCAGGTTGTTGGGCACGCCGCCCGGGTCTTCACCGATCAGGCCGCTGTCGTGCGCGCCGACCGGATTGAAATAGCGCAGATAGCCGATTTTCCAGTCGGGATTCGACAACTCGAGGTCGCGCAAAATCTGCTCGCCCATGAGTTTCGTCTGCCCATAAGGATTCGTCGCCGAAAGCGGAAAATTCTCGAGGATCGGCACCGTGTGCGGATTGCCATATACGGTCGCCGACGAGCTGAAAACCAGCTGGCGCACATTGGCAGCGTCCATTGCCGCGCAAAGCGTGAGCAGGCCGTTCAGGTTGTTGTCGTAATACGCGAGCGGCTTGGCCACCGATTCGCCCACCGCCTTCAGCGCGGCGAAGTGAATCGCCCCCGTGATCCGGTGTTCGCGGAAAAGCTTGTCCAGCAACGCGCGGTCGCGCACGTCGCCTTCCACGAAATGCGGATTCGATCCGGTAATCCGCGCCAGCCGCTCCACGACCGCGCGATTGCTGTTGCACAGATTATCGAGGCCGATGACGTTGTATCCGGCATTGTGCAGCGCGACCCAGGTATGGGAAGCGATATAGCCGGTGGCTCCTGTCAGCAGTAAGGTCTCGGACATGTGATCGTTTTCTGGATGGAAGTCGTTGAGCGGTCGGCCATCATACCTGCCGAAGGTTACGCCGAAGATACATCCGCGGCCCGGTTACCGGTCAGGGCGACCGGCAATCCGGCACGTGCCTGCCATGCCTGATACGCCGCATGGAGCCGCCAGCCGGATTCGAGGTCGCGCATGCCCAGCAATTGCGCCACTGCCGCGGGCGGCATGCCCGCGTCGAAATGCATTGCGCCACAGGTATTGCGCAGTGTCTGTGGGGAGGCGCGCTCACTGCGGCCAGCCAGCACACCCGCTTCGTCGAGCAGCATTTCCACCCGGCGATAGACGGACGCGGCATGCATCGGCCGCCCCGATGCCATCGCCGGAAAGACGAGATCGCCCAGCGTCCCCGCCGCGGCGCGCAGCGCGAGCCACTGCCGCAACGGCGCGTGCGCAAACCCGAACAGCGTCGCGGTGTAGGCGCGCCCGTTGTCTGCACGCACCATCTGCAGGGCGGGCATGCCATGGTCGTCGCGATCCGCGAGCCCGTCAATGGCATCGAGCCGCAGTGCGCGGATCTCCGCCACCTTGAGGCCCGCGCCGAGCAGCACCGCCACGAGCGCGACGTCACGCGCGCGCTTCCACTGCGTGGGGGAGACGCGCGCTTCCCCACTCCCGCGACCGTCCCCGCGTCCATCCCCGATATCGAGGGGGTTGTCGCCGGCGGGCGCCAGCACGCGCGCGACGAGCAGATCGCGCTCGCCCGGCAGCAGAAATGCGGTGGGATCGTTCTCCCCATCCGCGAGCTTCGCGCGAACGGCCAGGCTCGCGGGATTCTGGAGATCCTGCCGCGCGAGCGAGAGGTGCTGGAACACGCGCTCGATCAGACGCGCGTAGCGATACCGATGCGACTTGTGCAGCTTTTGCGCGTCCAGAAATTCGCCGATCTGCGCCGCCGACCACGTCAGCGGCGCCAGGCCCTGCTCGCCGGACCAGCGGAGCAGCTTGCCCCACATCGAGCGATAGACCACCGCCGTACCGTGCCGGAAGCCATGTTGCGAGAGCCAGCCATCGAACGCGCGTTCGGGGTGGGCGCGCCAGCTGTCGAGGTCGGCGTCGAAGAGGGCTTCGGCGTGCATGGCCAGGGGGTCGGCGCTGGAAGGGGTGGTCACTGACGATTCCGTCATGCTGGCAGGCGATGCGCTCATTGTAGACAACGCGCCACAGGAACATCCACTTGCGACGGCGGCAGGCTCCTCTATACTATGCACACACTATGCAACTAGTTGCACATTGCCCGTTACCTGTCGATAACCTTCGCCGGAGACTTCCTGCCATGGCCCTGCCTCCCCTGCTGCAAGACCGCCTGTCCCTGCCCGCGGTGTGCTCGCCGCTGTTCATCATCTCGAACCCCGACCTCGTGATCGCGCAGTGCAAGGCTGGCGTCGTGGGATCGTTCCCCGCGCTGAACGCCCGTCCGGCCGAACAGCTCGAAGTCTGGCTGGACCGCATCACGACCGAGCTGGCCGAGCACGACGCGCGGCATCCCGATCGCCCGTCGGCGCCGTTCGCGGTGAACCAGATCGTCCATCGCTCGAACGACCGGCTCGAACACGACCTCGAACTGTGCGTGCGGTACAAGGTGCCCATCGTCATCACGTCGCTTGGCGCGCGCGCCGAGGTCAACGACGCCGTCCACAGCTATGGCGGCATCGTGCTGCACGACGTGATCAACAACCGCTTCGCGCGCAAGGCCATCGAGAAAGGCGCCGACGGCCTGATCGCCGTGGCGGCCGGTGCCGGCGGCCACGCGGGCACGATCTCGCCGTTCGCGCTGCTGCATGAAATCCGCGAGTGGTTCGACGGTCCGCTGCTGCTGTCCGGCGCCATCGCGAGCGGGAACGCCGTGCTGGCGGCCCAGGCGGCCGGTGCCGACCTCGCCTATATCGGCTCCGCCTTTATCGCCACGGTCGAAGCGAACGCCGACGCCGCCTACAAGCAGATGATCGTGGACAGCGGCGCCGACGACATCATCTACTCGAACCTGTTCACGGGCGTGCATGGCAATTACCTGCGCGAGAGCGTCGTGCGCGCGGGCCTCGACCCGGACGCGCTGCCGGTGTCGGATCCCACGTCGATGAATTTCGGCTCGACGCGCGTCAAGCCGTGGAAGGAGATCTGGGGGGCCGGCCAGGGCGTCGGGGCGATCAAGCGCGTGGTACCCGCGGCCGATCTCGTGCATCGTTTCATCGAGGAATACGCGCTGGCGCGCCGTCGCCTCGGCCTTGCGGAGGCCCGCGCCGCCGCCGTGGCCGCCTAGGACGGCATGGGCGCCGCGAGCAGCGGCAACAGTTCGCGGCCCCAGGCCACCCAGTCTTCCTCGAAACGGATACCGCGCTGGAGCAGCGCGTACTGCAGCTGCTGCGCGCGATCCATGCGCGCGGCGCCAAAATCCTTGCGCTCGATATTGCGATAGGTCTCCAGGCGCGCCTCGTGCAACGCGATCAGGCGCGCCATTTCCTCGCCCAGCCCGAGCGGGCCGATGGCCGCATCCGCACGCAGCTTGACCAGAATTTCCTCACGCTGGTCGAGCCCGTGCCCCGGCGAACGGACCCAGCGCGCGAGCTCCTCCCGGCCCGCGGGCAGCACGCGATATACCTTTTTACGATTCCTTTTTTCCGCTTCGTCGCCTTCTGACACGCTTGCGGGCTCTTCCACGGCGATCCAGCCCTGCTCCGCCATGCGTCCGAGCTCGCGGTAGATCTGCTGGTGCGTGGCGTGCCAGAAGTAGCCGATGGACCGGTCGAAGCGGCGTGCAAGGTCATAGCCGGACGACGGCTTCTCGATCAGCGAGATCAACAGTGCGTGCGGAGTGGACATGCGTTCGTTGGGAGTTTCCGACGGGCACGGAGCTTGCAAGATGGGGGGTCGCCCGTGACGATCGCGTAATGGTAGCGCGCAAGTCGGGGCAAGTCATGCCGTTAACCGGTGAGACCGTGCCCGGATCTGGAGAAGACATTCACCAGAATGTGACAAATGTCACCTTCATCCATTTCTGACAATTTAAGCAGTTGTTCCGATACAGAATTAAAAAAGTCGAAATGGCAATTCTCGTTCGTCTGCAATACATTCCAGACATTGCAACCCGCATCCAACGGCACCCTGGGAGTCTGTCATGAATGCAAGACCGGACACTGCAACCCTGTCCGCGCTCGCCGAATTGTCGGAATTGTCCGCCGAGTCGTCCACCGACGCGCCCGAGATTTCGATTCCGCCGAGCGATCGTCCCGGTCCGATCCAGCGTCGCGCCACGTCCGCACCGATCTACTACCGGCTGCCCGACACGCCGGAAGGCCACCATATCAAGGAGTACGCGAGCGGCCTGCGCCAGCTCGTGCGCTTCGTCGGCGTCGAGGAGCAGGTGGTCAAGTACAGCCTGTCCTGATGCACCGTTGTCTCCTCCCGCCCCGAAGGCTGGGGCCTGGGATTCATCCGCGACTGCATACATGTCGCGGTTTTTTTTGAAGGCTGCTGGCCCCAAACGAAAAAAAGCCGGCGTAGCGCCGGCTTTTTTATGGTGCTGGAGCGGATCGATCAGTCCACCGTCGCGCCCGAGGCCTTCACCACCTTGGCCCACTTGGCGGCCTCGGTCTTCATGAAGGCAGCCAGTTGCGCCGGCTTTTCCGGATTCGGTTCGGCGCCCTGCTCGGCCAGCTTCTTCTTCACCTCCGGCATCGCGAGGATCTTCACGACTTCGGCGTTCAGGCGATCGACGATCGGTTGCGGCGTACCGCCCGTGGCGTACAGCGCGAACCACGAGGTCGCCTCGTAGCCCGGCACACCGGCTTCGGCCACGGTCGGCACGTCCGGCAGCGCAGGCGAGCGCTTGGCCGAGGTCACGGCGATCGCGCGCAGCTTGCCGGCCTTCACGTGCGGGTACGACGACGGCAGGTTGTCGAACATCAGGCCGATCTGGTTGCCCAGCAGGTCATTCACGGCCGGGGCGCTGCCCTTGTACGGAATGTGCTGGATATGCAGGTTCGTCATCATGTTGAACAGTTCGCCCGACAGATGGATCGACGAACCGCTACCCGACGAGCCGAACGACAGCTTGTCCGGGTTCGCCTTCACGTAGGCGATCAGTTCCTTGATGTTGTTGACCGGCACCTTCGGGTTCACGACCACGACGTTCGGCACCATGGCCACGCGCGAGATCGGCGCGAAATCCTTGACCGGGTCGAACGGCAGCTTCGAGTACAGCGACTGGTTGATCGCGTGCGTGCCGATCGTGCCCATGAACAGCGTGTAGCCGTCGGCCGGCGCCTTGGCGGCCAGGCTTGCGCCGATGTTGCCGCCCGCGCCCGGACGGTTGTCGATCACCACGGGCTGGCCGAGCGACTTGCCCAGTTCCAGACCCACGATGCGCGCGAGGATGTCGGTGGTGCCGCCAGCCGAGAACGGCACGATCAGCGTGATCGGCTTGCTCGGGTACGCCGGCTGTGCCTGCGCGCCGCCCATGGCCGCGATACCGGCGGCGAGTGCCACGCCGGCTGCCAGCAGGTGTCTGCGCACCTTCGAAGGTTGTTTGGTAATGCTCATGCTTGACTCCACTATATCGATGGGACCGTGCGACCCTCGTGGGACCGCCGGGTTATGCTGATTCTTGTCATCAAATGGGCGCGACGCCCAGGGTAGTGCCGCCGCAGACGTACAACACCTGACCGGTCACGAAACCGTTGTCGGGCGACAGGAAGAAGAGCGAGGCACGTGCCACGTCTTCCGGCGTTCCCATGCGCTTCACCGTGATGCTCGCGAGAATGCGCTTGGTCTGTTCGCTGCCTTCCGGATTGCTCTTTCGGAACAGCTCGGTGGCGATAGGACCCGGTGCCACGGCATTGACGGTGATACCGTCTCCGCCCAGCTCCATCGCCAGCGTACGGGTCATGCCAACGAGGCCGGCCTTGGTCGCGGCATACACCACGCGATCCGGCTTGCCGAGCGCCGCGCGCGAGGCCATGTTGACGATGCGGCCATAGCCGGCCGCGCGCATCGCGGGCAGGCAGGCCTGGGTCAGCAGCATCGACGCCTGCAGGTGCAGGCCGACGACGTAGTTCAGATCCGCGACGGTCGCCGTGTCGGCCGTGCCGGGGCGCGTGGCGCCCGCATTGTTCACGAGCCGCGTAACGGCGAATTGCGAGGTCACCTGCTCCGCCACGGCGCGGGTCGCCTCGGCATTGGTCAGGTCGGCCTGGAAGAAGGTCATGTTGGGATGGGACCAGGTGGGGGCAACGTAATCGACGTTGATCACCCTGGTGACGCCATCGGCCAGCAGCATTTCGCTGATGGCGCGGCCAATGCCGGAACTGGCACCGGTAACGAGCGTGGCAACGGGAAGGGACATCTCAATACTCCGCACCGGCTAACGACGCCGGTTCCATCAGAAAAAGATGCGGCAAGGCCGGCGAGCCTGTCGGCCCGGCCGCATTTGCTCTACCTCGTTGGGGAAGAGACAGCACTGAACCTTCCCACTCAGGGTTAACGGCAGGAAGGACAGAAGGTTGAGCGCGAAGGGTTACACGCGCTCGATCACCATCGCGATACCCTGGCCCACGCCGATGCACATCGTGCACAGCGCGTAACGGCCGCCGGTACGGTGCAGCTGGTACATGGCCGTGGTCACCAGGCGCGCGCCGCTCATGCCGAGCGGGTGGCCCAGCGCGATTGCGCCGCCGTTGGGGTTCACGCGCTTGTCGTCGTCGGCCACGCCAAGCTGACGCAGCACGGCCAGGCCTTGCGCGGCGAATGCCTCGTTCAGCTCGATCACGTCCATCTGGTCGATGGTCAGGCCGACCTGCCTGAGCACCTTCTGCGAAGCGGGAACGGGGCCGATGCCCATCACGCGCGGCGCCACGCCGGCGGTGGCCATGCCCACGATGCGTGCGCGCGGCGTCAGGCCGTGCTGCTTGATGCCGGCTTCGCTGGCGAGCAGGATGGCGCAGGCGCCGTCGTTCACGCCCGAGGCATTGCCGGCCGTCACGGTACCGTCCGGACGCACCACGCCGCGCAGCTTGGCCAGCGCTTCCATGCTGGTGGCACGCGGATGTTCGTCGCGCTCGACGACGATCGCGTCGCCCTTCTTCTGCGGAATGGTGACCGCGGTGATCTCTTGCGCCAGCGTACCGTCGGCCTGCGCGCGCGAAGCCTTCTCCTGGCTGCGCAGCGCCATCAGATCCTGGTCTTCACGGCTGATCTTGTAATCGGTGGCCACGTTCTCCGCGGTCTCGGGCATCGAGTCCACGCCGTACGCGGCACGCATCGCCGGGTTGACGAAGCGCCAGCCGATGGTCGTGTCGAAGATCTGCGCATCGCGCGAGAAGGCCGAGGTGGCCTTGCCCATCACGAACGGCGCGCGGCTCATGCTTTCCACGCCGCCGGCGATCATCAGGTTGGCTTCGCCCGACTTGATGGCGCGCGCGGCCGTGCCGGTCGCGTCCATGCCCGAGCCGCACAGGCGGTTGATCGTCGAGCCCGGCACCGCTTCCGGCAGGCCGGCCAGCAGCAGCGACATGCGCGCGACGTTGCGATTGTCTTCACCCGCCTGGTTGGCGTTACCGAAGATCACGTCGTCGATCGCGGCCGCGTCCAGACCCGTGTTGCGCGCGAGCAGCGCGCGCAGCGGCACGGCGCCCAGATCGTCGGGGCGAACCGCCGACAGGCTGCCGCCGTAACGGCCGATGGGGGTACGGATGGCGTCGCAGATAAAGGCTTCGGTCATGGTCTGTCTCTCTCGGTGCTATGTCGTTGCGTATCGAACGGTCGGGCGGCCAATCAGGCGGCCAATCAGGCGGCCACTGCCTGCTTGAGGGTCACGCCGGTGACGCGCTGCAGTTCCTCGAAGGTCAGGCCTTCCACGAGGTCGCGCGCGACGAGGCCGTCGGGGGTCACGTCGATCGTGGCGAGGTCCGTATAGATGCGCGTCACGCAGCCGATGCCGGTCAGCGGGTACGTGCATTCCGCCACGACCTTGCTCTCGCCCTGCTTGGTCTGGTGTTCCATCATCACGAACACTTCCTTGGCGCCGATGGCGAGGTCCATCGCGCCGCCCACGGCGGGAATCGCACCCGGCGCGCCGGTGTGCCAGTTCGCGAGGTCGCCCTTCGCGGACACCTGGAACGCGCCCAGCACGCAGAAGTCGAGGTGGCCGCCGCGCATCATCGCGAACGAGTCCGCATGATGGAAGAACGAGCCACCGGCCTTCAGCGTCACGGGCTGCTTGCCGGCGTTGATCAGGTCGCCGTCTTCCTCGCCGGGCGCGGGCGCCGGGCCCATGCCCAGAACGCCGTTCTCGCTATGCAGCAGGATTTCGCGGTCGGCGGGCAGGTGGTTGGCCACCAGCGTGGGCAGGCCGATGCCGAGGTTCACCACGGCACCTTCGGGAATGTCGTTGGCCACACGGGCGGCCATTTGATCGCGGGTCAGGCGTTGCATGTCTGTTCTCCTTGTCGCGCGTCAGGCGGCCTTGGCGGCGGCGCCTTCGATCTTCACCACGCGCTTGACGAAAAGGCCAGGCGTGACGACACGTTCGGGGTCGATCTCGCCGAGCTCGGCGATATGGCTGACCTGCACGATCGCGCATTTGGCGGCGGTGGCCATGATCGGGCCGAAGTTGCGCGCGGTCTTGCGGTACGTCAGGTTACCCCAGCGGTCGGCCGTGTCGGCCTTGATCAGCGCGAAGTCCGCGTAGATCGGCTTCTCGAACACGTAGCCCTTGCCGTCGATGATCCGCGTTTCCTTGCCCTCGGCCAGCGGCGTGCCGTAGGCCGTGCGCGTGAAGAAGCCGCCGATGCCGGCACCGGCCGCGCGAATGCGCTCGGCCAGGTTGCCCTGCGGCACCAGTTCCAGTTCGATATCGCCCGCATGGTAGAGCGAGTCGAAGACGTACGAGTCGGCCTGGCGCGGGAACGAGCAGATGATCTTGCGCACCTGACGGGCCTTGAGCAGCGCGGCCAGACCGGTGTCGCCGTTGCCGGCGTTGTTGTTGACGATGGTGAGGTCGCGCGCGCCCTGGGCGATCAGTGCGTCGATCAGTTCCGCGGGCATGCCCGCAAGACCGAAGCCGCCGATCATGATCGTGGCGCCATCGTGGATGTCGGCGACCGCCGATTCCACCGAGTCATAAAGCTTGTTGATCACTTGCGTTCCAATCACGGAAGGGTCCGGCAGAGGTCCGGGCCCGGGCCGCATGGGGCGGCGCGCAAAGGAGGTCTCCGGATAATTCTTGCTGGACGATTTATCCGCTGCGTCGCGGCTGGGCGCGGCGGCAGCGGAACAGGGTCCGACAATCTTGTGTTGTCTGGTACAAGCGGCACGGTGGCGCCGCAGGCTGCCTCCTTGTGGAACCGATTTGTTCGCCTATCGAACTTGAATTCGCACAATGAACAGTGAGAAGGAGATTACACCTGCGACCATTGCCCGGTCAAGCCGGCGGGACGGCACTTGCCGCCCCGCGCGCCGGGCTTCCGTGAGCTTAGGGTAGTTGAAGCACCGCGTGGCTGCCGGCCGCGCCGGGGCGGACTTCCAGCCGCACGTCGATGCGTTCGCGGAGCTCGCTCACGTGCGAAATGATGCCGACCAGCCGGCCCGCCTGCTGGAGATCCAGCAGCGTGCGGATGGCGAAGTCGAGGCTCTCCGGGTCGAGCGTGCCAAAGCCTTCATCCACGAACAGCGTGTCGAGCTGGATGCCGCCCGCGCGCGATTGCACGACGTCGGCAAGGCCGAGCGCCAGCGACAGCGAGGCGAGGAATCCTTCGCCGCCGGAGAGCGTATTGGCCGGACGCGTGCCGCCGGTGTCATGGTCGAACACTTCGAGGTCGAGGCCGCCCGCGCTGCGCTGGTCCACCTGCTCGCGCACGCGTTGCAGCGTATAGCGGCCGCGGCTCATGCGCATGAGGCGCTGCGACGCGGCCTCGAGCACTTCGTCCAGCAGCGAGGCGAGCACGAAGCGCTGGAACGTGATGCGGCGCGGATTGTTGCCATTGGCCACTTCCGACAGGCGTCCGAGCACCGCGTAGCGTGTCTCGATATCGCGGCCGTCCGCTTCCAGCGCGTCGAGCAGGCGCTGGCATTGCAGCAGCGTCTCCCGCGCGGCGGCGAGTTCGCTGCGCTGGCGGATTGCGGCCTCGAGGTTGGCGGCGGCGGTGTCGCGTGCGGCCTGCAGGGCCGGGAGGTCGGGCGGTTGCAGCGATTTCGCTTCGGCCTCGGCACGTTCGCGGCGGTCTGCGGCACGGGCGATCTCGAGCTCGAAATCGCGTACTGCCTCGTCGAGGGCGACCATCGCGGCCGGGGGCAGGCATGCGGTCTGCCAGGCTTCGAGACTGTCGAAGCCCGCGGCGGCAATCGCGTTGACGAACGACGCCTGCGCCTGCACGTGGCGCGCGTCGGTCTGCGTCAGCTGCGTACGCGCGGCGTCTAGCGCGGCCACGGCGGCGGCCAGCTGCGACGCGGCATCGCGTTCGGTCATCTGCGCGCGTTGCAATGCCTGCTCGAGCGCCAGCGCACGCTCGCGCGCTTTGGCGAGCGCGGCTTCGAGCGCGACCGGGTCGCGCGAGTCCTCGGGCACCTGCTCGCAAGCGCCACGCCATTCGCCTTCGAGTTGCGCGGCGGCCTGCGCAAGCTGCTGCGCGACGTGCTCGGCCTCGCGCGCCTGCGCGACGGCGGCTTCGTGCGCGCCACGCGCATCGGCATGCGCAGCCTCGAGGTTCGGCAACCGCGCGGCCGCTTGCGCCGCGACCTTGAGCGCGTCCGTCAGCCGCGCCACCTCCCCATCGATCGCCCGCGCGGCGGCGGCAATGTCGTCATCGGACGCGTTGGGCGCGCTGGGTGCATCGTCCATCCGGGCCACAGCCGGCGCCGGCTGCAGCCGTGCCAGTTCCGCGAGATCCGCAAGCCGTGCCTCGGCCTGCGCCAGCTCTCCATACGCAGCATGCCGGCGCGTAGCGGTCGCCTGTACCTGCTCGTCCGCCCGATGCAGCGCATCCCGGCTCGCATCGAGTTGCGCGTCGCCGATCGACAACAGCTCCGCATGCGCCGCCGGCGACGGATGCTCGGTGCCGCCACATACGGGGCATGGCGCGCCGCGCGCCAGGTCGCTCGCCAGCCGCGCGGCCTGTCCCGCGCGCCAGGCCCGTTCATCGTGCACCAGCGCCTGCCGCGCGCCATCGCGCGCGCTCACCGCGCGAACATGCGCATGCTCGGCCGCCGCCAGCGCCTCACGCAACCCGGGCATGCGCGCACGCGCGGCCGCGTACTGCGCCAGCCGCGTCTGCTGCTCGACCGCCTGATCGCGCTGCAACGTCAGCGTGGCCATCGGTATCGCCTCCGCCCGCGCACGCTCCAGATCGACCGAGACCGTCTGCTGACGCTCCAGATGCTTCGCCACCGCCGCCGTCGCCGTATCGCGCGCACGCGTCGCGCCCACCAGCGCCTTCGTGGCATCGGCCAGCCGCGCCTGCAGCGCACTCATCTGCCGCGCGCGCGGCAGCATCGCCTCCCGCGCCGCAATCTCGCGTTGCAGCGCCACGCGCATCTCGCCACGGCCCTGCTCGCCGGCCAGCACCTCGGCCGCCGCGCGCGCGGCCGTCGAATGAGTCGCCACCTCCTGCTCGCGCTGGGCCAGCGCTTCCCGCGCCTCGGCCTGATCGCGCGCCATCGCCGCCAGATGTTCGGCCATTGGCGACACCTGCGCCGCCCGCTGCGCCGTGCGCAGCCGCGCGCGCTCCGCAACCATCGCCTCTCGCCGCGCGGAGAGCCTGCCGAACGCTTCCTCCGCGTCCTTCCAGCGCTTGAGCTGCTGCGCCTCGATCTCGGCCTTGCTCAACGCAGCCCGTGCCGCATCGCTATCGGCACGCGCAAGCTGCTCCTGCCGGTCGAGCATCGCCAGTGCATCCTGCTGCCCCGCGATCCGCGCGGCCAGCGCCTCCGGCGTTGCCAGCGCATGCTGATCGAGCAGCGTCTTCCGGCGCAGCGAAATCGCATCGGCCTCGCGGCGGATGCCCGCCGCCTGCTCCTTCAGCAGTTCCTCGACGCGCCGATAGAGTTCGGTCTGGAACAGGCGCTCGAGAATCGCCTGCCGTTCCTGCGACTTCGCGGTCAGCAGTTCGCGGAACCGCCCCTGCGGCAGCACGATGACCTGCCGGAACTGCGCGCTGTCGAACCCAAGCAGTTCGCGCACCGCATCGCTGACGCGGCCAGGCTGGGTCGCCTTGCTGACCCAGCGCTCCTCGGCCAGCGCGTCGAGCTGCGCCTTGGGAATCTCGCGCACGAGCGTGCCCGACGCACGAAGGCTCGGACGCTCCTGCGCGGGCGAACGCGTGACGCGGTAGCGCTGCGAACCCAGCGCGAACTCGAGCGTGACTTCGGTGCGCAGCGCCGGATCGGCATTGGCATTGCGCATATCGCGCGGATCCCGCTCGCCACCGGACGTGTCGCCATACAGCGCAAAGCAGATCGCATCGAGCAGCGTCGTCTTGCCAGCGCCGGTAGGGCCATGAATGAGGAAGAACGCCTGGTCCCCCAATTGGGTGAAATCGATCGACTCGCTGGTTGCGAACGGACCGAACGCCTGCAATTTCAGGTGCAGCGGTTTCATGCCGATTCCCTTTCCGATGCCGCCATTGCGGCAAGCAGGTCGTCCAGCGTACGGCGCTGGTCCACGTCGAGGTCGGCGTCGGCCACCTCGCGGAAGAAGCTGGCGAACAACGCGCCGGTATCGAGTTCGCGCAGGCGGCGTCCCGCCTCGCGTGCGCTGCCGCTGCGCGCGAGCACCGCGCGCTCCATGGCCAGCGCGTTCGGATAGGCCTGCCGCAGCCGCGCCATCGGATCGAGGAGCGCGCCGGCATCCGTCAGTACCGCATGAATGTAGTCGTCGCGGCAAGGGTCATCCGCCGCGCTGGCGATAAGCGTGGCCAGTTCGCCACGCAACAGCCGCAGATCGCGCATCGGACGCAGGGCGATCGGCTCGATGCGCACCGCGCCTGCCCCGTCGAGTTCCACCAGCGACACGCTCTTGGCGTGGCCCGCCTCCGACAGCGAATACTTGAGCAGCGACCCCGAGTAATGGACATTCGTGCCCAGCGTCTGCGGGCGATGCAGGTGGCCGAGCGCGACATAGTCGAAGCCGTCGAACACGCCGGCCGCGACGGCACCGCTGCCGCCGACCGAGAGCGGACGCTCCGATTCGCTGGCCGCGCCACCCACGACAAACGCGTGCGCCACGGCCACCGATCGCGTGTTCGCCGGATGCGCGGCGCGAATGGCAGCCAGCTGGGCACCCAGCGCCGCCTCGTGATGCGGGAGTTCGAGGCCCAGCGCGTCGCGCACGACGGCCGGTTCCGCGTAGGGGATCGCATAGATGCGGACGTCGCCATGCGCGTCGCGCAGCGTGAGGCTGCTGGCCTGCGCGCCCACGCGTCCCGCCACATGCAGACCCTGTCCGGTCATGAGCCGCGCGCCGAAGTCCAGCCGCTGGGCGCTGTCGTGGTTGCCGGCGATCATCACGACGGGCACACGCTCGCCGACGACAATGCGCGCCAGCACATCGTCGAGCAGTGCCACCGCGTCCGGCGGGGGCACCGCGCGGTCGTACACGTCGCCCGCGATCAGCACGGCGTCTGGCCGTGCGTCGCGGACAAGGGCGACGAACTGGTCGAGCACATGGGCCTGATCCTCGATCAGGCTACGGGCATGGAACAGCCGACCGAGATGCCAGTCGGCGGTGTGGAGAAAGCGCAATCTGATTCCTTGGGCAACGTCATTCGCGACACGAGTGCCGCATCATAACGTCACGCCGCGGCTCAGGCGGATTCCACTTCGTTGTCCGCGGCTTCGCTGTCGACGATCTGATACTTGCGCATCTTCTCCCACAGCACCTTGCGGCTGATGCCGAGGCAGGTCGCGGTGTCCTGCCGGCGCCATCCGTTCGCGTCCAGCGCCGCGATGATGCGGCGCCGCTCCTCGGCATCGCCGCGCGACTCGGCCGGACGCTCGCCGCCATCGAACGCGCCGGGACGCAGGCCCCGGAACAACGGCCGGATGCGATCCTCGTCCCAGGCACCGCACTGCTGCACGGTGATCCCCACGCGCTCGGCGAGGTTGCGCAGCTCGCGCACGTTGCCGTTGAAGAACGCGGTGCCCACCGCGCCCTTGAGCCAGTCCGGCATCGGCGGCAGCACGTCGAACCGCTTGGCGCCCATCATATGGCGCATGAACGATTGCAGCAGCGCCACCTTGTCCGCGGCACCGCGCTCCTCGAGGCTCGGAATGCGCAGCTCGATCACCGCCAGCCGAAAGTACAGGTCCGCGCGGAACTTGCCCTGCCCTACCGCCTCGCGCAGGTCCTTGTTGGTCGCCGCGACGAGGCGGAAGTCGAGCTTCACCGGCAGCGCCGATCCCAGCCGCGTCAATGCGTTCTCCTCGAGCACGCGCAGCAGCTTGACCTGCTGGAACAGCGGCAGGTCGCCGATTTCGTCGAGGAACAGCGTGCCGCCGTTGGCCTGCTCGAAATACCCGCGATGCGCGAACATCGCGCCCGTGAACGCGCCCTTGGCGTGGCCGAAGAACTGCGATTCGAACAGTCCATCGGGAATCGCGCCGCAGTTCACCGCGATGAACGGTCCCTTGCCGTACGTGCGATTGCGATCGTGGAACAGGCGCGCAATGCGCTCCTTGCCCGCGCCGGTCTCGCCATAGAGCATCACGTTGCTGTCGAAGTCGGCGAACGTGTCCACCTGCTGCAGCAGTTGCAGCATCGCGGGCGATCCGGCCACGAGGTCCGCGACGTCGGGCCCCGTCTCCGATGCGGCCAGCAGCTGGGGCATCAGCTTGCCGATCTGCGTGCGCAGGTCCGGCCCCGAGAAATCGTGCGGCAGGATATGGGCGTATTCGGCCGGGAAGCGACCCGGGTCGACCTCGCGATCGGGCGCGGCGACCCACACGACGGGCATGCCATGCGCGGCTTCCCACTCGAGCGTGAATTTCGCGGTACCGATCGCCGATGCACTGATCACGGCCACGCAGGGTTTCGTACGCGGCTCGGCAGGAAACGACTCGAGCGCGCCAGCGCGAATCACATCGACCCCAAGCGGCGTGAGAAAGCGCGCGACGCGGTCGGCAATCTCGTACTTGCCTTCCCAGACATAGACTTCGAGGCTCTCGTAGGCCCAGCGGTCGGCTTTCATGATTTCGTTTTCGTTTCAGTACACCAGTTCGGCGTTGTTGCAATCGATGCCATTCATCCAGAGGTCGGCATTGCCAAGGCGAATGCCTAGCGCCGGCAACGTCGCGGACAAAAGCTGGTCCAGCAGGCTCCCGACCGGCGCCAGCAGCGGCGACAGGATGTCGGTCTTCACCACCGGCAAAGGCAGGCTCAGAACGGCCAGGTTCAATTCGAGGCTATCGAGCAACCCTTTTACGAGGGTCGCCACGGGGATCGGTGCCTGCATGGTCTGGGTGCCACCCGGTGCCAGCGTTACCGATGATTTCGTCGGGGGGGCACCGCTCACGGTGTTCACGTATCCAGTCAGCGCCGCGAGCGGAATGCCCAGCACCTTCACCGAGCCGAGCGTCACCGGTTTGCCCACGGCAGCGCAACCCTTGCCGCCATCAGGGTCGGCAATGCAGAGGTCGGCCACGCGCGGGGCAAGGTCGACGGTTGCGCGGCGTTGCGTGGCATCTGCGGCGCACTGCAGCGCGGTGAGATCGGCAGTCGCTGTCGCCGCCCGCACGCGCAACGGCAGTTGCACCGAGACATCGACCAGCGTGCCAAGCTTGATCGTCGTGGCCTGCACATTGACGTCCAGGCCAAGCTGCCCGGTGGAGGCCGTCGTGATCCATTGCGTGGAGCCCGATGTCTGCCTGACAGGTCCGACCGCTACCTGTGGCGGTTCAATGACCAGCAGCCGCGTGCTGGCAGACAGGATGCCCGGAACGTTCAGGGTCGGAAGATTCAACGCCACCGAAGAATCGCCGCGCGCAATCTGCGCCGCCAGCGCGATCAGC
The DNA here is from genome assembly GCF_038440175.1 of Cupriavidus sp. OTU4054. Classification (NCBI taxonomy): domain Bacteria; kingdom Pseudomonadati; phylum Pseudomonadota; class Betaproteobacteria; order Burkholderiales; family Burkholderiaceae; genus Cupriavidus; species Cupriavidus sp. OTU4054. The sequence goes on from NZ_JASATF010000013.1 coordinate 152,100, forward strand.
GACGCAACGTTCAGCCCCACCTCGGCCGCCGATGAGGCCGCCGGGGCCAGCACGCCCAGGTCCAGCAGCTTCGCCAGGCTCACGGCCGCCCCCACCCCCCCGACACCCAGTGTCGTCGCCGGCGTGCCCAGCGCCGTGCTCAGCAGCGCGTCGCGGTTGGCGGCCTTCAGCACCAGCGCATAAAAGTCGCGCAGCGAAAGCTGGAGACCCAGCAGCTGGTTGATCGTGCCCACGCCCGCCGCGATACGCAGTTGCTCGAGCGAAATCTGCGAGCCGACCAGTCCGGACCAGTCGGCCGCGGAGAACTTCACGACGACATTCGGGCCGAGCAATGTGCCCAGCAGGCCGTTGGCCGTGTTGACATCCACAAGCCCGCTCCCCAGCGAGAACGACGCCACCGGCGGACTCCCCGCCGCAATCGCCTCCGCCCGCAATTGCCGCCCACTCGACCCCGGAAACACAAACAACACCGGCAACGTCATCGTCGCCTGCACCCGCACCGCGTTGGCCGAGACCGTCGCCGGGTTGTAGCCCGAATTGAAATGCCGCCTGCTGTCGCCATTCGCTGGATTGCCCGGATCCCAGAGCCCGAGGCACGCGCGCATGCCATCCGCCGCGCCGCTCGCCACATCGCCGCACGACGTCGTCACCGCAGGCTTGTAGCCGTTCTGCGTCGCCGTGCCCTGCACGGCCGCCATCACGCTGGCGCTGGTCGTCGCAAGATCCGCCGCGCGCTTGAGTTGCTGCGCGCCCGACACCGCCGCCAGATCCGCTATCTTCTGCAGCTGCCGCTGCCCATAGAACACATACCCGATATCGATCGACACCAGCGCCGCCACCCCGATGGTCGCCATCAGGATCACCGCCATCGCGCTCACGGCGCCACGCTGCCGCGCACGCGCGCAACATGCGCCGCTCCCGCGAGCGGAGAAGGTCCTGGAGGCGAACGTGGCGTGCATGACCGGCCGTCCTTACTGTCCCAACGCCTGCCCGAACGACTGACTGCCCGACCCGCCGCGCAGCGGACTGCCCGTCGCCTGGCTCGTGAAGTACTCGGGTATCGCGTAGCGGAAGCTTTCCAGATAGCGCTCGTAGCCAAGCGCGGCCTGCTCGCCCGTCATCGGCAGGCCGGGGCCCGCCTGCGCGCCCGAGCGCTGGATCTGCAGCAGCGCGCGCGTATCGTTGCGCTCGGCGATGGGCGCCATCCGCACCGGCGGGGGCGCGGCATCGGCCGCCGGCTGCTGCGCGAATGCCGGCGTGGCGGGCAGGCAAAGCGCCGCGCCAAGTGCTAGCCCAACGGCCGGGGCGGCAAAGGTTCGGAGGCGGGTGGCAAGGTTCATGGCGGATGTCCTGTTGCGATGGAGGCCGGGCATCAGGGTTGTGCCCCCGGTTGGATCCCCGGTTGCATTCCCGGTTGTATTCCCGATAGCGCGCCGCGCGCGTCGGTCATGGCCAGCGGCTTCCCCGCCGCGACCTTGCCCGCCGGGCCACTCATGGCATTGGCCCGCGCCTGTGCCGCGCGCGCGATACGATCGGCTTCCTTTCGAATCGCCGCACGCGTGTTCTCGGGCAGGTTCGCCTGCTGCATCATCGCGGTGGCCTGCGCGCGCTTGCCGTCCGCCATCATCCAGACCGCGGCATTGCTGACGATGCGCGGGTTCGTCCCGTCGAGCTGAAGCGCCTGCATCACGGGCACCTTCGCTTCCTGCAACGCGCCCCCGCGCATCAACGCATAGCCAAGGTCGTTCGCGATGGGCGCATTCACGGGATCCAGCGTCGCGGCCTGCCGCAACGCCATCACCGCCCGCGTGAAATCGCCCTGGCGTCCCGCAAGCAATCCCAGCCCGTGGTAGGCCCGCGCCGCCCGATCGGTGCCGGTCAGATCGCGATAGGCCTGCGTGGCCGCATCGTCCTGGCCCGTCTCGCGCAATGCATCGGCGCGCAGCAACCTGAGTTCCGGCGTCGCGCCAAAGCGCTGCTGATAGGCGTCGATATGCGCCAGCGACGCGTAATACAGCCCCTCCTGCTGCATGCGGCCGATCAGGCCCAGGTACACGGCCTTGTCGCTGTACTCGGCACGCTCCTCCTTGTCGCGCAGCTTCGCGAGCTCGATCTGTGCCTCGGCCTGCTGGGCCATCCGCTCGGCGCTGTTGGAACCGGCCCCCAGCCCGGCGCAGCCGCCCAGCAGGGCCATTGTCGTCATCGCGGCCATCGCGCGTGCCATGCTCTTCATCGTCATCGTGCCGCACCCATCTGTGCCAATAACCGAATGGCGCCAAGAAAGCCCGGTCCCGCGGTGATGATCAGCAGTACCGGCAGCAGACTCACCACCATCACGCCCGTCATCTTCACGGTCAACTGGCCGATTTTTGCCTTCATGCGCGCCTTGCGCGCGACCTGCAAACGTTCGCCGAACTGGCGCAGCGGCTCCTGCACGCCACCGCCATGGCGGTCCACCTGCGTCAGCAGGGTGATCAAGCCCTTCAGGTCCTCGCTATCGAACAGCCGGCCGATGCGCAGCAGCGTCTGCTCGCGCGAGCGGCCCGAGGCGAACTGCTGGTTCGCGCGATGCAGCTCGGGGCCGAGCACGCGCAGCAGATTGCCGAACTCCACCACGATGATCTGCAGGCTCTGGTCGATCGACATGCCCACGCCCTGCAGCAATCGCAGCATGTCGATCAGGACCGGCAGTTCCTCGTCGACCTGCGCGAGCCGCGCCTTGGCACGCCGGCGCAGCCAGAGCTTGGGCGCGAAGAACCCGAAAGCGAATGCAACGAATCCCCACGTCAGCGCCGCATCGCTACCGCGTGGCAGCTGCCAGATCACGGCAACGATCGCCGCCACGATGGGCAGCGCCACGCGCAGCCCGCCAAACACGGCACGCGCGCGCACGCCGTAGTAGCCGCACTGCTCGAGCAGCGCCTGCTCTTCCTCGGTCACCACCGCGCGGCCGATGCGCGACTCCAGCCAGCGCTGGTTGAAGCGCGTCTGGATCGTCTTCCCGAGCGAGTTGCCGAGCTTGCCGCCGAGCGCCGTGCCCGCGACGCTCGTGGCGCCCGTGGCGCTCGTGGCGGCGGCTGCATTGGCAGCGGCCGCAACGCCGGCCGCCGTGGCGGACGCCGCCGGCGCTGCAGCACCGGCCTGCCGCTGCAGCGCCGAGTCGATCGTGCGCGTCGCGCGCGAGCGCTGCCGCCACTGCCGCAACAGCGGCCATGCGAGCAGCCCCGCCGCGCATGCGACCATCAGCAGGCTGAGCGAGACCAGTGTCGTCATCGTCATGGTCGTGCTCCCTAAATCGATCGGGCCAGCCGATACAGCAGCGCGACGCCCGCGATCTCGAGGCCCCCCGCGGCAATCAGCATGGCGCGGCCCGCGGGGTCCTGCCACATCGACAGGATGTAGCCCGCATTGATCACGAACAGGGCGCCGGCCATCACGAGCGGGAGCAGCCCGAGCACCCATGCCGACATCCGCGTCTCCGCCGACAGCGCCAGCAGCTCGCGCTGCGCTTCCTCGTGATCGCGCATGAAGGTCGCCGTGCGCTCCATCACCACGTCCGCGCGCCCGCCATAACGCGTGGCCAGCCGCAGCACGGCCGCCACCATCACGAGTTCGTCGAGGCGATACACGCGCCCCACCTGCTGCACCGCCTGGTCGAGCTCCTTGCCCGCGCGTTGCAGATGAATCGCCTGCACGAGGCACTGGCGCAGTGGCGCTTCCGTGTTGACCACCGTGTTCTGGAATGCGGCGGGCACGCTGCTGCCAATCGCCATCAGCCGCACCACGCCATCGAGAAAGCCCGGCAACTGGCGCAGCATGCGGTGCTTGATGCGCCGAATGCGCAGCGATACGAAAAACGCGATCAGCGCGCCCGATACGACGAGCATCGCCACCGCGCCGATCGTGCCGCCCAGCATCGCGCCGACGAGGATCGCGACGCCCGCGGGCACGCCGAAGCGCAGATATGTGCGCCGCGTATCGGCAAGATCGGCGCGCCGCAGCAGCTCGGTCCAGCGCCGCTTGAGATCGCGCGCGCTGGCCTGCGGACCCGGCTCCACCGGCGTGGCGTAACGCGCGCGCACCTGCTCGGTCTGCGCCTGCAAATGCGCGCGCGCCCCCTCGGCCTGCGCGCGTGCGCGTGCCGTCGCGAGCATGAGCAGGCCCGCGCCGAGAATCACCAGCGCGATGGCCGCGAGCAGGAGGCTGGCGCTAGACATCGAAGCGGTCGTCGAGCATGAAGCCGGCCGGACGCATGCGCGCCAGCTTCGGCGAATGGGGCATCAGGCCGAGCGAGAGCCAGCGGTCGGTCTCGCTGCCGTCCGGTCCCTGCACGGGCTCGTGGCGCCACAGCTCCTGCGTGGAGATGATGTTGTCGCCAAGCCCGGTGACTTCTGTAATCGACAGGATGCGGCGCTTGCCGTTGGACAGCCGGCCGATCTGCACGATGAAGTCGATGGCGTTGGCAATCTGCCGCCGCAGGCTGATCTCGCTACCCTGAAACCCAGCGAAGCCCGCCAGCATCTCCAGACGGTACAGGCACTCGCGCGGGCTGCTCGCGTGGATCGTCCCCATCGAGCCATCGTGGCCCGTGCTCATCGCCTGCAGCATCTCCAGCACCTCGCCGCCGCGCACTTCCCCGACGATGATGCGGTCCGGCCGCATTCGCAGGCTGTTGCGCAGCAGATCGCGAATGGTCACCACGCCCGTGCCCTCGAACCCGCCGGGCCGGCTCTCCAGCCGGACCACGTGCGGGTGATTGAGCGCCAGTTCCGCGGTGTCCTCGATCGTGATCACGCGTTCGGTCACGGGCACGAACGTCGCCAGCGCGTTGAGCAGCGACGTCTTGCCCGAACTCGTGCCGCCGCTGACGAGAATATTGCAGCGCGCCTTGACCGCGGCTTCCAGCAGCTCGCAGATCTCGGGGTTCATCGTGCCGAGCGATTGCAGGTCGGCCGGCGTCAGCGGGTCCTTGCGGAATTTCCGGATGGACACCACGGGCCCTTCGAGCGCGAGCGGCGGAATGATGACGTTGATGCGGCCCCCGTCGGGCAGGCGCGCATCGACCATCGGATTCGACTCGTCGAGCCGGCGGCCGATCGGCGCGAGAATCCGGCGCACGATGCGCAGCAGATGCCCGCCATCGGCAAAGCGCACGGGAATGCGTTCCAGCACCCCATGGCGCGACACATACACGTCCATCGCGCCGTTGACGAGGATGTCCTCCACGGCGGGGTCGTTGAGCAGATCCTCGATCGGCCCGAAGCCGGCCAGCTCCTTGGTCAGCGCTTCGGAAATCTGGCGCAGTTCCACTTCGTTGATCGGAATGCGGCGCAGCCGCGTGAAGCTCTCCAGCTCCAGGTCGACAAAGCGCTGGATCGCCACGCGCGACCACCGGCCGAACTCCGCACCGAGTTCCTCGATGCGCGTCAGCAGATGCTCGTGCGCGGCCTCCTTGATCGTATGGAATTCCTGCGAAGCAGGAAACGGGGCAGCGGCGTTGTCCGAGAATTCGATCGCTTGCGTCATGTCAGTTCCCAGCCCGCTTGCCGCGCGGCGCGCGCCAACCATCGGGCAGTTTCTCCTTCATCCGGGCCAGCAGTCCGCGATCGGCCGCATGCCCCGCCTGATAGCCCAGCCGTACCGCGAGCGCCTCCACGGCGCGTACATACGGGTCGGCGGGCAAGTCGTCCGCGAGCACCACGCCGCGGTTGGTCGCCAGCAGCAGCGCTTCGCGCCGCTCGGGCAGCGTGTCCACGGCGTGCACCCCCACGCGATCGGCAATCTGCGCCGCATCCACGCCCAGACGCGCGTCGAAACGCGAGACCACGAGCCGCAGGTCGTCGCGCTCGATCTCGCGCTTCTTCAGTTCCTGCAGCAGCTCCGCGGCGGACACGATCGCGCCGAGGCTCTGCTCCACGACGATCATCACGTGATCCGCCGCATTGACGATCTGCGCCATGAAGTCGATATTCGTAAAGCCGCCGAGATCGATCACCTGCAGATCGAAAAAGGCGCGCAGCCGTTCGAGCAGGGCGAGCGCTTCCGAGTACGAGATATCGCGCAGCTCGCCCAGCGTGGCCGGCAGCGGCAGCAGCGAGACGCCGTTGGCCTGATGCGCGAGCGCGGTCTGCACGAACACCTGATCGAATCGCCGCAGGTTGCGCACCGCCTCGACGAAATGAAACTCGGGCGTGACGTTGCAGTACAGCGCCGCATCGCGCACGGGCAGGCCGAGGTCCAGCAGCAGGACTTCCGACGACGCGCCGCGGCGTGCTGTGGCGGCCAGGTTCACGGCCAGCGTCGTCGCGCCGACGCCGGCCCTTGCGCCGAGCACGGCCACGATGCCGCCCCGCCGCGTCGGCTCCGCGGCCTTCACCTGCGAGCGCGGCAACATCAGGCGCTTGACCACGGCCGTGGCATCGGCCGGATTCCCGCGCAGGTCGATAAAGTCGCGCACGCCCGCGCGCAGCGCCACGAGCATGGCTTCCGGTTCGGTCGCGTGTCCCACGGCAACGAGCGGCAGCGTGGGGAACAGGCGCACCACATGCTCGGCCAGCCGTCCCGACACCTGCGCATGCGCCCCCGAGAAGTCGAGGAATACGAGGCCCGGGCGAATCGCGCTCACCTGTTCCACGAACGACTCGTGCGAACCGTCTTCGGCCACGAGCGCGCCCAGTCCCGTCAGCGCGCCCCCGAGCCACTGGCGCACATCGTCGCGCCGCGTGTTCATCAGGAAGTAATCGATCTCCACGTCTCGCTGCATCATCGGTGCCCGATCCTTATCGCGAGAAGCCGGGCAACGTCGGATCGACGTATTCCCCGGCCATGAAGCGCCCCCACACGTTCGGGTTCGCCTTCGTGGTGCCATCGTTGCCGACGGCTGCCACCGCGGGCGCATCCCTGGCCATCGGCTTCACGAGGTGCGGCGTCACGATGATGACCAGTTCGCGATCCTCCTGATGGAAGTTCAGGTTCTTGAAGAATGCGCCGATCACGGGCAGGTCGCCGAGGAACGGCACCTTGCTCACATTGCTCACGGTGTTGCGGCTCACGAGCCCGCCGATCACGAAACTCTCGCCATCGCCGAGCTCGATCATCGTGTCCGCGCGCCGGGTGACGATCGCCGGCACCGAGGCGCCGTTGATCTGGATGCCGCGCGACGGATCGAGGTCGCTCGCTTCGGGCGCCACCTTCAGCGCGATGCGCTGGTTCGAGATCACCGTCGGCGACACCGTCAGCCCGATACCGAACGGCTTGAACTGGATCGTCGTGGTCCCGAGCGCCTGCGGCACCGGAATCGGAATCTCGCCACCCGCGAGAAAGCTCGCGCTCTGTCCGGACAGCGTGACCAGCGTCGGCTCCGCCAGCACGCGCACGAGCCCGTTGGCCTCGAGAATGCTCAGGTTGGCAAAGAGGCCGCGCGACGCCGAGGCCGCAATCAGGTTGAACGCGCTGGCAATCGGCACCGTGCCCTCGATATCCGTACCCTGCCCGCTCGGCGTGATCTTGGTGATGCTGGTCGGACTGAACGAGCCGAATGCAAAGCCGCCGTTCTGCTTGAAGAAGTTCAGGCCCACTTCCTTGATGATGGTCTTGCTGATCTCCACGACCTTCACGTCGACCTGCACCGTGCCGGAGACCGGTACCGTCGAGCGATCGACGATGAGTCCGCCCTTCGCATCGGCCTTGCCGTCCGCCGCCTTGCCATTCGACGTGGCCATGCGTGCCGCGCCCTGCGCGCGCGCCGCCGCGGCCGCGTCGGGAGACTGCCCGCTGATGGTGGCGCCAGCGGTGGAGATGCTCACATCGGCGCCACCCCGGTCGGGCGCTACCGCATCCACCTGTACCGAATAACTGATCGGTGTGCCGCCGGCCCAGATCATCAGGTCGGTGATACCGGGCGACTTGGCGACGACGAGCACGGAGGGCGGACCGCTGCGGTGCTTGAGCAGCAGGGCATCGGCCACGGCCGGATTGCTCACGGCCACGCGTTCGAGCGCGGGGCCGGGACGAATTTCCTGTTGCGCCCCGGCGAGCATGCGCATCGAGCGCGTGCCGGTAGCGGCTTCCTGCGCGCGAGCGGATGCCGCGAGCGCGAGCGACAACGGGAACGACAGCGACAACCACAGCGATAGCGCCAGCGATGCGGCAACGAGCGTCGAAGCACCGGATCGCAAGGCAACGAAAGGATGAGTAGGCATACCGTGCGACTCGTGTTATTCGATATCCCGCTTGCCGGCGCGGATGACTTCCACGCCGGAAGTCCGGGTCGTCGTTGCGGCCTCGCGGCGCACCGGGGCGGCAACCGGCACCGGTTGCGCAGCGGGTGGCACGGGGCGGACCGCGGCCGGCGGGCTGCCGATCATGCCGGCCAGCGCCACCCCCGCAATCGCGCGATCGGCGGGGGCATGCGTCGCTTCCGCGGGCACGCCGGCGCGCGCCTTCAGCACCCCCGCGGGCTCGGGGAACATCCCGTCGCTCGGCATCTCCGGATCTTTCGGATTGCGCAGGGCCAGCATCAGACGCCCCGCCTGCTGGGCCAGCGCGAGCTGGCTCACCGCGGCGAGGGGCACGGACAGTACCGCCGTCTTCGCGCCGTCGCGGCGCGTCATCATCTGCTCCGCCTCGTGTGGCGGCGCTTCGTTGACCGCACCGTGACCGTAGGCCAGCACGCGCAGCCGGGACAGCAGCATGCGCGCCTGGCTTTCCGCGATCTCCTGAGAGTCGCGGCGCATCACCACGAACACATCGACGTAGTCGCCGGGCTGGACCTGATGGCCCACGCCGATCACCTCATCGACCGCCACGGCCACCGCGCGCTCGCCCTCCGGCACCTGGCGCGCGAGACCGGCCAGCAGCTGACTTTCGAGCACGGGCGCATTCGCGCCCAGCGCCACGAGCGGCACCTGTCCCACGACGCGCGTGGTGTCGCGATAGGCGCCGCCGGGATCGATCGGCAACTGTTCGATCCGCACGGCATCGGCGGTAATCGGCTTGCCGGCCTCGACCGCGCGCGTAGTGACCACCACGGGATGCATGGCCACGGTCCCCGTCTGCGGCGCCACGGGCGTGCTCTGGCGGCCCACCTGCCACGCCAGCAGCGCCAACAGGCCCGCCAGCACGAGCAGGCAGACCGCGATGATTCGGATGGTATTGCTGCTCATGCATCGACCCTTTTGAGACCCGGCGTTGTTGTCATGTATCCGGCGAAAGCTGCACGGTCGCGCTGCCAGTGAGCGTCGCCGGTACTGGGACCAGCGGCAGCGTCGGCAACAACGTCCTAGTAGGCAGGTTCAGGGTCACGCGCACGCAGACGGCTCCGGCAGGCGCTGTACATGCAATGGCCTGCGCGATATCTGCGCTATTGACGAGCGAACGAATGGAAACCGGCAGCGTTGCCTGTGCAGTCTGCGCGGCGGCGAGCACGCGTGGCCCCACCGTCGACCCCGCGTTGCCGCCGTTCGATGCCAGCGGGTAGCGCAGCGCAGCGCGCGCGCCTTCCGCCGCAGCGAGCGTCAGCGCCTGCTGCAGAGCAAATACAACGCCGTAATAGACAATGCCCAGCACTACCGATATCAGCATCGGCAGCACGATGGCGAACTCCAGCGCCGCAACCCCCGCGGTGCGGCGCCGGCTCCGGTTTTCCCGGTTCCGGTTTCCAACTCGTGACATGCTTCACCCGGTCGTAAGACCGCCGCGCGCCAAACCGGTGGCGCGGACCCTGAATGAGAAAACGTTCTTGCGGATCGACGTGAAGGCATGGACGTAACGCACACGCAGGACGCACGCCCCCCCGCACTCGCACGCGAAACGTGCGAACGTCTGTCGGAAGATCAGAAGCGCGACAAGGTGTGCGTGACGCTCATGCGTTCACGCGAGGGGCCCGTGTGGTCAACTGCCAGAACCAGAACCGGTCGACGTACCAGTCATCATATTCTTGACGGTGGTGCCCAGCGTGGTGAAGCCCGAACTGATATCGGTGCCCAATTGCTTCGCGCCGACGGCGATGCCCAGCGCCACGAGACCCACGATGAGGGCGTATTCGATCGCGGTAGCACCGCGTTGTTGTCGTTGAAAGCGCGCCAGCACTTTTTTCATGATTTCACTCCCGACGTGAAAAAACACAACTCGCGACCCCAGCGCTGCTGTTATTTACCCCGTAAGTCCCGTACTAACTCTAATTGGTTAGTTACTTTTGACGTTTTTCTCGCTGGTGGAGAATTTATAAAACATGCATTGTCGTAGACATACCCCCCATTCGAGCTATGCGAGTGTGAGCATACGCACAGACAAGCGTTTGAAGCACGGAGTACGCGCGAGAGTAAGCCCTCGCTGAATACTCATTTTGTTAAAGAACGGGGCTGAGACATGGAGAAAGTGCAGCGTCCGGACTTTAAGAGCCGGAACGCTGCATGCTGCGAATAAAAGGATGCGCCGCGCGGGGTAAGGACGACAGCGCACCGTAAAGTAGTCGTTAAGGGAAAATCCTGATGAGCGAAATGCCACTCAGCGCGCAAGGCCGAGCAGATTCGGCAACCCGAGTGCCGTCTGTCCGCTCGTGCCCGTACCCGTCGCACTGCCCGCGGCACCCTTGAGCCCGCCCGTCAGGCCTCCAACCAGGCCCGTCACGGGCGCGAGCAGACCGGTGACCGGCGCAAGCGGGCTGGCGCTCCCGCTTCCACCCGTCGCACCGCCCGTCACGTTCCCGAGACCGCCCGTCAATCCGCCCAGCAGACCCGTGACCGGCGCGAGCGGGCTGGCGCTCCCGCTGCCCGAACCACCGAGGCCGCCGAGGCCACCCGTCAAACCGGAAAGCGGCAGGTTATTGAACAGGCCGCCAAGCGGATTACCGCCGACGCTGCCATTGCCGTGCAGGACCACACCGGCCACCGCCACGGTCTTGCCCAGTTCGGTCACCACACCGCCGAGCGGCGATACGACGGGCGCATGCGTATTCGTCAGCATGCTGCCGCCGCTCGCAACGGTGCCGCCGAGCGTGGCAAGCAACGTGTTCACCGGCGCGCCGAGTCCCGTGGCCGCCCCCACCGTCTGCGTCCCGTTCGTGACCTGCGTGGTCAGCGGTACGATCACCTTGCTTACCTGCGTCGTGACCTGTGCCACGGGGCCGTTGCTCAGCGCGTCGCCGAGCTTGCCGCCAGCGGTCTGGACCACGTCGCCGACCTTCTGCACGACGCCGCCCACGGGATTCACCACCGGCGCGAGCGGAGCGAGCTGATCGCTGCCGAGCGACTTCACGACATCGCCGACGCTCGATACCGTCTCGCCGGCCTTCACGACCACGTTGCCCGTATTGCCGACGGTCACGCCCACGGGGTTATCCACCGCACCGATCTTGCCGAGTCCATCGCGCACGCCACCGCCCAGCGTGGCCACGGTCTCGCCTGCCTTGATCAACACGCCACCGGTCGCGTCCTGCGTGGCATCGGGCAGCAGCGGGAGGTTCGCATCCTGCAACTGCTTGCCGATCTCGCTCACGGCATTGCCCGTGGCCACCACGGTATTGCCCACACCGTTGCCGACCTGGCCGACAGGCGTGGTCTGCGGCGTCTGCGCGGGGGGCGTGGGATTGGAAGGCGTCGAGGGCTGGTTCGGATTACCCGGATTCGCACCGCTGCCATTGCCGCTCGAGGAGCAGCCAGCCAGCATGAGCAGAGCCGCCGCGCTGGCGACGGCCATCACATTCATCGGACGGTGGGTCGTGACCTTCATGATTGTTCTCCTTTGGTGTTCTTTCGCTATGGATCCCGCGCGGCTTTAATGCTCGATCGACATCTACGTGGCCGACCACCCGTTCGGATCGGCGACGCTGCATTCATCGATGCGCTGTCGAATTTCGCGGACCCTGTTCCGCAAAGCGCGTGCCAAGCGCTGACGCTTGTCTCAAACGATCCTGTGCCGCGGGTCGCCAGCCCTTGTGACAGGCGGCTCTCTGGCATATCGCCACCGCGTGCCGCCGCATCGCGATGGCCGCCGCGCGGACGTTACGTGTCACGAAACGTGTTTCGCCGTCACCGCGCCGTTACGTAACGCGTAACGCGATGCGCGGGCCGCGCCGGCACCGTCCGCTTGATGCGCGCGTTTGACCGATGCCGCGCAAAGCCTTGTCGCAGGCGGCTTCCAGCGACCACCCCCCACAGAAGCGGTACGGACACCGTCCACTGGCACATCGCTTGCGCTAATGGCATACGGGTACGGCGCGCCGCCATATGCAGGGCACAACAGCGGCAACGAGCGTCGTGAGTCCTTTGTCGGGTAAATCAAAAAAGGAATACGGTCATGCGCAACGCACAACGTCGTGCTTCGAAGCACGCAGCAAACCAGGTCAATCACAACGAGATCCGTCACCCCATCGCCAACAAGGTGGCGCTGGCCGCGCTGGTCGGCGCGCTGCTCGCACTGGGCGGCTGCGCGAGCGGCAGCGGTTCCACCTCGATGGGCACCGCGGGCACGTCCGGCAGCAACGGTTCGACCGGCACCATCGGTGGCGGCAACGGCGGCACCGGTGGCGGCACCGACAGCGCCAACAACGGTGGCAATAACGGTGGCAACAATGGCGGCAACAACGGTGGGAACAACGGCGGCAATAACGGTGGCAACAACGGCGGCAACAACGGCGGTGAAACCGTCGTCAAGACGCCGACCAGCACCGTCGCCGACAACGCGGGCAACATCGTCAATAGCATCGGCAACGCCGTCACCGATATCGGCAATCAGGTCAAGAACGCACCGTTGCCCGTCGTCTCGACGCAGACCAAGGAAGGTCTCGGCGGCGTACTGACCTCCGTCGGCGGCGCGGTCGATGCGCTCGGCACGGGCGTGAAGAACGGCCTCGGCAACATGCCCAACAATGCGAACCCGCTGGGCACGACCGTTGCCAGCACCGGCAACGTCGTCAGCAACCTCGGCGGCGCGGTCAGCAATGCGGGTGGCGCGGTGGCCGGACTCGGCACCGGCGCGCTCGCGCCGCTCGGCGCGGTCACCACGCCTGTGGGCAGCCTGGTCACGCAAGTCGGTGGCGTGGTCGACAAGGTCGGCGACAAGCTCGGTACCGCGCTCTCCACGGGGCCGGTCGAGCAGATCACGAGCAGCGTCAGCAAGGCGATCGTGCCGCTGACCTCGGCCTTGACCAGCACCACGCAGAACGTCGGCGCCGCCACCGGCCTCGGCGTTCCCGTCAGCACGCTGCTTGGCGCGCTGGGCGGCGCGCTCGCCAATGGCGGCAACACCATCACCCATACCAATACGCCGGTGGTCTCGAGCGTGGGCGGCATCGTGACCAGCGCGGGCAACACGGTCGCGTCGGTCGGCGGCATCGTCAACAACCCCGGCGGTACCGGCAGCGGCGGCAATCCCCTCGCCCCGATCACGGGCCTGCTCGGCGGTCTGACCGGTGGTGCGAACGGTGGCGCGGCCAGCGGCCCGCTTGCACCGGTCACCGGCCTCGTCAGCGGTCTCACCGGCGGACTGACCGGTGGCGCCAACGGCGGCGCGGCCAGCGGCCCGCTTGCACCGGTCACCGGCCTCGTCAGCGGTCTCACCAGCGGCCTGACCGGTGGCGCAAACGGCGGCGCGGCCAGCGGTCCGCTTGCACCGGTCACCGGCCTCGTCAGCGGTCTCACCAGCGGCCTGACCGGTGGCGCAAACGGCGGCGCGACCAGCGGTCCGCTCGCACCGGTCACCGGCCTCGTCAGCGGCGTGACCAGCGCGCTCACCGGCGGCGCAAACGGTGGCGCGGCCAGCGGTCCGCTCGCACCGGTCACCGGCCTCGTCAGCGGCGTGACCAGCGCGCTTACCGGCGGCAACGCGCCCGCGGGCGGCACCGGCGGATCGGGCTCGGGCAGCACCGCCAACCCGCTGGCACCCGTGACCGGCCTCGTCGGCGGTCTCGTCGGCGGCGTGACCGGCGCACTCGGCGGCAAGCGCTGATCCGCGGCAATCCACAGCACGGCAACTCCGCAGCACGGCAGCGGCTTCGCAGAACCGGCAGGAGGGAACGGCACCCCTGCCGGGCGAAGTCCGCGGCTGGGCCACACGACACGTGGCCAATCCACAGCCGGCATGCAGTCTATTTTTTCTGGGGTATTACCATGCGTACACGCCATCGCGTCGCCGCGCTCATCATCGGCGTCGGTGCTTGCCATCACCTGCCCGCGTTCGCCGAACGCAGCCCTGTCCAGGGCGATCCCACCCAAACTCTGCCGAGCATTGCACCCGCGAAGCCGCCGCAAAGCAACGTGACCGTCCAGGTCGAACGGCCCGATAACGCGTTGCAGAACCTGCTCGCCGCGCGCCTCACGCCGCGCCGCTTCCAGATCGAAGGCGTCAAGACGCTGCCGTTCGACCAGATCGCCGCCAAGTTCGCGCCGCTCGCCAATCACGAGATCACCGTCGCGGAACTGCTCAAGGCCGCGGAAGAGGTCACCGCGATGTACAAGGAAGCGGGCTACCCGCTCTCGTTCGCCTTCGTGCCGGCCCAGGCGTTCGAGAACGGCAATGTGCTCGTCACCGTGGTCGAAGGCTACGTCTCCAACGTCACGGTGCAGGGCAAGCCTGGCCCGTCCGAGGGCCGCCTGCGCAAGATCGCGGAACAGCTCAAGAAGGATCGTCCGCTGCGCAGCGAAAGCTTCGAACACTATGTGAACGTGCTTGCGCAGCAGCCCGGCATGCAGGTGGCCGCCACCGTGCAGCCGCCGACCACCACCGATGGTGCCTCGGAGATGGTGCTCGACGTCAAGCGCAAGCCGTTCACGTTTGGCACGGGCCTGGAATACGTGTCGCCCGGTATCCGCGGCATCGCCACGGCGACCACCAACAGCCTGACGCCGCTCGGCGAACAGATTTCGGTGTCGGCGCTCTATCCGAAGGGGCCCAACGGCGAGGAGTACTACGCGGCCAGCTATGCGCAGCCGATCGGCACGGAGGGGATGCTCGCCAAGCTGTACGCCTCGCACTATCGCGGCAACCCGCAGAATTCCACGCTTGCGCCCATCGGCTTCGAATCGCGCTACGTCAACGACAGCAAGCGCGTCGGCACCTCGCTGAGCTATCCGTTCATCCTCAGCAACCGCCACACGCTCACGGGCACCGGTGGCTTCTACCTCAACGAACAGTTCGAGCGCTATACCCAGGCCGTGCAGCCCGGCGCCGGGCGCGAGGTCACGCTGGGCACCAACGTGCGCGTGGCCAGCGCGGAGCTCGCCTACCAGTTTCGTGGGGAAGGGGTGACGCGCAGCGCCACGCTCGGCGTGTTCAAGGGCATCGACGGCCTTGGCGCCAATCGCGAGAACAATCAGAACGATCTGAGCTTCGTGCGCACGCGCCTGCTGGTCTCGCAGGCCAACGACCTGCCGCTCGGCTTCGGCGTCGCGTTCTCGGCGGCCGGCCAGTACAGCGCGCAGAAGCTCGCGTCGAGCGAGCAGATCAGCTTCGGCGGCCGCTTTTTCGGCCTCGGCTATCCGGCCGGCGAGGTCGCGGGCGACAAGGGGTTCGGTGCCTCCGCGGAAATCAACCGCATGTTCGCGGTGGACTTCGTGTACCTGAAGACGCTGCAGCCGTTCATCGCGTACGACATGGCGCGCGTGTTCTCCAACAGCTTCTCGCTGTCCCACCGCAGCCTCGCCTCGGTCGCCCTCGGCCTGCGCTTCTCTGACCGCCGCTTCTACTCGATGGATATCTCGCTGGCTCAGCCGGTCGGCGACAAACCGGTCAACGCGAGCCACCGGTCACCGCGGATCAATTTGCTGTGGTCGTATCAGTTTGATTGAGGGAGAGCGGCCGGGAGGGCCCGCCTCTCCCCAGGCCAATCAATTCACACGGAACCCAATCTTCAGGGTCACCTGAAAGTGCGCCACCGCGCCATTGACTACATGCCCGCGCGTCTCGATGACCTCGAACCAGTCGATATGCTTGATCGTCTCATTGGCCTTCGCCAGGGCACTGCGAATCGCCGCGTCCGTGCCATCGGGCGCCGTTCCGACGATCTCGACGAGCTTGTACGTGTGGTTCGACATGAGAACTCCTATCTGGTTGGATGTCTTTCCATCATAGGCAACACGTAAGCAGGTGTGATCGATATTGCCCAGGCAGACACGGCCTGCTACCCTGCGGGCCGGTTTTCGAACATCCTGCCAATCGACTCAATCGCCGTGCCCGCAACTCTCAGCTCCCTCAGATCCCTCAGCTTCCTCAAGCCCCGCCTGCGTTCCCGCCTCCTCGTCACCGTCGCACTGCTGGCCTGCGCCACCACCGCCCAGGCCCGACTCGCCTCGTCGCTCGAGAGCCTGGCCGATGCCCTCGGCACGCCCGCCGCGCGCCCCGCGCCGTTCGCCACGGGCAGCAGCTACACGCTGTGCTTCGTCCCGGACGGCCCAAGCTGCCAGGACATGATCGTCGATGCCATCGGCAAGACGCGCCGCAAGCTGCTGATCCAGGCGTACTCGTTCACCAACGCGGCCATCGCCGAAGCCGTCGCCGACGCGCACCGCCGCGGCGTCGATGTGCGCGTGATCGTGGACAAGAGCCAGACCTCCGAGCGCTACACGAGCGCCACGTTCCTCAAGCACGCGGGCATTCCCGTCGTGGTGGACACCAAGCCCGCCATCGCCCACAACAAGGTCATGGTGTTCGACGACCAGGCCGTATTCACGGGCTCCTTCAATTTCACGAAGGCCGCGCAGCAGCGCAACGCCGAGAACGGCATGCTCATCCGCGGCGACGCGGCAATCGTGCGCGCCTACACGGACAACTGGAACACGCGCTTCCGCCAGTCGTCCGAATACTGACGTCCCCTCCCCGCCGCACCCTCGGCCGAGGGCCCATGCCCGCCGGGAAGCGAATCCCGGCGTCAGGTCTTGCCGACCCGACACGGATCGTGCGAAAACGCACGACGCCAACGCCGTGCGCCCTCGAAAAATTCAGCGAAACACCGACATACGAGCTGTGCCCGCCGTTATCTACTAGAGCCATGATCATCAGCGGCCCGGCGTACTACGGTGCGTACACCGCGAGAGGACATTGCAGATGAAAACCGTTTTCAAGCGCGTGGCGCTGGCTGCGGCGGCCGCTAGCGCACTCACGCTCCCTGTCGCGGCGCAAGCCGATCTCACGACGGCCACATCGGGGCCGTTTACCTATGTGTGCGGCGGTGTCGCACAGGACGAACAGCAACAGCTGCGTTCGGAAGCCAGTCACTACGACATGGGGCTGCTCTTCACCAAGGGCAGCAATGGCGAGTACCTGGCCGATGTCAACGTCAAGCTGCTGCGCAACGGCAAGCAGGTCGCCGAGTTCACCTCGGACGGCCCGCGTTGCCTGATCAAGGGACCCCGCGCGTCGTATCAGGTCGTGGCGACCTATGAAGGCGCCTCCAAGCGAGCCACGCTGAGCCCGGGCGCCAGGAACGTGCAATTGCGTTGGTAGCGACATTGCGCTGGTAACGACATTGCGCTGTTAACGAGCTTCACCGACAAGCTTCACCCGCTAGCAACGATCAGCAGTACTGCGACCGCCCTGGGCGGTCCGATGCCGGAAACCCGTCCCCGTCGGGTTCCGGCATTTTTTTTTGCCGGCCTCAGATCGAGCAGCTGACCCGGACGCCAAGCAGCGTCCCTTCACGCATCCTCGACGACGGCGCCCGCAGCGCGCGCGACAGCGACGCATCGATACCGAGTACGCTCCCACGTCGTCCCCACGTCGCGCCCACGCCAATGGCCACGCCCGTCAGCGCGCCCGAGCGCGCGGCGGGATTGCGGTTGATCACGTTGCCCCAGTCCAGCCCCGCATAGACGCGTCCCCGCACGTTATGCGTTCCTTGCAGGACCTGCCACGGCACGCTTGCCTCGGTCCGCACGTAGTAGCCGTGATCCCCGCCAAGCGAATGGTCCATGAAACCTCGCACGGTACCGGGACCGCCGATCAGCAGTTGCTGCGACCCGTAGAGCGTGTTCAGCGAATACTGTCCGCTGAACTGCGCGGACAGCACCAGCGCCTGCCTGCCCAGCTGCAGCCGTCGCGCATGGGTCATCGACAGCGTGAATTTCTGGAACTGCGCATGGGGCGCGTCGTCCGGCAGTCCCGCGGGATCGTGATACGCACCGATCATCGCCAATCCGCGTACGGCGCCCACACGCGCCGTGGAGATGCCGCCGAACCGCCGCGTCGTCACGCCGACGCCGAGATCGGCAAACGTGAAATCCCGATCGCTGACGCCGATCGGCAGCCCCGCGATCCACGTCTGGCCCGATTGCAGGGCCAGCCGCCCCGATACCGAGACCCGCGACATCGCGTCGCGGTAGACAATCCAGTCGTCGCTCACGCCGAACACATCGGTACGGCCCTCGACCTGAATCCTGCGTCCGCTGCGCGGTAACGTCACCGTGTTCAGGTAATTGCTGCGGCTCCATTGCATCGATGCCGTGTGATAGCCGTATGGCACCTGCATCTGGAACGCCGTGGCTTCCGACCGATGGCTGCCTTCGAGCGGAAACACCGACTGCCGGCGCGTCAGCGCGAACAGCTCGTTGAAGCCGAAGGGACTGTCCGCCGTGATCGTCGCCGACAACGTGTTGCGGCCCGTCGCCTTGGTACCCATATTGTCGAACGATGTGTACAGGTGCACGGGCCGCGTGCCGCGGTTGGTCACCTTCACGATGGTCTGCCCGGGCTCGCTACCCGGGTACAGCCCCACGCGCGCATCGTTCGAAGACAGCCGGTTCATCTGCTCGACGGCCTGCTCCACGTCGCGCAGGTTGAGCAATTCGCCCGGCCGCGCCGCAAACACGCCCGGCGGCCAGACCGCATTCGCGCGGTCGCTGTCCACGTCGTACCGTTCGATGACGCCCGGGATCACGTTGATCTCGAGCGTGCCGTCGTCGGCGATCTGCTCGGGCAGATACGCACGCGTGGTCACCTCGCCGCGCAGGATGAAAGACCGCGTCAGCTCCACGATCATCGCATTCAGATCCGCAGCGCTCAGGCATCGGTTCTCGTACGTCTGCCGCATCCGCGTCAGCGCCGCTGCGTCCACCCGCTCCACATCGCCGGTGAGCGCGATGCGCGTGACCTCGCGGCATGTCCCCGCATCGTCGGGCCGACTGGCTTCGGTCTGCCCGGACATCGCGTCGAGGTCGGCCCCTTCCGGTTCCGGCAATGCGCGAAGCGCGCGCTCCTGATCTTCCTGCAGACGTTCCTGTTGCTGATTCTCGATCAGCTGGTCGCGCCGCAGCAGCCGCGACGCGGAGCCGTTACCGGGGGACACCTGCGGCTGGCCCGACTGCTGTGCGTGGGCCTGCGTGGAAAAACCGGGCAATACACAAGCTGCGCCGAGCAGCGTGGCAAACGGCGAGATGCACTGACGATTCAACATGAGCGGCATGAGCAAGACATCGATGAATGTAACGGGTCGTCACAATCTCATAGACGTCGCGTCTTGCCTCTCGGAATACGTCCAAACATGCATGCGACATGACGTGGCACACTTGCGCACTCGTCCCTGCAGTCCTGTTCAAACCCCGGAGTACTGACACATGGCAACCACGCCCAATAGCCGCTGGATTCGAGTGGAAACGAACGATGGCGGCTTCGACGCCTATCTGAGCCTGCCCCCCGCGGGCAAGCAGGCCAATGGCCCAGGCATCGTGCTGATCCAGGAAATCTTTGGCGTCAACGAACATATCCGCTCGGTTGCGGACCAGTACGCGTCCGATGGATACGTCGTCCTCGCACCGGACATTTTCTGGCGCCAGGCCCCGCGCATCGAGCTCGGCTATGCCGGCGCCGACATGGAACAGGCATTCGCGCTGCGCAAGGCCACCGACGTCGACGCGGCCGTGTCGGACATCGCGGCCACGGTGCGCGCGTTGCGCGCCGAACTAGGTGGCAGCGGCAAGGTCGCGGCGGTGGGCTACTGCTTCGGCGGCCTGCTGTCGTATCTGTCGGCCGCGCGCGGTCTCGTCGATGCCGCGGTGCCCTACTACGGTGGCGGCATCCACGCGAACCTCGCGGAAGCGCCCAAGCTGAGCGTGCCGGCCCAGTTCCACTTCGGCGCACTGGACGCGCATATCACGCTCGACCAGGTCGCCGACATCCGCGCCGCCGTCGAAGGCAAGCCGGACACGGAAGTGTTCGTCTACGAAAAGGCCGATCACGGCTTCAACTGCTGGGCGCGCGGGTCCTATCACCAACCCTCGGCCGCACTGGCCCACGGGCGCGCATTGGCCTTCCTGTCCCAGCACCTGAGCTAGGAGCCTTCCGATCGGGCGCACGAGGGCGAGGAGCGCGATGCCGTCAGGCGTCCCCCTCCTCGCCCTCGTCGTTGAATGCGGTAATCCGCGCCACCCGGAACGTGTTACGCAGCGATTCGAGCTCGGCGCGGTGACGCATGGCAAGACGATTCAGACTGCGTTCGCCCTTGGGCAGCAGATGCACCTCGACGATGCGCCGATCGTCGGCATTCACCTTCCGCGTGACCAGGCCCGCGGCCTCGCAGCGATTGACCAGCGCGACCACGCCGTGCTGCTGCGTCTGCAGCCGCTCGGCCAGTTCGCCCACCGAGGCCCAGTTCCGATCCGGAAAGCCGCGGATATGGAGCATCAGCAGATATTGCTGTACCGTCATCCCCTCGCCCCGCGCGGCATCTTCCGAAAAGCGCAGAAAGCGCCGCAGCTGATAGCGGAAGTCAGACAATGCCTCGAATTCCTGCTTGGTGAGCGGTGCGGCGGTCTTGCGTGTCATGTGTCGGCGGATGTGCGCCACCAGACGGCGTGGCGTTGTAGAGGTCGCCCATTATAGGGGGCGCATTTGCTACGTCCGGTGCGGTCGCGCGCATAGCGAGGTGTGGCAGAATCTGTGCGGTCGTAGACACCTTCACTACCCACCGGAAATCCGCCGAATGTTCACGGAAATCGTCACGTTCCTGCTCGATATCGTCTTCACGCTGTTCGGCATGGCGCTGCTGCTGCGCCTGTGGATGCAGCTGACCCGCCTGCCTTCGCGCAATCCTGTCTCGCAGGGTGTGTTCCAGATCACGGACTGGCTCGTTCGGCCGCTGCGCCGGATCATCCCCGGCTTCGGCGGCATCGACTGGGCCACGCTGATCGCGGCCTGGCTTACCGCCGTGGTCTATCTGGTCTGCCGCACGCTCGTGTACGAGGGCGATCCGCTGGGCTTCCTGCCCGTGATCCTCGCCATTGCCGTCCTGCACGTGCTCAAGTGGGGCATCAGCCTCATCATGTGGGTCACGCTGCTGATGGCGATCCTGTCGTGGGTGAACCCGCAGTCGCCGGTGGCGCCGGCCATCTACCACCTGACCGAGCCGCTGCTGCGTCCGCTGCGCCGCGTGGTGCCGCGTCTGGGCGGATTCGATATCTCGCCGCTGATCCTGTTCGTGATCGCGCAGATCCTGCTGATGGTCCTCGCGCGCCTGAGTTTGGGAAGTGTCTGAGGCAGCTCCCGGGAAGCCGTTAAAGCGCCCTAAAAAGCACATACATTAAAGACTTTTAGGGTTTTTACTGATTGTTCAGGGAGCTGGACAGACTGTCGAGGATTACCCCTTTTTCCCGCGCGTGCTGGCGCCTACATTACAGCCACCGTGGCACCCAACCACGATGCTTCCACAAAAATACAGTAGGACCAGCACGACAATGAAGACTCTCTCCAAGCTCCAGGGCACGGCCGCGGCTGTGCTCGTTACTCTAGGCCTCACCATGGGCGCCGCTGCCAACGCCGCCCAACCCCTGACCGATCTCGCCCGTCTCGACGGCAGCATCGGCCACGTTGGCACCCGCGATCCGTACACCGACGGCGCGCGTGGCGTCAACGAACCCCGCAGCACCTTCACCGATGGCGCACGTTCGGTCAGCGAGCCGCGCAGCCCGTACAGCGACGGTGCCCGCACCGTCACGGAACGTCGCGACGCGTTTTCCGAAGGCGCCTGACCGCGCCACGCCGAGGACGCGACAGCGTCCGAGGCCTGCTTGACCGCTCCCTGCCCGGAGCGGGCCACGGTGAGAGGCGGACAGCGAGTGCAGCACGGCTCGGCAGCCCGCCTCCCCCCAGCATCCCCTCCCCCGCATCCTCCGTCCCCCTATCAGGTCAGTCCCGGATTCACCGCGGCACCGTCCTCTTCTTCCCCCATCATCGATTCGATCGCTTCCATGAATGCGCGCACCTTGCGCGGCTGGAGCCGGCGGTCGGGCAGTAGTGCGAATACTCGTAGTGGCGGTAACGGCACATCGGGCATCACCCGAACGAGTCGTCCCTGCGAAATCTCGGTCTCCGCGTAAGTCATCGGCACGCGCGCGATGCCTAGGCCGGACAGCGCGGCCTGCAGCCGCAGTTCGGCGTTGTAAGTCTGCATGCGCGGGCGAATCGGCACGGAGACCCGCTCGCCATCGCGCGTGAACTCCCAGAAGGTCGCGCCCGGCGTGGCCAGCGTCGGCATATTGGAGAGGTCTTCGGGCTGCATCTGCGCGGGCAGGCTTGCCGCCAGCGACGGCGCCGCCACGAGGCCGCGCTCCACGTGCCAGATGCGGCGGGCGATCGTGCCCGAGTCGGGCAGGTCCGACTCCACGGTGACGAAGGCAATATCGAACCCCTCGCGAATCGGATCGACCAGACCCTGGGAAATTTCCACCGTGATATCGAGTGCCGGATGGGCGGCCAGCGTGCGGCAGATAACGCCGCCCAGCTGCTGAGCCCCGAACTCGTAAGGCGTGGCGATGCGGAGCATGCCCTGCACGCGTTCCTCGCGTGCGAGCGTTTCCTGACGGATCTCGCGTAATCGCGCGAACAAGGGCGCCACGTCGCGATAGACGGCGCCGCCCGCGTCGGTCAGCCGCATGCGGCGCGTCGTGCGCTCGAGCAGCTTGGCGCCGATTGCCGTTTCCAGCCGTGCCACCGCCGCCGAGACGCGGGACTTCGGGCAGTCCAGTTGCGCGGCGGCCGCGGTAAAGGTGCCTTGCTCGACCACGCAGCAGAACGCCTCCCAATCATTCCACTGGATTGTTTCGTTCACCGGGTGCTACCAACGTTGTGCAAACGCACATTATGAGGGAGAGCGATACGCGCGCAAGCGCCGGGGGCACAATGCGGGACGATGCGGACAGCCGAGACTGGCGAGTCGCGCATATTTCCACTACGATTTCGGCCTTTCCGTGCCATGCCGGCGCGGCGGTTCGCTTGCGAATCCACCTTCTGACCCGACTTTCCGATCGATGGCGAGCCAAGCCGACCACGAACCGGGCGCGCCGCAGGGCGCCGCCACCGAGAAACCCAGCGACAGCTACGTGCAATCGTTTGCGCGTGGGCTATCCGTCATTCGCGCCTTCAACGCCCAGCATCCCGCGCAGACGCTGACCGAAATTGCCCAGGCCAGCGGGCTGACGCGGGCGGGCGCCCGCCGCATCCTGCTGACGCTGGCCGGACTCGGCTATGTGCAGGCGGACGGCAGACTGTTCCGCCTGACGCCCAAGATCCTGGACCTGGGCTTTGCCTACCTGACCTCCATGCCGTTCTGGAATCTGGCCGAGCCCATCATGGAGGCGCTGTCCCAGTCGGTCCACGAAAGCTGCTCCATCTCCGTGCTCGACGGTACCGAGGTCGTCTACGTCCTGCGTGTACCCGCGCGCAAGATCATGACGATCAACCTGTCGATCGGCAGCCGGCTGCCCGCCTACTGCTCGTCGATGGGCCGCGTCCTGCTCGCGGGCCTCGACGAAGCGGAACTCGACCGGGTACTGCGCGCGTCGGACCTGCGCCAGCGCACGCGTCGCACGGTCACCGATATCGACGCCCTGAAGACGCTGATCGCGGGCATTCGCGCGCGCGGCTGGGCGCAGAACGATCAGGAACTCGAGGAAGGACTGGTATCCGTGGCCGCGCCGATCCGCAACCGGTCGGGCCAGGTCATCGCCGCCATCAATATCAGCGGGCAGGCCAACCGGACGAGCGCGCAGGAAATGGTCGAGCGCTTCCTGCCACCGCTGCTCGAGGCCTCGGAAAAGATCTCGGGGCTGGTCCAGCTGCGGACCTGACCCCGTCGCGGGCCTCAGTAAGCGGCCGGGGGCAGCTCCACGCTGCCGAACTCCGCCGAACGCGAGCCGGCCACCGGGCGGTTGCTTGCGCCGAAGTAAGCAAACGCTATCGACAGTTTGACCGCATCCGACTCGTTGCGTCCGGCGCTATGGAACAGCCGGCTGTCGAAGATCAGCACGTCGCCGCGATGCAGCGCGAGCGGCACGGTGCCACGCAGCAGCTGCTGGCTGGCCGGATGTGCCTCCACGAGAAACTCGGCCGGATCCAGCTGTGCCGGTTCGAGCTTCGCCTTGTGCGAGCCCGGAATCACGCGCAGCACGCCATTCCGTTCATCCTCGTCGCCGAGTGCCAGCCATACCGTGACCAGTTCCGGACTCACGAACGACCAGTAGCGCGTGTCGCGGTGCCAGCCGGTCTGGCTGCCGTAGTACGGATGCTTCGTCATCACGCTGTTGTGGTGCGCGAGGGTCAGCCGCGCGGGCTCGCCCAGCAGCGCCTCCACCGTTGCCACGATGCGTGGATCCGCGGCCCAGCGGCGATAGGCCTCGTCCCGTCCGTAGGCCTGTCGCAGCCGGCGCACGGTCGCGCCGCCCGTCGCCTGGCGCGTGGCCGGCGCGCCCGGATAGCCGAGATCGGCCTCGAACTCCACGGGCGGCACCGCGGCCGCCAGGTGTTCGCGCGTCACGGCTTCGAGGCCGGCGCATTGCGCCTCGCTCGCGAAACCGCGCAGGATCACATAACCGCCCGCATGAAAGGCACGCGCGAGACTCGCCAGACCAGCGCGATCGGCCAGCGGCGCGGAAGAGTCGAATTCCAGGGACACGGACGCGTCAGAAGCGTCCTCTAACGGAAGAGTCATTGCAGCGGATAAGAGCAATCTGAAAAAGCTGGCGGGCGCCAACACACCGATGATGCCAGAACCAGCGTGCGCACGCGCAAATTGCGGTCATCCCGCCTTCGCATTCCTGGGCCGCGAGGCGGCCCGGAGCGTCGTTGTGGCAATTGCACCATGCGTGCGGAAGCAGACCGTTCGCCCGGCTCGGGCCGCCGCTACAATGGGCGGGTATGTTTTAAACCGCCCGCTATTCCGATCGACGTCCCGACCGTCAGAAGACAGGCCAACGTGACTGCCCGCCCAAGGATTCTCGCCTCGCTCGCCGAGGCCCAACAGCAACTCGGCCGCATCGTGCTGGGCAAACCGCGCCAGGTCCGGCTCGCCCTGGCCTGCATGCTGGCCGGCGGTCACCTGCTGCTCGAGGACGTACCGGGCGTTGGCAAGACCACGCTTGCGCATGCGCTGGCCCGTACGCTCGGCCTCCAGTATCAGCGCGTGCAGTTCACGAGCGACCTGCTGCCCGCGGACCTCATCGGCGTCTCGGTCTTTATGCGCGATGCTGGCGAGTTCCGTTTCCATCGCGGCCCCGTCTTCGCGCAACTCGTGCTCGCCGATGAAATCAATCGCGCGCCGCCCAAGACGCAGAGCGCACTGCTCGAGGCGATGGCCGAACATCAGGTCACGCACGACGGCGCCACGCACGCGCTGCCGGCGCCGTTCTTCGTCATCGCCACGCAAAACCCGCTCGAGCAGATCGGCACTCACGCGCTGCCCGAATCGCAGCTCGACCGCTTCACCATGCGCATCTCGCTCGGCTATCCCGACCCGTCGTTCGAGCGCGTGCTCTACCTCGGCGGGGCATCGGCCAACGAGGCCGCGCCGATCATGAATGCCGAGCAGGTGATTGCGCTGCAGGCCGCGGCCGCGAAGGTCTATGCCGCGCCCGCGCTCGTGGACTACGTGCTGGCGCTGGTGCATGCCACGCGCGCGGAAGGCAGCTTCGCGGCCGGCCTGTCGCCGCGCGGCGGTCTTGCGCTGCTGGCCTGCGCGCGCGCATGGGCGCTGCTCGATCAGCGTGAAATGGTCGTGCCCGAAGACGTGCAGGCCGTGTTCGCGGCCGTGGCCGGCCATCGCCTGCTGCCCTCGGGCGCCGGCAAGGGCGCGAATCAGGCCGCGGTCGTCGACCGTCTGCTCGCATCGGTATCGATTCCCTGAGCGCGCGCGAACGCCAACGCGTTTTCCATTCCGCCCGCGCCGCCGCTGCCATGTCCACGTCGACATCTCCCAACACGTCCGCGCGCCCGCGTCGCCCCCGCAGCCCCGGCGACTGGCTGCGCCGTTCGCATGGGCCCGTCAACGGCGTCGTCACGCTGCATCGCCGCCAGCTCTATATCCTGCCGACGCGCGGCGGCATGGCATTCGCGGTGCTGCTGCTCGCCATGCTGATGACCTCGCTGAACTACAACATCAGCCTTGGCTTTGCCCTGACGTTTCTGCTCATCGGAATCGTCATGGCCTGCATGTGGACCGCATATCGCAATCTGCTCGATCTCGAAGTCGGCGCCGGCGCGGTTGCGCCCGCGTTCGTCGGCGATGCGGCCGTGTTTGCGCTGCAGGTCGATAACCGCGACGACACCGCGCGCATCGGCGTGGAGGCGCGCGCCAACGCCGCCCGGACGCCTCGCGCGAAATTGCCGCGCGGGAAATTGTCACCATCGGCCGCACCGTCCGCAATCTCCACCGCATCCACCGTGCCGACGGAAGCCGCCTCGCTGACGCTCGATGCGCAGGCCAGCGGCGCGCTGGCGTTGCGCCTTCCGGCAACGCGCAGGGGCCGCTTGTCCCTGCCCCGCGTCACCCTCGAAAGCCGTTTTCCGTTCGGCCTGTTCCGCGTCTGGAGCTATGCGGACCTGCCGCTCGCCACGCTCGTGTATCCCGCCCCGGAAGCCGGCGCGCCTCCGCTACCACTGCTCGCGCGCGCCGACGACGCCGAGGACGGCACACTCTCCGTTGCGTCGGACGACGGCATCGACCAGCTGCGCCGCTACCGCACCGGCGATCCGTTGCACCGTATCGCGTGGAAGCACAGCGCGCGCACGGGACGCTGGATGAGCCGCACGGGACAGACGCCGCGCGACCCCGCCTGCTGGCTGGACTGGCATGCCCTGCCCGATGGGCTCGACACGGAGGCTCGCCTGTCCCGCCTCTGCGCGTGGGTGCTGGCCGCGGGCGACGACCTCGACGTCGGCCTGCGCCTGCCCGCCGTGGAAATCCCGCCGGGCCACGGTGCCGCGCATCGACGCGCCTGCCTCGAAGCACTCGCGCTCT
Source organism: Cupriavidus sp. OTU4054 (assembly GCF_038440175.1). NCBI lineage: Bacteria > Pseudomonadati > Pseudomonadota > Betaproteobacteria > Burkholderiales > Burkholderiaceae > Cupriavidus > Cupriavidus sp. OTU4054. Next base: position 179,314 of record NZ_JASATF010000013.1, read on the forward strand.
GGCCCGAGCGTCCGGCATCATGACCACTGCCCGCCTTCGGCCGCTCGCGCATCAGGAACACGGCATGCTGATGGGGCAGCTCGCTCTGGTGCTTGCGCCGCAGGCGCGTACGCTGCCGGTCTCGGTCAGCCTGCTTCTGGTCGTGCTCATGGCCTGGCGCTGGCTGCTGTGGCGCCAGCGCGCGCCATTGCCGTCGCGCACGATGCTCGCGGTCATCGCCATGCTCGTGCTCGCCACCGCCGCCGCGCTGGTCTGGCAGGCAGGCGGGAGCCTCGGGCGCGATCTCTGCGTCGCGCTGCTCGGCGCGTTCGTCATTCTCAAGCTGCTCGAATGCCGGGCGCTATCCGATGCCACGATGGTCACGCAGCTCTCGTTCTATCTGCTGCTGACGCTCTATCTATCGGACCAGCCGTTCTGGCTCGCGCTGTACAGCATGGCCATCGGCGCATGGGTCCTGCGCAACTGGCTCCTGCTTCACCATCCCGAGGCACGCGGCCGGCTCGCGATCTGGCCGCTGCTCGGGCGCATGGCGCTGATCGGCCTGCCGTGGGCGCTCTTCCTGTTCGTACTGTTCCCGCGCCTCGATCATCCGCTCTGGCGCCTGCCGCAATCGGAGTCGACGGGGAAGACCGGCATTACGGATACGATGCGCCCCGGCAGTATCGGCGAGCTGATCCGCTCCACCGAGATCGCGTTTCGCGCGGACATGGCCGGCGACCCGCTGCCGCCAAGCGCGCTGTACTGGCGCGCCCTCGTGCTGTGGCGCTACGATGGCCAGCAATGGCGGACGCTGGAGCAGCAGCGGTTGATGCGCGCCGCGCCCGCGCTGCGCGACGATGCCCTCGATGCGGCCGCGCCGCCGGGCATGCGCGACTACTCGGTGACGCTCGAGGCGAGCCAGCAATCGTGGCTCTATCTGCTCGACCGTGGCGTCGCGCTATCGGGCATGCCCGAGGCGCGGATCTCCTACGACGGCGAGTTCTTCGCGCGCGCACCCATCGACCGCCCCGTCCGCTACCGTGCGCGCTCGGCGTTCGACCGTGGCACCGAGCCGCCCGCGACACTGCCCCCGCGCATCCGCGCCCTGGCCCTGGAACTGCCCGACGGCAACCCGCGCAGCCGCGCGCTCGCCGCACGATGGGCCGAGCAGTTTCCCGACCCGTGGCAACGCGTGCAGGCCGCGCTGCGCGTCTTCGCGGGCGAGGCGTTCTACTACACGCTGTCCCCGCCGCCGCTCGGCAGCCAGCAGGTCGATTCGTTCGTGTTCGATACCCATCGCGGATTCTGCGAGCACTATTCCAGCAGCTTCGTGTTCCTGATGCGCGCGGCCGGCGTCCCCGCGCGCGTGGTCACGGGCTACCAGGGCGGCGAGTACAACACGATCGGGCGGCATTACATCGTGCGGCAGTCGGATGCCCATGCGTGGGCCGAAGTCTGGATCGATGGCCGCGGCTGGGTGCGCGTGGACCCGACCAGCGCGGTGGCGCCAAGCCGCGTGGAACAGGGCGTGGATGCGGCACTGGCCGGCGATGAAGCGGACGCGGTCCGTTCGCTGCGCGCGCCGGGCTGGCTGCGCGACCTGCGCTGGGGTCTCGATGGACTGATGTACACATGGCAGCGCTGGATCCTCGACTACGACCGCGCGCGCCAGATGTCGCTGCTGCGGCAGTTCGGCATGGACGACCGCCTGCCGCAGATCCTGATGGTCGGGCTGGCCGCGCTCACGTTGCTCGGGCTGATCCCGCTGTGGCTGCGCCGCCAGCGCCTGGACCCGCTCCAGGCCCTCTACGCACGCTTCTGCCGCGAACTCGCGAAACGTGGCTACGAGCGTGGCGCGGCGGAAGGCCCCCAGGACTATGCTCGGCGTGCCGCCGCGGCCATGCCGCAGGCCGCGCCCGCGCTCCATGCGTTCACGGCCGAGTACGTGCGATTGCGCTACGGCGCGCCGCCCGCGGTGGGGCGAGGCAGTCTGGCCGCGCTCCATCGTGCGTTGCGCGATGTCATCCGTTCCCTCCGGCAACGCTGACGCCATCGCGGATTGCAATGCCGCGTGGGGATGCATATAATTTCATCCGTAATTATATCGGATGAAATAAAATCATGTCGTTCGAACGCCGCATCGACCGCTTCTGCGAGCAGCACCCGGAGGCGCCACGCGACCTTATCCTCGCTTCTCGCCTGCTGCTCCGGTCCGCCCGGCTGTTGCGCAATCACATCGAGCGCGCACTGGCGCAGTTCGATCTCGACCTCGGCCAGTATCTGGTGCTCAGCATGCTCGCCATCGATGCCGGCGAGCCGACCATTCCGTCCGAACTCGGCGTCGCGATCGATGCCACACGCACCCAGATGACCCGCCTCGTGGACCGCCTCGAGGCACGCGGGCTGGTACGCCGCACGGCCTCCACGCAGGACCGGCGCAGCCTCGAACTCAGCCTCACGGCAGCGGGGCAGCGCCTGCTCGATCGCGCGATTCCCGCCGTGCATGCGGCCTATGGCCAGGCCTGGGCGCCGTTCGGCGATAGCGGACTGGCCGCCGCCACGCGCTCGCTCAACAAGCTCCACCAGACCCTCGCCGCGCTGGAAGCCGACGCCGGACAGTCGTGATGCCGTGGCTGACCCACCGTCGGCGGCAGACGCTGCTGATGATCCTGCTCGGGCTTGCCACGGGCGTCGAGTTCCTCGAGAACATCATGTTCGTCTTCGCGTCGACGCATATCGTCGGCGGGATCAACGCGGACCCGCGCAGCTTCGCGCTCGTGCAGGCCGCGTACGCCATCGGCAGCATGCTGATGATCCTCAAGCAGAACTGGTTCGCGCGGCGCTTCGGCTATCGCCGCTACCTGACCGGCGCGCTGCTCGTGTTTATCGCGGGCACGATCGGGGCCGGCACCAGCGTGTCGCTGCCGCAAATGGTCATGGCACGCTTCGTCCAGGGCTTCGGTGGCGGCGCGCTGTTCACCAGCTGCCGCATTCTCGTGAACGTGCTGTTCGGCGCCGCGGACCGACCGCGCGCGCTGAAGATCTTCATGCTCGGAATCTTTACCGCATCGGCGCTTGCGCCGGCGTTCGCGGCCGAGCTCATCGAGCGCGGCGTCTGGCAGGACGTGTTCTTCGGCGTGCTGCCGTTTGCCATCGTCGCCGCGATCGGTGCGTGGCGGTTGCTCCCCGATGCGGAGACCAAAAGCGACAACGAAGGCCTCGCGCTGGGTCCGCTGCTGCTGTTCGGTGCCGCCATCGTGGCACTCCAGTCCGCACTGGCGGTCGCCCGGTTCGATCTGTTCTCGCATCCGCTGCGGCTCGCCGCCGTGGCCAGCCTCGCCCTTCTGCTGCTCGGGACGTTCCTCTGGCGGCAATGGCACCACGCCGCACCCCTGTTACGCCTGCGTGGCCTGCGCGACCCGGTCTACCTGACCGGGCTCGCCATGTATTTCGTCTATTACCTGATCAGCAATCTCAGCAGCTACGTGTTCCCGGTCCTGGCCGAGCAGGCGTTGCGCATCCCGCTGGCGACCACGGGATGGCTCAACACGTTCTCGGCCGGCATCAGCCTCATGGGAATCCTGATCTACCTGCAGGTCTCGCGGCGGCTGCCGCGCAAAAAGCCCGTCATGGTCGCGGGCCTGATCGTGATGGCCGCCTCGGCCTGGTATTTCTCGCGCCTGTCCCCGGAGGTCGGCCCGTCGGCCATCCTGTGGGGGCTGCTGGGCAAGGGCCTGTTCGGCGTGATGGTCATCATCCCGATCGCGGGCCTGACGTTCCGTTCACTGAGCGCGGACGACTTCGGCCATGGCTATCGCAGCAAGAACCTGTTGCGGCAGGTGGCAAGTTCATTTGCGTCGGCGCTGGGAGCGGTACTGCTGCAGAACCGGCAGTTCGCGGTCAGTGACCAACTGATGCATGCATTGGGACAGAGACCGGCGGAAACCGCGCAATGGGTACAGTCGGCGCAGTCCGCGCTGATGGCGCGCGGCTTCGGTACGGGTCAGGCGCATGCGGGCGCGCTGGCGGAGCTCGGCATGATCGTGGAACAACAGGCGCGTCTGGTGGCCTGCGGAGATCTCTACCGGCTGATTGCCGCACTGTCGCTGGTCGCGGCAGTGTTCATGCTCTTACAACGGCGGCTCGACTAGGCGAGTCCGCTTGGGCCTGCGGGGTGGATCAGAACAGCGACAGTTGCCGCATGCCGAAGCCAACGGTTTCCTCGACGCGCGCACGCGCATGGACGAGCGAACCCTCGGCACCCGAGTAGTTGCCGGCGGCCCATCGATAGACAACAGGCAATTCACCGCGATCGGACAGCCGGACCTCGCCGAGCTTCTCGCCACGATCGTTACGGTAGTAGTGGGAACGATAGCCGCGCTCCCAATGAGGCGGCTCGACCTTCCTGCGTCTGCGCGGAGACGCTGCGCTGCCCGCTGACTTGCCCGACGACTGCCGGGCACGCTCGGTACCTGGAGTGGTTCCGGACGTCAGGGGGGCGCGGTTGAAATCCAACTGCATAGACTTCCTTCTTCTGTCGATTCAGCAGGAACCAGACGTGGTGACCGAAATCACCACACGCTTCATGCATCGCAGTCGAGATCATACCTGTTCGCGCGCGCTTCGGGTGTGTTTTGTTGCCTTGGAATCGGCCTCTGGCAAGGCTTTGCGGGTATGTATACGTCCCGTATACGTCAGCGTATACGGGACGTATACCTGCCTCGGGTGCAGCGTAAACCGCGTCACCCGAGGCGTCCCGATCAGCCGAGATCGAGCGGGATGAAGATGCGCGCATCGTCGCGCTGGACCAGCAGCGCCACCTGCTTGCCCGCCTTCGACACGAGCGACTTCAGCTGATCCGCCGAGTTGATCGGCGTGCCGTTCAGCGACAGGATGACGTCGCCCGGCTGAATGCCGACCCGCGCCGCGGGGCCCGCCACGTCCTCGACGACGAGCCCGCCATCGATGCCGCTGTCACGCTTCTCGTTCGGCGTCAGCGGACGGACGGCCAGGCCCAGCTTGCCACCGGCGTCGTTCTGGTTCGACTTCTGCGCGACCGCGGAGTCCTTGGCCGTGCCCACCTTTACCGACAGCGTCATCGGCTCGCCCTTGCGGATGACCTTGAGCTGCGTCTCGGTACCGGGCTTGATATCGGCCACATGCTCGGGCAGATCGCCGGAATGGTCGATCACGTCGTTGCCGAGCTGCACGATCACGTCGCCCGGCTTGAGGCCAGCCTTCGCCGCGGGGCTGTCCGGCTCCACCGAATTGACGAGCGCGCCCGCGGGCTTCGGCAGGTTGAACGACTGCGCCAGCGCCTGGTTGACTTCCTGCACCGAGATGCCGAGACGACCGCGCGTGACCTTGCCATGCGCCACCAGCTGTTCCTCGACCTTCGTCGCGACGTTGATGGGAATCGCGAACGACAGGCCCTGGTAGCCGCCGGTCTGGCTATAGATCTGCGAGTTGATGCCGATCACCTCGCCGCGCTGGTTGAACAGCGGACCGCCCGAGTTACCGGGGTTCACGGCCACGTCGGTCTGGATAAACGGCACATAGGTGTCGTCGGGCAGCGAGCGCGATTTCGCGCTGACGATGCCGGCCGTCACCGTGTTCTCGAAACCGTAGGGCGAGCCGATCGCCACCACAGGCTCGCCGACGCGCACCTTCGACGGATCGCCCAGACGCACGGTCGGCAGATCCTTCGCGTCGATCCTGATCACGGCAATATCGGTCTGCGGGTCGGAGCCCAGTACCTTCGCCTTGAACTCGCGGCGATCGGTCAGCTTCACGGTCACCTCGGTGGCGTTGTCGACCACGTGGGCATTCGTCAGGATCAGGCCGTCGGGGCTCACGATAAAGCCCGAGCCCAGCCCGCGCACGAGCTGCGGCTGCTGTTGCTGTGGTGCCTGGAACTGCGGACCGAAGCGCTTGAAGAACTGGGCAAGCGGATCGTCGGGGTCGATGTTCGCGCCCTGTGCCGAGGTGCGCTGGGCGCGCGCCGTCACGCTGATGTTCACGACCGCGGGACCGTACTGGTCAACGATCGACGAAAAGTCCGTCGGCGTAGCGACGGCCACGGGCGACGACGACGCAACGATGGGCGCCGGCGCGGCATATCCCGGCGTGATGACTTCCTTCTGCAGATACGTGTAGCCCCCGGCAATGGCGGCGAGTGCTGCGATACCGAAGGCAGAGCGAGCAAGCGTCTGGCGGATCATGGTCTTCTTCCTTTCTGATGTCCTTTGCGCGGGGGATTCCGGCGCGACAGTGTCATCCTAGGGACGCAGACTTAAATCACACTTAAAGAACGGATGCGGGCCCAAACAACCCTGCGCGCGATGCGGGCATCGCAAAATTTATCTTGCACACAATTGAATTGCGTATAAGATATCTCACATGGACATCGACACCCGCCCCTCCGAGCCCGATTCGCTGCTGCTGCTGGATCAGCAGCTCTGCTTCGCACTGTATTCGAGCTCGCTGGCCATGACCAAGGTATATAAGCCCATTCTCGGTGAGCTTGGACTTACTTACCCGCAGTATCTGGTCATGATGGTGTTGTGGGAGCGCGAGAAGCTGAGCGTATCGGAACTGGGCCATCGCCTGTCGCTGGACTCCGGCACGCTGACCCCGCTTCTCAAGCGGCTCGAGTCGATGTCGCTGGTCACCCGGGAGCGGGATCCCGCGGACGAACGCCGCGTGCTCGTGACCCTTACCGGCGCGGGCTGGCAGCTTCGCCAGCGTGCGCGGGGAATTCCGGAGAAGTTGTTATGTGCAACACAGTGCTCGATTGAAGAAATTCAGACGCTGACACTGCGTTTGCAGGCATTGCGGTCTACGCTGGAGAACGCGCGGACCGATGGATGAACGCCGCGTGTGCGGCGTCGATGAAATCTTTGACTTCAACCTGCCCTTTTTAGGCGACGAACCAGGAGCAAGAAATGACCAAGCTGGACAAAGTCCTTTACACCGCCCATGCATCTGCCACCGGTGGCCGCGACGGCCGCGCCGTCACGTCCGACGGCCAGCTCGACGTCAAGCTCGCCGTACCGAAGGAAATGGGCGGTGCCGGCAACGGCCTGAATCCCGAGCAGCTGTTTGCCGCAGGCTACTCCGCTTGCTTCCTGGGCGCGATCCGCTTCGTGGCCGGCCAGCAGAAGATCGCGATTCCCGCCGACGCCAAGATCGACGGCTCGGTCGGTATCGGCCAGATCCCGGCCGGCTTCGGCATCCAGGCCGAACTGAAGATCTCGCTGCCCGGCATCGAGCGCGAAGCGGCCCAGAAGCTGGTCGAGGCCGCACACCAGGTGTGCCCGTACTCGAACGCGACGCGCGGCAATATCGACGTCACGCTGACCCTGGTCTGAGCGACGCAGCAGCAGAAAGCAAAAACGCCGGCGCAAGCCGGCGTTTTTTTATGTCTGTTCGGGTTCAGGCGGCTCGAGTTGCGCGCAGAAGGCGCGCTTTTGCGCGGCCGTCATTCGCTTGGTAGCGATCTCCGCGCGCAGCGCTTCCGACTTCGTGGCAAACCGCATCCACCCGAGCAATCGCACGGGCTTGCGCGCACGCGTGTATTTCGCGCCGATTCCCGCGACATGCGCGGCATAGCGCCGTTTCACGTCCGTCGTAATACCGGTATAGATCGAATTGCCTTCGCATTCGAGCATGTACAGATACCAGCACGGGTCGTCTTCGGTCGTCATGCGGTGCGTGAATCAGAAGCGTA
>NZ_JASATF010000014.1:0-186299 GCF_038440175.1 Cupriavidus sp. OTU4054
GTCCGGTTTTCATCGTCGTGCAACATGTGCATGAAAACCCTACGCCGCCCTCGGGTATTCCCTGATCCGCGGCCTTACCGATGCTTGAAGTTGGCCGGGCGTTTTTCGACGAACGCGGCCATGCCTTCCTTCTGGTCTTCGGTGGCGAACGTCGCATGGAACAGGCGGCGCTCGAAGTGCACGCCTTCGGCCAGCGACGTCTCATAGGCGGCGTTGACCGACTCCTTGATCATCATGACCACGGGCAGCGAGTAGCCGGCGACCGTCTCGGCCGCGCCCACGGCTTCCTCGAGCAGCTTGTCCGCCGCCACGACGCGGGAGACGAGGCCGGCGCGTTCGGCTTCGGCCGCGTCCATCATGCGGGCGGTCAGGCACAGGTCCATGGCCTTGGCCTTGGACACCGCGCGCGGCAGGCGCTGGGTGCCGCCGGCGCCCGGCATCGTGCCGAGCTTCACCTCCGGCTGGCCGAACTTTGCCGTGTCCGCGGCAATGATGATGTCGCACATCATCGCGAGCTCGCAGCCCCCGCCCAGCGCGTAACCGCCCACCGCGGCGATGACGGGCTTGCGGATACGGCGGATGGTTTCCCAGTTGCGGGTGATGTAGTCGCCCTTGTAGACGTCCATGAACGAGTACTTGGCCATCATGCCGATGTCCGCGCCGGCCGCGAAGGCGCGCTCGCTGCCCGTGATGACGATGCAGCCGACCGCCTCGTCTTCATCGAACGCCGTCAGCGCCGCGCCGAGGTCGTCCATCAGCGCGTCATTGAGCGCGTTGAGTGCCTTGGGGCGGTTCAGGGTCACGATTCCGACGCGGCCGCGTGTTTCCACGAGGATGTTCTCGTACGACATGTCTGCTCCTTGTTATGACTGCTGGCTAGTGTAACGAGTGCTGCCTGTCTTTTCGCGACCTGGGGGCATAGACTCAGGCTTGCGCACATCGAGGAGCACATCATGTCACGCCTCATGCTGACGAACATCGATCCCGATGCGTCCGATGACGACGTCCACGCTTTTCTCCGCAAGTACGGTCTGCCCGATTCCAACATCCTCGAGCGCCTGGAAGGCGACGGCACGCGTCCCGCCGTGGTGCTGACCTACGACGACGTCGACGCCGAGACGCTCCACAAATTCTCCGAACGTATCCACCACATGTACTGGCGCGGCCGCGAACTCGTGGCCGAGGTCATGCACGACAGGTTCGCCTGATTGCGGGCCATCAGGGATATTGCCGATATTTACCGACCGCGTGGTCGGTTAATTTCCACATGATGCCCCGGGGAGACCGTCATGCGTTCGTCGCTCGATACCGGCCCGATCCTGCTGCAGTGGCAAGGCGATGTCGCCATGGTCACGCTCAATCGGCCCGACAAGCTCAATAGTTTCACGCGCGCCATGCACGAGGCGCTGCGCGGCGCGCTGGACCGCGTGGAAGCGGGCGGCGCGCGGGCGCTGCTGCTGACCGGCGCGGGACGCGGCTTCTGCGCGGGGCAGGACCTGGCCGACCTCGATTTCACACCTGGCAACGCGACCGACCTCGGCACGCTGATCGACGACCACTTCAATCCGCTGGTGCGGCGGCTGCAGGCGATGCCGCTGCCCGTGATCGCGGCCGTCAACGGCACCGCGGCCGGTGCGGGCGCCAATCTGGCGCTCGCGTGCGACATCGTGATTGCCGCGCGGTCCGCGAGCTTTATCCAGGCGTTCGTGAGGATCGGGCTCGTGCCCGACTCCGGCGGCACGTGGTTCCTGCCGCAGCGCGTGGGGATGGCACGGGCCATGGGGCTGGCCATGACCGGCAACAAGCTGTCTGCCGAGGAGGCGGAAAAGTGGGGGCTGATCTGGGAGACGCTCGACGATCCGCTGCTGCACGAGCAGGCGCTGGCGCTGGCCACGCAACTGGCGGCGCAGCCCACGCGCGCGCTGGCCGCGATCAAGCAGTCGATGCGGGCGGGCCTGACCCATACGCTCGACGCGCAGCTCGACCTCGAACGCGACCTGCAGCGCGACCTCGGCCGCTCGCACGACTATACCGAGGGGGTGAATGCATTCCTCGAGAAGCGCGCGCCCCGCTTCACCGGTGAATGACCCCGTGAACCGCGACGCGCAGGCACTGGCCGAAGCCGCGGCGACGGCAATGTACGACGCCGACGCATGCAGCCGCTGGCTCGGCATGGTCGTGGAAGCCGTGCGGCCCGGCTACGCGCGGCTGTCGATGCCGATCCGGCCCGAATTCCTCAATGGCCACGGCACCTGCCATGGCGGGCTGATGTTCACGCTTGCCGATTCGGCCTTCGCGTTCGCCTGCAACAGCCACAACGTGAATACCGTGGCGGCCGGCTGCAGCGTCGAGTTCCTGCGGCCCGTGCTGGGCGGGGACACGCTGACGGCGGAGGCCGTCGAGCAGGTCCTCTCCGGGCGCCATGGCATCTACGATGTTCGCGTGACGAACCGGGCCGGAGAGCCCGTGGCGATGTTTCGCGGCAAGTCCGCGCAGATCCGGGGGCATGTGGTCGAGCCGCTTCCGGGTACCTGAGACGACCGACAGGAGACTCCCATGCGCCCTGCCCCCAGCGCGTTCCAGACCGACCTGCCGCTCGAGCCGATCGAGACCGCCAGCCGCGAGGCACTCCAGGACCTGCAGATCGAACGGCTCAAATGGTCGCTGCGCCATGCGTACGACAACTCGCCGGTCTATCGCCGCAAGTTCGACGAGGCCGGCGTGCATCCCGACCAGCTGCGGTCGCTGGCCGATCTCGCGCGGTTTCCGTTCACGACCAAGCAGGACCTGCGCGACCACTATCCGTTCGGGATGTTCGCGGTACCGCAGGATCGCGTGGCGCGGATCCATGCGTCGTCCGGGACCACGGGCAAGCCGACCGTGGTCGGCTATACGCTGCGCGACATCGATACCTGGGCGACCGTGATGGCGCGTTCGATCCGCGCGTCCGGGGCGCGGCGCGGGGACAAGGTGCATGTGAGCTACGGCTACGGGCTGTTCACGGGCGGGCTCGGCGCCCACTACGGCGTGGAGCGCTGCGGGCTCACGGCGATTCCGTTCGGCGGCGGCCAGACCGAGCGGCAGGTGCAGCTGATCCTCGACTTCCGTCCCGACATCATCATGGTCACGCCGAGCTATATGCTGGCGATTGCCGACGAGCTCGAGCGCCAGGGCGTGGATCCGGCCTCGACCTCGCTGCGCCTCGGCATCTTCGGCGCCGAACCGTGGACGCCCGAGATGCGGCTGGCGATCGAGAAACGGCTCGGCATCTCGGCCGTCGATATCTACGGGCTCTCCGAGGTCATGGGGCCTGGCGTGGCCAACGAGTGCGCGGAGACCAAGGATGGCCCGACGATCTGGGAGGACCATTTCTACCCCGAGATCATCGACCCCGATACCGGCGAGGTGCTGCCCGACGGCGCATTCGGCGAACTCGTGTTCACGTCGCTGACCAAGGAGGCGATGCCCGTGGTCCGCTATCGCACGCGCGACCTCACGCGGCTGCTGCCCGGGACGGCGCGGCCCGCCTTCCGGCGCATGGAGAAGGTGACGGGCCGCGCGGACGACATGATGATCGTGCGCGGGGTCAATGTGTTTCCGTCGCAGATCGAGGAACTGATCCTGCGGCATGCGGAACTGGCGCCGCACTATCAGTGCGTGCTCGGCAAGGAGGGACCGCTGGACACGCTGACCGTGCGCGTGGAGTGCGCGCACGGGGCGAGTCCGGCCGATGCGGCCGGCGCGCGGACGACGCTCGCGCACGATATAAAGGCCTATATCGGCGTGAGCGCGGCGATCGACGTGCTGCCCGTGGGCGGGATCGAGCGCTCGGTCGGCAAGGCGCGGCGGATTGTCGACCAACGCGTCGACCAACGCCCGCGCTGAGCCGACGCCTGCCTCAGCTCCGGGGCATCAGCACCCACATGCGGCCGCCCTGCTTCATGCGGCCCGCGGTCTCGCCGGCCGCATCGCCCGCGCCCCAGAAGAAGTCCGCGCGCACGCCGCCGCGGATGGCCGAGCCCGTGTCCTGCGCGAACATCAGGCGCTGGATCGGCTCCGTCGACAGCGGCCGGGTCGTGGACAGGAACACGGGCACCCCAAGCGGAATCGTGGCCGGATCCACCGCGATCGAGCGTTCGGCGGTCAGCGGCACGCCGAGCGCGCCCACCGGGCCCTCATTGGTCGGGGGCAGTTCGCGGAAGAACACGAAGCGCGGATTGACGTTGAGCATCTCCTCGACGCGGGCCGGATTGGCGCGCGCCCAGGCCTTGATGCCCTGCATCGTGGCCTGCACGGGGGTGATCTCGCCGCGGTCCAGCAGCCATTTGCCGATCGAGCGGAACGGCTGGTCGTTGGTCCCGCCAAACCCGACGCGCATCATCGTGCCGTCCGGAAGCCGGATACGGCCCGAGCCCTGGATCTGGAGGAAGGCCGCTTCCACGGCGTCATCGACCCAGACCAGCTCGTTGCCGCGCATGGCCGGGTTCTGCATGAGTTCGCCGCGCGCGGGCAGCGGGCCCTTGCCCATCGTGGGCGGGCGCCGGTACAGCGGCACCTGGTACGGGCCCTGGCGCGTGCGCGAGCCATGCAGGATCGGTTCGTAGTAGCCCGTGATCAGCCCGCTGTCCGTGCCGTCGCCATTGACCACGCGGTACGGCTGGAAGTTGGTCTCGAAATACTCGCGCATCGCGGGCAGGTCGCCCGCATCGACCATGATGCCGACCGAGCAGACACGGTTCCAGTCGGGACGCTTCTTGAGCGCCTGGCAGCTGGCCAGCAGCGCGGGCCAGGCCGCGCGTACGTCGTCCGCGCTCCAGCCGCCGACCTCGTTCCAGCTGACGGCCTGCAGGCGGCCGGCCGCGGTCGAAGCCGGGGGTGGCGCGGTACCCGTGCCCGGCGTGGTGGCCGTGGGGCCGCCGGGGCCCTGTACACGTGGGGGCGGGCCGCTCGAGCAGCCGGCGAGCCAGATCGCCACGCTGGCCATCGCGGTCCAGCCGAGGCGGCGCCAGTTCGTCATTGCTTGATATGTCATCTGTGATCGAAGCCGTATCTCATACAATCGTCATTTGCATCGCACCGCTATCCCTGACGATTCCATTCCGAATGAGTTCCCGATGAGCCAGTTTCTGTCAGACCATCCGATGCTCGTGTTTGCGCTGGAGGCGGGCGCGGCCCTGTTCCTGCTCGTGTTCATCGTCGTCTGGACCATGGGCACCGCAAAGAAGAATCCGCGCCCCGCGCGCGCGCCCGACGATCATCCCTCCCGCAACGGTGGCACGAAGCCAGCGCAGGAGCAGGCGGAAACGGGCTCGCGCGAGTCCTGACCCCGGGTCAGTGCAACATGCGCGGGAGCACGAGCGCGAATTCGGGAATGGGGACTTCGAAGCGGTGGCCGTCCTCGGCCACGCAGAAGTATTCGCCCTTCATTGAACCGACCGGGGTCGAAATGGTGGCCCAGCTCGTGTATTCGAAGTGCTCGCCTGGCTTGAGCAGCGGCTGGTGGCCCACCACGCCCAGGCCCGACACTTCCTGCGAGGCATTGTCGCTGTCGGTGATGACCCAGTGGCGCGAGATCAGCTGCGCGGCCACTTCGCCGGTATTGCGGATATTGATCGTGTAGGCGAAGGCGTAGCGCCCGCGCTCGGGGTCCGACTGGTCGGACAGGTACTGGGTACGTACCGTCACGGAAAATGCGTACTCGCTCATTGTCGGCAGGGCTTGTTGGCTCGAGGTGACCGCATTGTGCGGCAAGGCCCCGGCAGCGGCAAGCGGCCCGACCAGCGTAGAATACCGGCTCGTCTCAGCCCCAGCGCACCGCCCCCCACTTGTCATGACCACCTATCGCATCGCCCCCTCCATCCTCTCCGCCGACTTTGCCCGCCTGGGCGAGGAAGTCCGCCGTGTGACCGAGGCCGGCGCGGACTGGATCCACTTCGACGTGATGGACAACCATTACGTGCCCAACCTGACCGTGGGACCGCTGGTCTGCGAGGCCATCCGCCCGCATGTGACCGCTCCCATCGACGTGCACCTGATGGTGCGCCCGGTCGATCGGATCATCCCGGACTTTGCCAAGGCCGGCGCCAATATCATCACGTTCCACCCGGAAGCCAGCGAGCACGTCGATCGGTCGCTCGCGCTGATCCGCGACAACGGCTGCCAGGCCGGCCTCGTGTTCAACCCGGCCACGCCGCTGCACCACCTGGACCACGTGATGGATCGGCTGGACGTGATCCTGCTGATGTCGGTGAACCCGGGCTTTGGCGGCCAGTCGTTCATTCCCGAGACGCTGAACAAGCTGCGCGCGGTGCGTGCCCGCATCGACGCCTACGCCGAACGCACGGGCCGGAAGATCCTGCTGGAAGTGGACGGCGGCGTAAAGGTGGACAACATTGCCGAGATCGCGGCGGCCGGCGCCGATACGTTCGTGGCGGGCTCCGCGGTATTTGGCAAGCCCGATGCCGATGGCGGCTACAAGGGCATCATCGGCGCGCTGCGCGAACAGCTGGCGAAGGTTGGCCAATGACCGTCGAAATCCTGCGCCGCACCGACTGGAGCGGCATTCAAGGCGTGATCGTCGACCTCGACGGCACGATGGTCGATACGGCCGGTGACTTCCACGCCGCCATCAACGCGATGCTGCTGGCGCTGGCGCACGCCCATCCGGAGCTCGGCCCCGTGGAGCCGATGTCCGCGCAGGCGATCGTCAGTTTCGTCGGCAAGGGCTCCGAGAACCTGATCCGGCGCGTGCTCGAGACGCGCCTGCCGCAGCAGGCCACCGCGCTGTTCGACGAGGCCTACGACCTCTACGACCGCGAATACGTGCGCATCAACGGCCAGTTCTCGTCGGTCTACCCCAACGTGCGGGAAGGTCTGGCGGCGCTCAAGGCGGCCGGTCTGCGGCTGGCCTGCGTGACGAACAAGCCGGAGAACTTCACCACGCCGCTGCTCGCACGCACCGGTCTGGACCAGTATTTCGAGCTCGTCTACGGCGGCGACGCGTTCGCGCTGCGCAAGCCGGATCCGTACCCGCTGCTGCAGGTGGCGCAGGCCTTCCGGCTGCAGCCGTCGGCCATGCTGGCCATCGGCGACTCCGAGAACGACGCCCGCGCCGCGCGCGCGGCCGGCATCGGTGTGCTGCTGATGCCATATGGCTACAACCATGGGAACCCTGTACAAGGCGTCGACGCCGATGGTATAGTCGCCGACATTGCGCGCGTTGCTGCCCTTCTGGCCGCACGGCGTTAGTCACAGCGTCAATAGCAGCGTTAGTCACAGCGTCAATTCATCGCAAGTCAATCACCTGAACGTCAATGTTCGTCAACCGCAAACGCATCTCTTCTGGCAGTGATCGGCAGGCTTGGCCCTGGCGTCGCTGGCACGCCTCCATCCAGGCGTAAGGTGCGTTCGCGAGTCTCCTGACAGTTCCCAGCAGATCCCATCCTGCCGCACCGTAATGCAGGGCCGCCCATGACGGGCGCCTGTGCTACGGTTAGCTCCACGAACGCGCCGCACGCCACCCCGAGCCGTGTGCGCCCTTGTCCGCAAGCCATCGTCACACGGTCCATACCCCGGGGGCGGATCCGTGCATGCATGCATCCGCCTCTTGCCGACATCGCGGTGCCGCGTCCCCACCTGTCCATGACGGGTGCCGCAAGCAGAGGATCGACATGACAGAACTCGAATTCAAATCGCTGGCCGATCAGGGCTACAACCGCATTCCGCTGATCGCGGAGGCGCTGGCCGATCTGGAAACCCCGCTCTCGCTGTACCTCAAGCTGGCGCAGTCGCAAACGCGCGGCGTGAACACCTTCCTGCTGGAATCGGTGGTCGGCGGCGAGCGCTTCGGCCGCTATTCGTTCATCGGCCTGCACGCCCGCACGCTGCTGCGCGCCTATGGCGAGCGCGTGGAAGTGGTCACCGACGGCAAGGTCGTTGAGACGCACGAAGGCAACGCGCTCGATTTCATCGCGACGTTCGAGAGCCGCTTCAAGGTGGCGCTGCGCCCGGGCCTGCCACGGTTCTGCGGCGGTCTTGCCGGTTACTTCGGCTACGACGCGGTCCGCTATATCGAGAAGACGCTGGCCGGCACGCAGAAGCCGGACGACCTGAACCTCCCCGATATCCAGCTGCTGCTGTGCGAGGAACTGGCCGTCATCGACAACCTGTCGGGCAAGCTCTACCTGATCGTCTACGCCGACCCGACCACGCCGGAAGCCTATTCCCGCGCGCGCCAGCGTCTGCGAGAACTGCGCATGAAGCTGCGTCAACCCGTGGACGTGCCGGTGACCAGCCCGTCGGTGCAGACCGAGGTGTACCGCGAGTTCGCGAAGGCGGACTATCTGTCCGCCGTGCACAAGGCCAAGGAATACATCATGGCCGGCGACATGATGCAGGTGCAGATCGGCCAGCGCCTGATGAAGCCGTATCGCGACGCGCCGCTGTCGCTGTACCGCGCGCTGCGTTCGCTGAACCCGTCGCCGTACATGTACTTCTACAACTTCGGCGACTTCCAGGTGGTGGGGGCTTCGCCGGAAATTCTGGTGCGGCAGGAGACGCGCAAGGTCGAGAACGATACCTCGCGCGTGATCACGATTCGCCCGCTGGCCGGCACGCGTCCGCGCGGCAACACGCCCGAGCGCGATGCCCAGCTGGCCACGGAACTGCTCAACGATCCGAAGGAGATTGCCGAGCACGTGATGCTGATCGACCTCGCGCGCAACGATATCGGCCGCATCGCCGAGATCGGCTCGGTCAAGGTGACCGACAAGATGGTCATCGAAAAGTATTCGCACGTGCAGCATATCGTGAGCTCGGTGGAAGGCACGCTGCGCGACGGCATGACCAACCTCGACGTGCTGCGCGCGACGTTCCCGGCGGGCACGCTGTCGGGCGCGCCCAAGGTGCGCGCGATGGAGATCATCGACGAACTGGAACCGCGCAAGCGCGGCATCTATGGCGGCGCGGTGGGCTATCTGTCGTTCGGCGGCGAGATGGACCTCGCGATCGCGATCCGCACGGGCATCATCAAGGACGGCAATCTCTATGTGCAGGCGGCAGCGGGCATCGTTGCCGATTCGGACCCCGAATCCGAATGGAAAGAGACCGAGGCGAAGGCGCGCGCCGTGATCCGCGCTGCCGAACAAGTCCAGGACGGCCTGGACACCGAGCTCTGAACCGGACAGGAGAATTGCCATGCTGCTGATGATCGACAACTACGATTCGTTCACCTACAACCTGGTGCAGTACTTCGGCGAGCTCGGCGAAGACGTGCGCACCTATCGCAACGACGAGATCACGATCGCGGAGATCGAGGCGCTGAAGCCCGACCATATCGTCGTGTCGCCGGGACCGTGCAGCCCGCGCGAAGCCGGTATCTCCATCGACGTGCTGAAACATTTCGCGGGCAAGGTACCGCTGCTGGGCGTGTGCCTGGGTCATCAGGCCATCGGCGACGCGTTCGGCGGCAAGGTGATTCGCGCCAAGCAGGTGATGCACGGCAAGGTCAGCACGATCGAGACCACGCAGGACGGCGTGTTCGCCGGCCTGCCCAGACACTTCGACGTGACGCGTTATCATTCGCTGGCCATCGAACGCGAGACGCTGCCGGACTGCCTCGAGGTCACCGCATGGACGCCCGATGGCGAGATCATGGGCGTGCGGCACAAGACGCTGGCCGTCGAGGGCGTGCAGTTCCATCCGGAGTCCATCCTGTCGGAACACGGGCATGCGCTGCTGGCCAACTTCCTGAAGACGCCGCGGCATCCTGCGGAGCCCGCGAAGTGAGGCGGCTCGATACGCCCGGACTCACCGCCACCGACCCTAGCCAACCGAACACCGCCATGTCCATCACGCCACAGGAAGCGCTCACCCGCTGCATCGAACACCGCGAGATCTTTCATGACGAGATGCTGCACCTGATGCGGCAGATCATGCAGGGCCAGATCTCGCCCGTGATGGCCGCGGCCATCCTGACCGGCCTGCGCGTGAAGAAGGAAACGATCGGCGAGATCTCGGCGGCCGCGCAGGTGATGCGCGAGTTCGCGAACAAGGTGCCGGTGGCGGACCGCGAGAACTTCGTCGATATCGTCGGGACCGGCGGCGACGGCTCGCATACGTTCAATATCTCCACGGCGTCGATGTTCGTCGCGGCGGCGGCTGGCGCCAGGATCGCGAAGCACGGCAATCGAGGCGTGAGCTCGAAGTCGGGCAGCGCGGACGTGCTGGAGGCGCTCGGCGTCAATATCATGCTGACGCCCGAGCAGGTGGGCGAGTGCATCGCGCAGACCGGCATCGGCTTCATGTTCGCGCCGACCCATCATCCGGCCATGAAGAACGTGGCGCCGATCCGCAAGGAAATGGGCGTGCGCACGATCTTCAATATCCTCGGGCCGCTGACCAATCCCGCCGATGCCCCGAATATCCTGATGGGCGTGTTCCATCCCGACCTCGTCGGCATTCAGGTGCGCGTGATGGAGCGCCTGGGCGCGAAGCATGCGATCGTCGTCTACGGCAAGGATGGCATGGACGAGGTATCGCTCGGCGCGGCCACGATGGTCGGCGAGCTCAAGGATGGCGAAGTGCGCGAGTACGAGATCCACCCCGAGGACTTCGGCCTGTCGATGATCTCCAACCGCGGCCTCAAGGTGGCGGACGCGGCCGAGTCGAAGGAAATGGTGCTCGAGGCGCTGACCAATGTGACCGGCACCCCGCGCGAGATCGTGACGCTGAACGCGGGCACCGCGCTGTACGCGGCCAACGTGGCGTCGTCGATCGAGGACGGCATCGGCCGCGCGCGCGAAGCGATTGCAAGCGGCGCCGCGCGCGAGAAGCTCGACCAGTTCGTGCGCGCCACCCAGCAGTTCCGATAAGACCGGTTGCTCCCGCAACAGTCTGCGGGAACCCCGGCGCCCCGTGCGCTTACCAACCCGGTTGGCACACATCGAAAAGTATCGCCATGTCAGACATCCTGCAGAAAATCCTGGCCGTGAAGGCCGATGAAGTGAACGCCGCGCGCAAGGTGCGCGACCTACCCAGCCTGCGCGCCGAGGCCGAGAGCCTGCGCACCGAGGCAGGCCTCGCGCCGCGCGGGTTCGAGCGGGCCATTCGCGAGAAGATCGCGGCCGGCCATGCGGGCGTGATCGCCGAGGTCAAGAAGGCGTCGCCGTCCAAGGGCGTGCTGCGCGAGCACTTCGTGCCGGAAGCCATTGCCGAGAGCTACGCCACGCACGGCGCCGCCTGCCTGTCGGTGCTGACCGACGTGAATTTCTTCCAGGGCCATGCGGACTTCCTCAAGCGCGCGCGCGGCGCGTGCCCGCTGCCGGCGCTGCGCAAGGACTTCATGATCGACCTCTATCAGGTCTATGAAGCGCGCACGTGGGGGGCCGACTGCATCCTGCTGATCGTGGACGCGCTCGATCCGGGCCTGATGGCGGAGCTCGAAGCCTGCGCGCACGAGCTCGGTATGGACGTGCTCGTGGAAGTGCACGGCCCGGACGAGCTCGATCGCGCGCTGCGGCTCAAGACGCCGCTGCTCGGCGTGAACAACCGCAACCTGCGCACGTTCGAGGTGTCGCTGGACAACACGCTGGACCTGCTGCCGCGCATGCCCGCTGAACGGCTGGTGGTGACCGAGTCCGGCATTCTCGGTCCGGACGACGTCAAGCGCATGCGCGAGGCGAACGTGCACGCGTTCCTCGTGGGCGAGGCCTTTATGCGCGCGCCCGAGCCCGGCGTGGAACTCGCGCGACTGTTCGCGTAAGGCGAGTTGCATTCATGGGTCGCGAGATCGAGCTGAAGCTGTCCGTGCCAGACGACGCACTGGCCGTGGTGTCGGGCTGGCTGGACCAGCATGGCGAGGCGTGTGGCGAGGTGACCATGCTCAACGTGTACCTCGACACGCCCGCGCGCGATCTGGCGCGGGCGCGCGCCGCGCTGCGGTTGCGGCGCAAGGACACGCAGTGGCTGCAGACGCTGAAGACCGTCGGCCAGAGCGTGGGCGGCATGACATCGCGCAACGAGTGGGAAACGCCGGTGGCCGGCGAGGCGATCGAGCTGCA
The DNA here is from genome assembly GCF_038440175.1 of Cupriavidus sp. OTU4054. Classification (NCBI taxonomy): domain Bacteria; kingdom Pseudomonadati; phylum Pseudomonadota; class Betaproteobacteria; order Burkholderiales; family Burkholderiaceae; genus Cupriavidus; species Cupriavidus sp. OTU4054. The sequence continues at coordinate 12,060 of NZ_JASATF010000014.1, forward strand.
TCGCTTTCCCGACGCGGCGCGCAAGGTGCTGGCGCCGCTGATGACGCAGCTTGCGCCCGCGTTCCGTACCGACTTCGTGCGCCGGACGTGGATCGTCGAGCAGGATGGCGCGCGCATCGAGGCCGCGCTCGATACGGGCACGATCAGCGCGGCGGGTGTGGCGGCCATCGACGCGATTCAGGAGCTCGAGCTCGAATGGCTGTCCGGCGACGAAGCAAACGCCGAGACGGCGTTGCGCGCGCTGGGCGAACGGTTGCGTGCGGTGGCCCCGCTGACGCCGTCCGATCTCAGCAAGGCCGCGCGCGGTTATCGTCTGACGGAACCGCCCGCGTCCTCCTCCGCGCCCGTCGCGTAACGGCTGCCGACTGTCAGCCCTCGACTCTCAGCCCTCGACTCTCAGCCCTCGACTGTCAGCCCTCCCTATCCCGCCCCTTTTCTACCGCATGCAAGCCGATCTGTTCGCCACGCCCGCCACACCCGCCACGCCCGCGTCCAAGCCCGCCATCGTCGATAGCGTGCAGACGCAGGTCGATGCGCTGCCCGCCGCATGGCGCGCGTTGCTCGCGCCGTGCCTCCAGGGCGCCGCATGGGAAAACCTGTGCGCGTTCGTCGATGGCGAGCGTGAAGCGGGCAAGCCGGTGTTTCCGCATGCGGTATTCCACGCGCTGCATCTGACGCCGCCCGAAGCGGTACAGGTCGTGATCCTCGGGCAGGACCCATATCACGGCACGGGCACGGTCGGTGGCGCAGAAGTGCCGCAGGCGCATGGGCTGGCGTTCTCGGTGCCCGCGGGCGTCAAGGTGCCGCCGAGCCTGCGCAATATCTTCAAGGAGATCGGGGCCGAGTACGGCGTGGATGGCGTACGCGGCTCGGGCAACCTCGAAGGCTGGGCGCGTCAGGGCGTGCTGCTGCTGAACACCGTGCTCACGGTCGAGCAGGGCCAGGCGGCCAGCCATGCGAAGCGCGGGTGGGAGGCGGTGACCGATTGCCTGATCCACGCGCTCGCGGCCGCGCGGCCGCATCTCGTATTCATGCTGTGGGGCAGCCATGCGCAGGCCAAGCGCGCGCTGCTCGCGGGTGACGATCATTGCGTGCTCGAGGCTCCGCACCCGTCGCCGCTCTCGGCGCATCGCGGTTTTCTGGGCTGCGGGCATTTCCGCGCGGCCAACGATTTCCTGGCCCGGCATGGGCGGCCGGGTATCGACTGGCTGGCTAGCTGAGCCAGCCGAGCCACCTGTAACGTCAGGCCGTCGGCAGCCAGTCGAACCGGTCGAAACGGTCGAAAGGACCCTCCCCCGTTTTGGCGTCGACCCGCGAGACGCGCGCGGCGGGCGGGCCCTTCTGCATCCATTCCCGCAATGCCTCGAGCCGTTCGATCGGACCGGCTGCCATGACCTCGACCGTACCATCGGTCCGGTTGCGGACCCAGCCCGTCAGGCCGAGCGCCGTTGCGCGCTCGAGGCAGGCGGCGCGGTAGCCCACGCCCTGGACCACGCCGTGGGCGGTCAGATGCCAGATGTCTTGTGTCATCGGGATGTCGGTGGGTTGTCGAAGATCGATCGGATAGCCAGCAGCATACGTCCATCGCCCTAGGTAAACTACCTAGCCCGTTCGCGCGTTAGGGGAATGACAACGCGCGCTCCGTGTGCTCCGGACGCTGCTTTCCACCGGGGCCCGCCCATGCCAACGAACCACGACCGTACCGCCGCGCCCGGCTACGACGGGCAGCTGCTGACCGCGCCGCCAAATCGCTTCGACTTCGCGCTGCTGCCGATCATTCTCGCCGTGATCGTCATCGTCGCGTACACCGCGCAGCAGATGAACGTGCCCTACCAGCCCGGCGAGGCGCTGGACGTGCGGCTCGACGTCGCCTACCTGCCCTACTACCTGATGCGCACGAGCATCCGCATGCTGGCCGCGCTCGGCGCGTCGCTGCTGTTCTCGTTCGCGTTCGCGGCGCTCGCCTCGAAGAACCGCACGGCGGAGAAGATCCTCGTGCCGGCGCTCGATATCCTGCAGTCGATTCCCGTGCTCGGCTTTCTGTCGATCACGGTCACCGGCTTTATCGCGCTGTTTCCGGGCAGCCTCGCCGGCGTGGAATGCGCGGCGATCTTCGCGATCTTCACGTCGCAGGCGTGGAACATGGCGTTCAGCCTCCATCAGTCGTTCCGCACGATTCCGGGCGATCTGCTCGAAGCGGCGACGATGCTGCGCCTGTCCGCATGGCAGCGCTTCTGGCGCCTCGAGGTCCCCTACGCGATGCCGGGCCTGCTGTGGAACATGATGATGTCGATGTCGGGCGGCTGGTTCTTCGTCGTCGCGTCGGAAGCCATCTCGGTATCGGGGCACGACATCCGCCTGCCAGGCATCGGCTCGTATATCGCGCTCGCGATCCAGCAGCAGAACCTGGCCGCGATCGGCTGGGCGATCGTCGCGATGCTGGTCGGCATCGTGCTGTACGACCAGCTGCTGTTCCGGCCGCTGGTCGCATGGGCCGATCGTTTCCGCTTCGAGACGCTGTCGCAGGACGATGCGCCGCAGTCGTGGGTGCTGAACCTGCTGCGGCGGTCGGCATGGGTGCATACGCTGCTGAAGGCCACCGCCGCGCTGGCGGGACGCTCGCTGGCGTGGAGCGCGCGGCATCGCCTGGCCGGGCGCCCCGCCCCGGTGCCCGTGCGCGCGGGGTGGAAGGACCGCGTGCGCGATGGCGCGATCCTGCTCGTCGCGCTGATCGCGCTCGGGCGCGTGCTGTGGTTCGTGCATGGCGAGGTGGGCTGGGCCGAGGCGGCGCATGTGCTTTGGCTTGGCGTGCTGACGATGACGCGCGTGATCGTGCTGATCGCCATCGCGGCGGTGATCTGGGTGCCGATCGGCATCCGCATCGGCCTGAATCCGTCGCTGGCGCGCATTGCCCAGCCGATCGCGCAGTTCCTCGCGGCATTCCCGGCCAACCTGATGTTTCCGATCGCGGTAATGGCGATCGTGAAGCTCGGCCTGAACCCCGAGATCTGGCTCAGTCCGCTGATGATCTTTGGCACGCAGTGGTACATCCTGTTCAACGTGGTGGCCGGGGCGTCGGGCATTCCGACCGAGCTGCGGCTGGCCGCGCGCAACTTCGGGCTGCGGGGCTGGCTCGTGTGGCGCCGCTTTCTGTTGCCGGCCGTGTTCCCGAGCCTGCTGACCGGACTCGTGACGGCGGCCGGCGGGTCGTGGAACGCGAGCATCGTGTCCGAGTACGTGACGTGGGGCGATCGCACGCTCGTCGCGACCGGGCTCGGCAGCTACATTGCCGAAATGACCGCGAAGGGCGACTTTCCGCGCATCGCGCTCGGCATCGGCGTCATGGCGCTGTTCGTGGTCGGATTCAACCGGCTGCTGTGGAACCGGCTGTATGACATTGCGCAGTCGCGCAATCGACTCTAGGCCTCGGTGAGGATTGGATGATGGCGGATCAGGACAAGATCGTCGCAGGGGTGGCGGACAACGCGGCAGCGAAACCTCCCGTGATTGCGTTGCACAACGTGGGCAAGGTATTTCGCACGGCCGACCATGCCGATCGCTCGGTGCTCGAGGGCGTGAACCTGACCCTGCGCGAGGGCGAGATCGTGGCCATGCTTGGCCGCTCGGGCTCGGGCAAGTCCACCCTGCTGCGGATCATGGCGGGGCTCGTGGCGAGCGATCACGGCGAGGTACGGTTTCGCGGGCAGCCGCTGGTCGGCGCGGCCGAGGGCATCGCGATGGTATTCCAGTCGTTCGCGCTGTTTCCGTGGCTGTCCGTGCAGCAGAACGTGGAGCTCGGGCTCGAGGCGCAGGGCGTGCCCAAGGCCGAACGCGCGCGGCGCGCCGAGGCGGCGATCGATCTGATCGGCCTGTCCGGCTTCAACAGCGCATTGCCGCGCGAGTTGTCGGGCGGCATGCGGCAGCGGGTGGGCATTGCGCGCGCGCTCGTGACCGAACCCGATCTGCTGCTGATGGACGAAGCGTTCTCCGCGCTCGATGTACTGACCGGCGAGACGCTGCGCGACGAGATGATCGATCTGTGGGAGTCGGGGCGCGCGAATATTCGCAGCATCCTGATCGTTTCGCACAATATCGAAGAAGCGGTGATGATGGCCGACCGCATCGTGATTCTGTCAAGCGATCCGGGGCGCGTGCGGGCGGAAGTGAAGGTGCCGTTCCCGCGGCCGCGCAATCGCGACGATGCGCAGGTGCGCGCGTTGATCGACGAAGTGTATGCGCTGATGACCTCGCCCGCGGCGATGGGGCCGCGCATGGCGACGATGGCGGCCGCCCAGCAGATCGGCTTCCGTCTGCCCAATGCCGATATCAGCCGGATGGAAGGGATTCTCGACCTGCTGCTCGAGGCGCCCTTTCTCGGGCGCGCGGATCTGCCGCATCTGGCCAGCGAGGCCGGCCTCACCGATGACGAACTGCTGCCCGCGTGCGAGGCGCTGCAACTGCTGCAGCTTGCCACGCTCGAACGCGGCGATATCGCGGCGACCGCGCTCGGGCGTGCCTACTATGCCGCGGAGCCCGCGGAGCGCAAGGTGCTGTTCGGGCGGCAGTTGCTGCGGCACGTGGCGCTGGCCGCCCATATCCGCCGCGAGCTCGAGGCCGCGGAGGATGGGGAAGTCGGCGAGGAGCAGGTGTTGCGCGAGCTCGAGGCGTTCCTCAAGCCCGAGGAGGCCGAGCGGGTGCTGGCCGTGGTCATCGCCTGGGGACGGTACGGGGAGATTTACGCTTACCAGTACAACAGCGGGATGTTGACGTTGCCGGCGCCGGACGATGAATGAATGCGCAAGCGAGCGAGCGCGCGCGCGCGACGCCGATTCAATCTTCCTTCCGCATCGCCCGCCCGATCGCGCCTGTCCGTAGCGCGATCTTGGCCGTGTCCTCGCGCAGCGCGCGCAGGCGCCGTTCGAGCAACGCATTGGCCGCGCGGCCCGTGGAGCTCGCCGTGGAGGCGCCGTCGGGCGCGAACTGCGTGATCTCGCTGGCGCCGAGTTCGCCCGAGGTCGCGGCCTGCACCAGTACTTCCGCCTTGCGCCGGTCCGCCGAATCCGCGAGGCGCGCGCGGCGTTCGCTGGCGGCGTCGGCTTCGGCTTCCTTCTGATCCGCTTCCGCGAGGGCCTCGGCCTGCGCCTCGGGCTCGGCCACCGGTTGCGCCTCGTCCCGCGCGGCTGCCGGCGCTTCCGACGCCGCCATCAGGACATCGGCCGCACCGGCCTCGGTTGCCGCCAGGCCCGCCACCGCGACTTCCGCGGGCGTGCGGATAAAGCCCACACCGCGCGCGCCGTGGATCTCCTCGCCCTGCAGCCGCTCGCTCGCCAGCTCGAGGCTGCGCGTCGCGGCATCGGTCGCCTGCGCCACCGCCGCTTCCGCCGCCGGCAGGTCCAGCTCCGCATAGTGCTGCCGCACCTGGATCCGCGCCGCCGCGATATGCGCGGCCACGAGGTAGTTCTGCAGAATGAAGCGATTCAGGTTGTCCACGGCCCGGTGCCGGCTGCGCGGCTCGTCGAGCATGCGCTGGAACGACGAAATCAGCGCGGACAGGCTGTCCATGAACTGCTTGCGCTGCACGCGATACGCAAAGTCGTCGCTGCTCTTGCGCAGCAGCAGGTCGCGCGTCGCCGCGATATAGCGGCGGTTGGCCTGCAGCACGCTTTCGACGAGCTTCGGAATGGCGCGATACTCCCAGCTGGGCAGCACAAAGCTGAAGATCGACGCCACCACGCCGCCGATCACGGTATCGATCAGCCGCTCGCCCACCACGGTCTGGCTGCCCGGCGCCAGCAGGTTGATCTGAATGAGCACCTGCACGCAGGCCGCGATGGCCGTGTAGCGATACTTGATGGTGACAAATGTCGCGCTGGCCACGAGCGCCAGAAACAGCACCGCGAGCAGCGCCAGCGGATCGTGGATGAACCGTAGCACCACGACACTGATGATGCAGCCGATCAGCGTGCCGATGAGACGATCGTTGTAGCGCTGCTTGGTCGTGCTGAAGTTCGGCTTGAGGATCACGACGATCGTCAGCAGAATCCAGTAGCCATGCGAGGCGTACGGCAGATGGTCGCCGATCCACAGGCCCACGGCCACCGCCATCGTGATCCGCAGCGAGAACCGGAACGCCGGCGAACGCCAGTTCAGGTTGTCGCGGATGACGCCGAACTCGTACTTCTGGCGCGTGAGAAATGGCGTCATGTCCGAACCCGGCAGGACCTTGGCCGGTTCCACCGGCGTCCGCGAGGCCTCGTGCAGCTGGCCGATCAGCGTGATCGCGCCCTTGATCATCTCGAGCGTGTCCGACAGCGCCGTCATCGCCGAGGCCGGAATATGGTGATGGCGCAGCTGCGCGATCTCCTCTTCCACGCGGCGGATGGTCGGCGCGTAATCGACCGTGGCATACGAGGGCCGCCCGCGCGTCACGTCGAACGCGACTTCCTCCACGTCCTGCGACATCTTGCGCACGAGGTCGCGCAGATGGTCGAGCACCGGCGTGCCGCCGAAGACCTGCCGCAGCATCTGGTAGTCGGTGTTCGTCGACAGCACGTACTCGTAGAGATCGAGCATCCGCAGATGCACCTGCACGAGCAGCCCGTCGTGCATGGTCTTGTTGCCGCGCAGGACCAGATCGCGCGCGGCCTGCTGGCGCTCCGCGACCACCATCTGCTGCCGCACGAGCTGGTTGAACTGCTCGTCGAAGTCGTTGCCCGCGTCATAGAACGCGGACTTGATCTCGAGGTAGCGCGAGAGTTCATAGAGCGCCTCGGCCAGAATCTGCTGCCGCGTGCGTTGCTCGGTGATCCAGCTCACGGCCATTGCGTAGATCATGTACGCCATGGCGCCGGCACCGAAAAGACCCGCGTGCGCGAAGGCCTTGCGCACGACGAATTCCTCGTTGACGGTCAGCGTCATGACGAACAGCGCCGAGAACTGCAGCGACATCGTCTTGTTGCCGTACACCGTGAGCATGCCCGCGAAGAACGTGACGGCCACGAGAACGAACGGCATCACGCGCGGGAACGGCACCGCCAGCGCGACGATCAGCGCCACGGCCGTACAGAGCAGCACGCTGGCCAGCATCTCGTTGAACTTGTGGTTCAGCGGGCTCGGCAGGTCCATCAGGCTCGTGCAGAGCGCGCCGATGGAGACCACCATCGCGCTCGGCAGGTCCATGACCTGCATCGCGAGCAGCGTAATGCCGATGACGCCCGTGGCCGAGCGCAGGCCACGGTAGATATAGTGGGAAAACAGGAACGTGCGGGGATCGTGCGCGTATTCCATGGGGCGAGGCGTTCGGGCGGCGGCGCGCGATGACGGCCGCCCCCCGGTGGGTTATTGACCGAGCCAGCGTGCGCGCAAGGCGTGGCGGCCCTCCTCGACCGTGACGCGATATTGCGTGGCGGGCTCGCGGCCCAGCTTGACGGGCAGCACCTGGAGCTCGTCGCGGCGGAACACGTGCACCTCGGTGCGATCGCCGGCGCGATAGCGCGCCAGCAGCTTGTCGAGCTGGCCGCCGGTCACGCGCAGGCCGTCGATGGCCACGAGCAGATCGCCCGACGAGATGCCGGCAGCCTGCGCCGCGCCATCGTCGAGCACCTGCGTCACGCGCACCCAGCCGTCCTCGACGCGCGTCTTGATGCCGAGCGCCGCCGTGTTGATCGCGGTGGCGGGCTTCTGCGTCTCGGCCTTGATGCCGAACGCGCGCAGCAGCGGCACCAGTCCGATCTCGCCCGTGCCCTCGGTCAGCGCGCGCAGCAGCGTGCCGAGCCGCAAGCCCGTGACCTCGTCGAACAGCGCATATACCTCGGCCTCCGTCACGCCGCGCTGGACATGGCCCGGCGCGTAGAACTCGCGACCATAGCGCTGCCACAGCGCGCGCATGACGTCGTCGAGCGAGCGGCGGCCGCCCGTCTTCTCGCGAATGGTCAGATCCAGCGCGAGCGCGACCAGCGAGCCCTTGGTGTAATAGCTGACGATCGCATTCGGCGCGTTCTCGTCCTGACGGTAGTACTTGGTCCACGCGTCGAACGAGCTGGCCGCCACGCTCTGCTTGGTGCGGCCGTTGCCGCGCAGCACGCCGTTCCAGGTCTTGGTGATCATCTCGACGTACTGCTTGTCGTCGATCAGCCCCGTGCGCACGAGAATCAGGTCGTCGTAGTAGCTCGTGAACCCTTCGAACAGCCACAGCAACGGCGTGTAGCTTTCTTCATCCAGCCGGTACGGCACGAACGCCGCGGGCTTGATGCGCTTGACGTTCCACGTATGGAAATACTCGTGGCTGCACAGGCCGAGGAAGGTCCGGTAGCCTTCGCTGGTCTCGCTGTTGCCACGTACGGGCAGATCGGCGCGCGCGCACATCAGCGCGGTGCTCGCGCGATGCTCGAGGCCGCCGTAGCCATCGGTCGTGACCATCGTCATGAACACGTAGCGGCGGTTACTGTCGAGGAACGGCGCGCGTGCCGAGCGCGGCTCGAACAGGCGGATCTGCGCTTCGCAGATCTGTTTCAGGTCGCGGCAGATGCGCTGCAGGTCCAGGCCGGGCACGCGGCCCGTGAACACCACGTCGTGCTGCGCGCCGCATGCCTTGAAGCTGGCCAGCGCGAACTCGCCCATTTCCACGGGATGATCGACGAGCTCGTCGTAGTCCGACACCTGATAGCGGCCGAAGCCGTAGCGCTTCGCGCCGTCGCGGCCGCGCGCCTCGGGCATCGAGGTGGCGACGCGCCAGTTGGCGTAAGCCTCGCCCGCGGGTGCCGCGATCTCGACGAGGCACGGCCGTTCCTGCTGTCCATCGACGCGCAGGAACACCGAGCTACCGTTGAAGAAACCGTGCGTGGTGTCGAGGTGCGCGCTGCGGACCGACAAGTCCCAGGCGTAGACCTCGTAGCGCAATGCGATCGGACCGTTGCAGGGCGCGGCCACCCAGGTCTGCTTGTCGACCTTGGTCAGCGCGACCTGGCCGCGCGCATCGTCGGCACGGATGCGGACGATATTGCGCGCGAACTCGCGAATCATGTAGCTGCCCGGAATCCAGGCAGGCAGCGAGAAGGTCTGGCCTTCGGGATCCGGAGTGTCCACCGTGACGGTCACGGCGAACAGATGCGCTTCCGGATGGAGGGGAGCAATGGCGTAGCGGATCGGCGTCATGGCCACGATTGTAGCGCCCCGTCCGCCTCACCCGTTCACGTTCACGACCACGCGGCCGCGCATGCCGCCTTCGACGATCCGGTGCCCCGCCTCGACGGCCTCCGCCAGCCTGACTTCGCGCGTGATCGCCTGCAGCCGGTCCGGCGCCAGATCCTGCGCGAGCCGTTCCCATGCGCGCTCGCGCAGCGGCATCGCGGCCATCACGCTGTCGATACCGGCCAGCGTCACGCCGCGCAGGATGAACGGCGCCACCGATGCGGGAAAGTCCATGCCCTGTGCGAGGCCGCAGGCGGTGACGACGCCGCCGTAGCGCACCTGCGCGCAGGCATTGACGAGCGTGTGCGAGCCCACCGAGTCGATCACCGCGGCCCAGCGTTCCTTCTGCAGCGGCTTGCCCGGCGTGCCGAGCTCGGTACGGTCGATCACGTCCGCCGCGCCCAGCGCGCGCAGGAAGTCCGCTTCCGCGGTCTTGCCCGTGGACGCCGTCACGCGATAGCCGAGCTTCGATAGCACCGCGATGGCCACCGAGCCGACACCGCCCGATGCACCCGTCACGAGAATGTCGCCGTCGCCGGGACGCACCGGGCCATTCACGCCGCCACGTTCCAGCGCGAGCACCGACAGCATCGCCGTGTAACCGGCCGTGCCGATCGCCATGGCCTGCTTCGCGGTGAACGCGTCGGGCAGTTTCACGAGCCAGTCGCCCTTGAGCTTCGCGCGCTGCGACAGGCAGCCCCAGTGCGTCTCGCCGACGCCAAAGCCGTTGAGCACGACCTTGTCGCCCGCCTTCCACTTCGGATGGCTCGACGACACCACCGTGCCCGCGCCGTCGATGCCGGCCACCATCGGCCATTTGCGCACGACGGGCGCGCGGCCGGTGATGGCGAGGCCGTCCTTGTAGTTGATCGTTGAGTAATCGATGGCAACGACCACATCGCCGTCATCGGGCAGCTGGCTCTCCTCGAGCGCGGTCACCGCGGCCTGGGTCTTGCCGTCGGCCTGCGTGAGCAACAGGGCGTTGAACGTCATGATGTCTCCTCGTTGTTGTGCTGCTTGCTTCTTGTTCTGCTTACTTCTTGAGGCTGGCGAACTTGCGCTCCAGCGTGGCCACGTCTGCCGCGCCCGGAATACGCGAGCCGTCGGTAAAGAACACCGCCGGCGTACCCGTCACGTTCATGCTCTGGCCGAGCTTGAGGTTGTCGTCGATCGGGTTCTTGCAGTCCGACTTGCCCGTCACGGCCACGTGGTTCAGCATCCAGTCGCGCCACGCCTTCGAACGGTCGCTCGCGCACCAGATCTGCTTGGACTTCTGCGTCGAGTCCGGCGACAGCACCGGGTACAGGAAGGTGTACACGGTAATGTTGTCCATCTGCTGGAAGGTCTGCTCGATGCGCTTGCAGTACGGGCAGTTCGGATCGGAGAACACGGCGATGGTCCGGCTGCCGTCGCCCTTCGACCATTTCACGGCGCGCGACAGCGGCAGGTCCGACCACTTGATACGGTTCAGTTCCGCGACGCGTTCCTCGGTCAGGTTCGTGCTGGTCTTGGTGTCGATGAGCTCGCCGTTGAGGATGTAGCGGCCGGTGGCATCGGTGTACACCACCTGGCTGCCCAGGCTCACTTCATACAGGCCCGGCACCGGTGTCTTGGTCACGCTGCGCACTTCCGCGCGGCCGCCCACCATTTTCTCGATGGTCGCCTTGATGCTCGCGGTGCTGGGCTCGTCGGCGGCCAGAGCGTGCAGCGCGTAGCCGGCGGCGGCCAGACCGCCCACCAGGGTGACGGCCGCGGTCGCGCGGAGCGATTTGCGGCGGAACATTTGCAACATGCTGACTCCAGAGGTCGGCGGGCCGCATGCCCGTCCGATTGCTATTGATGGGATATTCGTATGCCGGGGCGCGCTAGCCCAGTGCGCGGCCGATCAGAAACTGCTTGAGCATCGACTGCCGGCCCACCGCGCGGATGCCGAGGTTGCGCATCACGCGCGCCGGGCTGCCGGGCAGCGAGAACAGGCGGTGCAGGCCGTCCGTCGCCGCGGTCAGGGAGAGCAGATCGGTCGCACGCGCGCGCTCGTAGCGGCGCAGCAGGCGCAGATCGCCTTCGGCACGAAACGCTTCTTTGTCGGCCATCACGCGCCCAAGTTCCGTAACGTCGCGTAACCCGAGGTTCATGCCCTGTCCGGCCAGCGGGTGGATGACGTGGGCGGCGTCGCCGACCAGCGCCACATGCGGCTGCACGAACTGCTCCGCGCGTTGCAGCACGAGCGGGAAGCCTTGTGCCGGAGTGATGCAGCGCAGCGTGCCGAAACGGGCGCCCACGGCGCCGGCGGCCGCCTGCATGACCGTGGCGGCCAGCGCCTCGGGCGACAGGGCGACCAGATCGCGCGCATGGGCTTCCTCGGCGGACCAGACCATCGACACGCGGTTGCCGGGCAGCGGCAGCATCGCGAGGATCTCGCCGTTCTCGGCTTCCTCGTCGGCCATGAGCTTCTGGGGGGAACCGAGAAACCATTGCCAGGCCGTGTCCTGATGCGGCAATTCGCATCGGAAATTCGCCACGACGCCCAGCTGGCGGTAGCGGCGCGTGGTCGTGCAGATATGGCTTTGCTGGCGCACCCACGAGCGCGCGCCGTCGGCACCGACCACGCAGGCCGCGCGCACGCGGGCGCCGCTGGCCAGCGTCAGGGTCACGCCATCGCAATCGCGCTCGAACACCTCGCCGGTATCGTCGAACCACTGCACCTGGTGCTGGAAACGCAGCGCGGTGTCGAGCGTGCGTTCGACGTGGCCGGACTCGATGATCCATGCCAGCTGCGGCACGGCGGCGGCGTACGACGAGAAATGGAGGTCGCCATGCGGCGTGGGGTCGGTCTCGCCCGCGCTCTGGTCGCCGAACACGCGCATATCGCGCACGGGTTGCATGCGGGCGGGGTCCAGCGCTTCCCAGACGCGCAGGCGCTCGAGCAACGCCTGGGAACTGGACGAGAACGCATAGATCCGGCTGTCCCAGTCGTCCTCCCCGGTCCGCGCGGTATCGCTGGCGGGGCGCGGCGCGATCAGCGCCACCTGCATGCCCTGTTGCGCGAGCAGCAAGGCACAGGCCTTGCCGACGATGCCGCCACCGACCACGGCGATCTGGAAACGAGAAGAGGACGTCGACGACATGGATTGGGGGCCAGCGGCGTCCGCGGCGGGAATCCGCACGGCTCGCCCGCGTGGCGGACTGATCATGACGGGGATTATAGCGGGGGGCTGTGAGGCAGGCGGCGCGGCCGGGGGCAGACAGAGGGAGGCCGGAGGGCGGCCATCCGCTAGAATACAGCCTTTGCTATTTTCCGCCTGACACCATGAGCCTCAAATGCGGCATCGTCGGCCTGCCCAACGTCGGCAAGTCCACGCTGTTCAATGCCCTGACGAAAGCCGGCATCGCCGCCGAAAACTATCCGTTGTGACCATCTGGCCAACGTTTGTCTTCGAATCAAAGACTTAGAGGCTTCTCTGAGGTTTCAGAGACAAAACCCGCACAAAAATCGTGACGTACCTTCCACTCGCTTGAGTGGCGTTCGATGATACCTTACCGTAACCTCAACGGACAATGCGCCATCACGTAAGGGACTGCGAACATGACCGATCTTCGGCAACCTGTCGCGTTAGATCAGATAACCAAGAACGACATTTATGCTGATCTCGTACAGATTGGCATCGAAAAGGGCTACACGGTCATCCCGGAATTTCGTGTAACCCTACCTAATAGGGATGGAACGAAGAATCTCGACTTGGTTTGGGTAACGAGAAAGCCCCGCGTTGGTCGGCGCCAAGACAGGGAAAGCCTTCAGTATTGGACACTGCATGCGGCCTTTGAGATTGATGCTTGCGATGTCAGGAACATTGAAGGAAAGGAGTTCAATCGCCATATCCGTGATCTCCCGACCATTCAGAACGCGGATGCCTCCGATCCGATAAGCCACTTTGTCGTGCTCTACACTGCCGCCTACGATAGGGCATGGAACAACGACAGGAAGACGGTCGATGACGAAATCGCGGAAAGGAGAGGATGGGCACATGGCAGTGGTGTCCAAGTTCTCGACGGTCGCGATCTCTCTGCTGTCCACGCTATTCGCCCAGCGGTCCGCCTTCCAACGTAGCACGATCAGTGCAGCCGCTCCCCACCTGATATTTCGCTCCCACCGGACGGGATTGATACGCCGTCGAAGTCGATCAGCGCATCTGCATTGAAGGTCTGGACCACGTACTCCAACAACGACCCAAATCGGTTGACCACGTAGATGAAGTTTCCGGCGATCAGGCCCTGCGCATAGGGCAGGACATAGGACACGATCAGGTCTTCATCTTGATCCAGCGTAAAGACTGGCATGAATACCTCTTCATTCAGCCGCCGTGCCAGTTCTCGTTTCTTCTCAACGGAAACATCGCGCCGCAACGGCAGGTAGGTTCCAATGCGGATGAACGTCTTGTCGGTGACCAGCGTGATTCGATAGCCAATGCCGTTCTCGGTGCGTAACCAAATTCCATCGGGCTGGACCTCATGCGGAACCAAGCCGCTATCTCGAATGTGGGCTGCAAGGGTATCGATGGTGATGTCGGATTCGGCGAAGACTTTCGTCATAGGTTCTCCCAATACGTAAACGGAAAAAGGGGTGCCCGATGGCACCCCTTCACATTGACCTGCTTGGTTCTTTACATTGCAGACAGCTTCTGGATTCGTTCCTCTGTCACCCGCAGCAGGCACCCCGCATCCGTACAGGCGTTTCTCTGAGCCTTCATCCAACCGTTTTGATCGGCCTTGAGTGCATTGGTATCGGATGCCTTCGCCCGTGCAGCAGAGTATGCCCCTGCCAGTCGCTTGTCAGCGGCGGCAGTCTCCGGCGACGAACAGATCAGTTTCTCGATGCTCGATGCCGCTTTGTTGCAATCGAAGCTGGCCTCGATCTTGGCGCTTTCAACGGGTGCCGTGACCGCAGGGGCCAAAGCTGCAACAGGCTCTGGCGCTGGCTTTTCCTCTACGGCAGACGTGGCGGCAACGGGCGCAGCTACCGGTCGTCCCTGATCCAGCGCGGCCTGTTGCGCGGCCACCCGCTCGGCCTGCGATTCCTGCTGGACAGGGACCTTACCCACGGCGGGCTGTTCGGATTGAACATCCGCAGTCTTCGATACCGATTTCGTGGGTGCAGATTCAAATGCACCGTTGACGATGTCCTCCATCGGGACCACCTTGAACAGCAGCGATGCCATCGCCGCGAAGGCGACCACAGCCGCGATTGCCTGCGGACCGAACTCCCAGAACACCTTTTGTGCGGCTAGATCGGCGGCGCCGTTGGCAAAAACAACGTCCGGCTTCGAGTATTCACGAAAGAGGTCGCCAGCGCGCGAGGCCAGCGGGGCGACGATCAGATATGCGACAGCGAATCCGCCGATCACCACTGCCGCCTTTTGATCCCCGGTCACAAACGCTCGGTATGCGAAGAATCCAAAGATCGCCGCACCGATGACGCCGAGGAAGACGCCAATCCCCCAACCCATTGCGGTCGAGAACTCGGCCTCTGCTGCTGCGGCTTCAGCGGCTGCTATGTCAGCACCACAGTGCTTACACCTGATGGCGGTGTCTTGAATGTCTTCGCTGCAATAAGGACATTTCTTCATCTATTTCTCTCCCCGTCGATGGCTTCCCGATAATAAGGTACATGTACCCTAGATTGGCCCGGCATGATACAGAAAAGATGCGGCCATGCCAAATCTTTCGAGTCAGCGCCAAGACCCCACTTTAGTTGCAATCGGGGGAGCAATCAGGCGAATCCGCAAGCAACGAAAACTGTCGCAGGAAAAGCTCGCCCTGTTGGCTGAAGTCGATCCAAGCTACTTGGGACGGGTCGAACGGGGTGACAACGCACCCGCGATTCTCACATTGAAGAAGCTGGCCGATTCGCTTCAGGTCAGCATGGCTGAAATGATGGCGGATGCCGGGCTGTGAGGCTTGCCCACCAGCGCCATCTTTGACGCGCTGTAGTAGCCGCGACAGGTTAGACCGAACACCGGGTACCCGGTGTGGAGAGACCGGTGTGACGGACAGGACGGGCGGCCATTCTTCTGTTAAGCCACAGAAGAAAGAAGAAGTTCTTTATTTTTTCTTCATTACCCCACCTATGGACGACATGGCACCCCTTATAGGGGGGTGTCCTTGTCCGTCCGGATAAGGTCGCCACTGGTGGCTACGGACATCTTGTTATATCGACCTGTCCGGTTGTCCGCAGGTATTACTTCGCCCAGACGTAACCGCCGTAGGTCCCGACAAGGTTAGCTTCGTTCACCAATTGGTCGAAGGCACGTTCAAACGCCTTACGCTTGGCATCGTCGGTCGTGCCCGCCGTGATACCAGCGTCGATTGATTCGTCTTTCCACATCTCTTTCGGGACAACAAGTGGCGGAGCACTCAGGCCAAGGGCTGTTTGCAATTCTTCGCTGGGAACAACACCACATGCATCGGTCATTTTTTTCAGTACCGAAAGGCTTGTAAGCGATGGCTGCCGCAAGTTCACACCAGAGGCGGTCTTCGGCATATCAAGCATGACAAGGGCGGCGGAAGACATTCCCTCATCCAGATGTACGCGCTCAATCTGAAAGTGGCGATCTTCACCCTCTTCACCTTCTTTGTTCTTCTTGCAAACCAAAGACCGTGCGTCGCCCTTCTTGTCAACGCGAAATTCGTAGTCCACTGCGCCGGTCAGACCTGATGCGCCACGCAGCCGATCTCTATCGCCGTTCCCAGAGTGATGAACAATGACGACCGTCGCGTTGAATGGGAGGCGCAAGTGCGCATCAAGCAGGTTCATGAGAAGCCCCATGTCTCGGTTGCTGTTTTCATCCGAATTGCCGATGTTCCGCGCCAATGTGTCGATGACGATCATTCGCGGCGGTTCGCTGTCGGATGCAATCTTCGCGATGTCAGCGGCCAGCTTCTTCACACTGGCGGCATCGGATAGCGGAATTGGCGACTGCCACAAGTAGAGCGGTGCCGTCTGCAACGAAACGCCGTTCTTTTGCTGCCATGCCGCCAGCCGTCGCCCGAAGCCCTTCTGACCCTCGCCGACGATGTAGAAGACCGCGCCAGATTCGACTTCTTGACCGTGCCAGTCAGTACCCGTAGCAATGCAACACGACCAGTCGATTGCGACGAAACTTTTGCCGCTGGCTGACGCGCCGAACAGCATGCAAGATGTGCCTTGTTCCATGACGCCATCGATCAGCCAGTCAACTGCATCTGTTACGGCCATCGCATCAGCGGCGCGAACGAATTCACATGGACGCGACGCACCGACCTCAACTCTCTTCGCGGTGTTCTCGCTGCTCAACGCCTTGGCGATGGTCATTTGACCGTAAGTTTGGCCATCATTGGAATGCGGTGCATCCCATTTCCGGGGCCGGAACAGTCCCGACGCTCGGAACAACCGATCCAAGGTCGCAGCGTCTTGCGTCGCACGGGCGAGCATATTTGCCAGCGCAAGGTCGGCTTCGGACTGACTTGGGTAATCGGAGAAGTCACCGTATTCAAACAGTTTGCGGAACCGTTCGCCATCACCAACTTGCATTGCACTTGCCAGCATGGCTGCATCAGCCAGCAGCGTGGTAGCGGGGCTGTCGGTCGGCAACTGGCTCTTCTCGCCCGCTTCGTTTGTCTTGGAGTAACGATTAGACAGCCAGTCAATTGCGGCTTGCTGGTCCGTGATTTCGCCCGTCGCACCGACACCGTGCCCGGTCACAGTGAAGTAGCGCGAACTGCGTTCGTCGTAAAACTCAAGGCGGTTATCCGGCCCCGCTTTGCCACAACGTGGAAGTTTGCCCTTAGCGAGGATATGCACCCCGTCGCCGCTTGGCGAACGCTCGACGTAGGTACCTGCATACTGATCGACAACTTCCTGCGCCCATCGCTCAAGATCACCACTCGTGGACAAAACGTGGTCGAGGTCGATGCCGCAAATGCCATCGCGCACCATGACGCCGATGCCGTCAAAACCGCCCTTTTCATAGGCACCACGTACCTCTTCAAAGGTGGACCACGTCGCCGGATCGTTAGGCTTTGCGTACTGGCCATTGAGTTGACGTGGCGGTTTGGTCCACTTGCCGTTCTCTTTCTTTTCATAGTCCCAAAGAACCCAGTGGGGCTGGCTTTTCAGCTCGGACGGAATGCCGTCAAAGTTGACCGGCAGGGCTACCGGCCTTGGGGACGTGTGGACTTGCGACGCGTGTTGCAGGGGCTGAGGAAGGGTTACGTTGGACTGCTCTTGATTTTGGTAAGACATCTAAAGATTTTTTGCGGAAGCACCGCACCTATATGTCAGTGCCCCGATAGACGAACGCCCGCCCGCAGGCACATAGGAGTGTGCGGACTGCGTGCGAACGTTGATGACATCAGGGTACTGGCGGAACTGTTTAAGCTCCCGTGCAAGGCTTCGGGCGACGGCAAAATGCCGCCAATGGTCGTGCAAGCACGACATCAGCCAAGATCGGGAACCGCCATGAATTCATATAGGCGCGCAACCTGCGAATAGGTGCGCGGTGCGAGTAGTCGGATAAAAGCACCGACATTCGCTCAGAGAAAAGTCCTCATCGGACTTTGATGTTCGATAGAAAAATACCTAACGAACAAAGACGACATTATACAGATGACTATCAATTCCGTCAATATTTCCTTGACGGATTCCACCATCCGTGGATGAAATCTTGCCGGTGTGGCTTCGCGCCAACAGCCTAGACCGTTGATGCCATCGACTCCCGGACCCGCATGACCGTTTGGCGTGAAGTCCTCATGTCCCGTGCGATCTGAGCGACCGGGACACCGGCACTCAGTCGCTCCGCAACCACTGCGCGTTGATCGGTTGTCAGTGCTGACGGCCTTCCGAACGTCTTCCCTTCTGCCCGCGCACGTCGAATCCCTGCCTGCGTCCGTTCAATCAACAGGTCACGTTCGAATTCAGCCACGGCGTTAATAACCTGCATGGTCATCTTGCCAGCCGGGCTAGTCAGGTCCACTCCCCCAAGGGCAAGGCAGTGCACGCGGACCCCGGCAGCTTCCAGCCGCTCCACAGTCGTTCGCACGTCAATGGCATTGCGCCCGAGACGATCCAGCTTCGTGACGATCAGCACGTCGCCACTTTCCAGCTTGTCCAGCAGCTTCGAGAAGCCTTTACGTTCGGACGCGGCGACCGACCCGCTAACGGTCTCGGCGACGATCCGCTGCTTGGCGACGGCGAAGCCCGCCGCTTCGATCTCCCTGATCTGGTTCTCGGTCGTCTGGTCCGATGTAGACACCCGGCAATACGCGAATAGACGCGACATCCACACCCCCACATGTCCGAAATAGGAGTACGAAATATACACCCTGTCCGATATGTTTACAACCTTACTTTCGGACATGAATGCTGATGGGTGTCCGCCAGTGCTCGTTTTCGGACAGCACAAGGCTGACGGGATTGCGCTACAGGGAGTCGAGATAACGGCGCACGATGCCCCATGTGCTCACGAGCATTCCAACGCGATCTTCGTTCGACGGCGCCATCGGATCACCATGGCGCAAACCATCTGCCGCCACTTTGATGTCCCTCAACTTAGCTTCGTCGCAGCCTGCTGATTCGCGAAACCGCTGCCACTGGACAACCTTGGATTCGCCCGCGATGCCATTTTTAGCGGCGCAGTGATGACGGAGCGACTCTATTGCCCTGTAGCAGTAGAAGGCTGTGTCGTCGGCATGTTTAAGCGCAGACACAAGATCGCCGAAGCACCGATTCACGTAGACGCCAAGAGTACCGGAAGACTTGTCTCGCAACTTTGCAACTTCTGCGGGCAGGTCGAAATTCTCCCCTGCCTGTGAAACGCAAGGCGTATCAATGCCGAACACATAGTCGATCTGTCGCTCTGGGTTGACGACACGTGTCACTGAAAACTCGTATGCGTGACCCAGCAAGTAACCGAGCATGTCGAGGTTGTGTCGGACAATGTTGTTGACCACGTTGCGTAGATCGAATATGTCCCACTCATCGTCGGTGTGAATCCACACGGCGACTTGGTTCAGAACGATGCTGACGCGGGCTGAAGCCTGCCGTCCTGAGTGAGAGTGTTCAAAGGCCAATGCGAACTGCAATGAAAGCTGCGCCCTCTCGGGGAGCACCGTCCCCTGAAAAAAATACGGTTCCACAAGCATTCTCCTTGTTGTGGTCGCGATCAATTGCGGTCAAGGTCCGTTCGGACTGGAAGGCCCACGCTCACGTCGAATGGCATGCCTATCTCTACGAGAATGATGCCGTCAATTTCGATTGCGCCAACTTGGCGACGGCAGACGGGGCATTCTACGGAGGTGAGTACGGATTCGCCCCGTAAGCCAAGGTCATATGTGAGAATCTCCAAAGCCGCGCCACAAATGCAATTGATCGGTTCAACGTAATGCATTCTGATCTCCTCAAGACGACCCTGCGGAACATGACTATATGTGGGAACCGCAGAGCGTGGGGTCAGTAGAAACAAACGCCGAATTGGAGTTGGCAGCGACTTGCTTTCCGTACCCATAGGTAGTCGAGATCAAAACATGCTAAGACTCAAGAAACTGACAATCGAGAATTCCGGCGCCATAGAGACCCTCAACGTCGAGCCACCGTTTTGGATAAACGGAAGGCCCAAGCCACTGATTCTGGTTGGTGAGAACGGGTCCGGAAAAACTACCGCGCTATCTTTCATTGTTGATAGCCTTCTTCAAGCCGCCTCATTGAAGTTCAATGACGTGTTGGCGACGCAGGGTATGAGCAACCTTTTCTACCGCATACGAAGCCATGACATCCGAATCGGAGCGTCATCTGCTATCACGCACGTCCAATATGAGTGGCAAGGACAACCTGTTCACTTTCTTGATCGAGTCGGTGCCGGAGTGGATATGCCCCAGATTCGGCAGCGACTGAACCTACCTGTCGATTTGCCCACGGATGACGCAGCGGAAAGTGAAAAAACTTGGACTCCCAATGTAGAAGAAGCCGCCGCGTCCTTGAAGGATGGGGTGTATGTGTTTTTCCCCGGCGGACGCCGAGAGATGCCGCATTGGTTTCACGCCAAAGGTCTTCATCCAGAGCGTTACACCATCACTCAACGCTTCGCCAGCAGCATTGGCAAGAACATGATCGTCGAGACAGCGGCACAAGAGACAGCCTCGTGGATCATGGATGGTCTGCTGGATGCTGCCGCCGGATATAGAGATACGGGTATTGGCGTTGCTAACCAAATCCTGCAAGCGATCCTTGAGGATTCGACGGCCCACTTCGCTGTAGCACCGCGCAACGTGTCACCTCGCGTGCAAATCTTTACCGGCACTGCTGCCGTATTGCGCGAACACAATACGCGCAGAATGCTTATTCCTTCATTGGCACATCTTTCGGCAGGGCAGGCAATGTTGCTGTCTATGTTTGGAACTATTGCTAACCAAGGCACACTGAATCAACGGCGCGCCCTTTCAGAGATTGAAGGAATCGTCATAATCGATGAGGTAGAGGTCTACCTGCACACCCATTTGCAGCGAAAGGTGCTTCCGAAGCTGATTAGGTTGTTCCCGAACGTGCAGTTTGTAGTTACTACGCACAGCCCAGCATTCTTGATGGGAATGAAGGATGAGTTCGGACCTGACGGCTTTGAGATTCGCGACATGCCGTCTGGTTCGATAATTGATGTTGATCAGTTCGGCGAAATCGGGGCAGCCGTTGAGGCGCTGAGTCAATCGACGGCGTTCCGAGATGAGGTCAAGGCCGAAGTAGCACGTGAAAATGAACGCCCGCTCCTAGTGGTGGAGGGCCGAAGTGACGCAATCCTTATCGAGGGGTTGTGGCGGATGTCAATGCACACTCCGCCGCCTTTTAAGATCATGACGGCACATGGGAGACGTGGCTTGCGATACCTTCTAGAGGATGACCAGTTCACTAGTGAAGTCGGACAAAACCAAAGCGTTTTGGGCTTATTCGACTTCGACGAAGCATACGACGACTGGAACGGATGTAGTCGGACCTACCCGAACCGTGAAGGTGATGACGTGACGGGCTTACTGCGAAGGCATGTAGCGAAGCAAATCTATGCGGGATTGCTCCCTGTGCCCGCGATTCGAGCAATGCAAGCCGGGGAACGATTTGCTAGAAATTCGACGCATACAATCGAGCTTTACTTACCGGATGAGCTTCTGAACGAAGGGCAAAATCTCGACCTCGAAGTCTTTCCCGGTGACATTACGATCAAAAAATTTCGTGGAGACAAGGTTGCGTTCGCGAGACGGGTCGGGCAAGAACGCGCATACCTTCCCCATTTCGAGCAACTTCTCGCGCTCATCCGACGTGTGTTAGCGGTGTAGCCATGCCAAGAAAACGACGGCTGGTGAGGTGCGGTCACACAGGACATTTGAGAAGGATCTCGAAGTGGTCGTAGGGTGTCCTACGATCCTACTTCCTTCCCTGAGCGGCGGAACTGCATTCGCAGTTCTTCGATGTCCAAGGCAGGGCGTCGTGTGTGCAGCATGGCGTGGCAGTTTGGACAGACGGGACGAAGGTCCTTCTTGGGATCGACCTCATATTCCTGCCGAACACTTGCAAGTTCGGTGAGATGGTGCACATGGATGAATCCTCGTCCCATTTCTCCATAAGACTTCAAAAAATCGAATCGGCACACGTAGCAAGACGTTCCCCAATGACGGATGCATGCATTTCTCGCCTTGGAGTTGCGCTCATACTGGTTCACGAATACCTGCTTCACCGCCCCTTCAACCAAGCCGCGTGGGTCCAGATCGACTTCATCGGGGTAGAGGATACCGGGATGGTCATGGGTTGTTCCATCACCCGCGTCCTCGCCCAAACCACATATCATGCAATACTGATCGGGACGACAATCGAACCCCTCCGATGTTAGCCAGTGCACCAAATCACTGAGTACTTCGGAAGTTATCTTTGCGTAGCGGTTCCCCGTCCACGGATTAACGCTTTCTGGCTTTGACCTATCAGGAAGGGGGTGCGAAACACTGTGTAGCTTCAAGTGCCGTGTACTTTGCCGTTTCTTTGTTCGCTTAAAAATGACCGCAACATAACCGTCCGGGTTTTGTTCTCGCCATGCTAGGTAACCCGCATCGTCGTCGATCCAATAAGTCACCGCCATTTGTCGTCCTTGTTAGCTTGGAATGAGGCCTCTAACCAAATCATATCCCCGTAACTCATCTAGCCACCGTTCCGGGATACCTGCAAGACCGAACTTGATACCGGCCAGCCCACCGGCCACCGCAGCAGTGGTGTCAGTGTCATTGCCAAACATGATGGCGGTGCGTATCACGTCTTCAAACGAATCCGCAGTCAGCGCCTGACACGCCGACCACAGGCAGTCCAGTACATAGCCGGACCCAGACAGGCGTTTGCTGGTAGGGAAGCTATGCAACACATCCAGTTCGTCCAGCAAGGTCTGCCGTTCCTCATGGTCGGGCCAGTTGGCATAGATGTTGGCAAGGCTACGGTCTGCCCATAACCACGGATCGGCAACCCCGCATAGGTATCCCTTTGCTGTCAGACAGTAGAACGCACAGGCCACCAATGAACGTGCATGACCATGCGTGGGTAACGATTGTAGGTGTGCGTCTCGGACCAGTGCTTCGTCACTACCTGTGTGCCACAGTGCCAATGGTAGGACCCGCATCAGACTGCCATTCCCGTTGTCCATGACAGACCAACCACCAGAGGTCAGTGGTGACACCCCGCCCCGCAGCTTGTCGATAGCACTGGCGGTCTGCATCCCACAGTCGAAAACATCCCCATCCACAGCCATGTATCCGTCATCGAACCACCGGACCAGTCGGTCAGCGAAGTCATTCACATCCAGTTGACCACAGTGATCGAGACTAGCCAGCAGGCACAGTGCCTGCGCACCATCGTCTGACCAAGTACCTATAGGTACACCAGCATGTGCCCGCCTGAACGTCATTGGTGGCTGCATGCCGATCTGGTCCCGTGGTGGTATCTGGTCAGGTAAGTGAAATTCATATGGGACACCAACGGCGTCACCAACCAGTAGTCCGACCAACCCACCAGTGCGACCATTGGTGGCATGGGTAGGTAGCAACGATGCGAAACCATTGGTGTCTGTCACATTCTTCCTTGTAATGTACTTCCGGCAACCGGGCTGCAACCAGTGACCATCAGTGGATCAATATCAATGAGTCGTCACCACCGACGATGGTGCCCCGCCGACCAGCCGTTTCCATTATGTGTACCTGAATCCGCGTCAACGGGTTCGCCACGTCCGCTGCGGTCAGTTCAACGTAGTGTCTGTGGAGAACGTCCCCCCGTTTCGGTGCATGCCCGAGAATTCTTCTCAGAACTGCATCACCAATGCTCATCCTCGCCCCGACGCTGGCGATCAGCTTTCGCAGATCGTGAAGCGTGAAATCTGGTGCCCCGGCCCTCTGCGCCATCTCTGTCACATGATCCGCTGAGACACCTTCAAACAGGCGTTGATCCTTTGACAACCCGGTGCAACGCCGCACTAGAACCGGACGGATGGATTCCGTTATCGGCAAGCTATGGGGTCTCCCGCCCTTCGTGTCCGGTATCGATAGGATCAGCTTGTCCAAATCAACATCCTGCCGCCGTATGCCGGTGCCTTCGTTCTTGCGCAACCCTGTCAACAGCATCAGACGCAGGTAGTCCGCCTGCAATGTAGCCAGTGCATCGAGAGCTGCCAACCACTCAGGCAGCCCGGCTTCGTCCAACCTTCTTGCCCTTGGTTGCGGTCTGTCGGGCAGCAATCCCGCAGCCCCAAGTCGAACGAAGGGGTTAGGTATGACCACCTCATGAACAGCGTTGAGAAACCGAAGTATCGACCCGATGATGCCTCGACCCAAGTCCACCAGCGCCGCGCCTTTGGATTGGGCGAACCGGTGGCAGTGGTCTCCGAAGCCCGACTCCTTCATTGCGGACACTGGCCGATCTAACCAATCCAAAAAATGGGTCTTCAGGACTGATTCGTAGCGGGAGAGGCTAGACGCCTTCACCTTTTTTGCCGCCCCATACTCCACCAACGCTTCCCGTAGCGTCGGAAGTCGCAGTCGGACCCGCGCGGCGGAATACTCCCCTGCGCGACAGCGGCGCAGGATCGGCAGCGCCATCTCTCTCGCCTGATCGACGCAAATAAGCGGCCAGCGGCCCAATGTCACCCGTACCTGTTGGCCGCGCACGCTCGTGGCGACGCAAAACGTCTGGGTACGGCTTCCAATGCGGATGCAAAGCCCGCACAAAACCCTGTCGCGCAATACAGTGCCTGTCTTCCCCATGACCTTGCGAATCAAGGGGTCCGATAGAGTTACAATCGCCATTTTCCGTGACAAAACTCGCACAAAATCGGTGAGCAAACGCCCCGAAGTGATGTGTTTGTCTTGTCTCGATGTTGATCCCCGTTTCGCTTTGGCCTGCGTTCGCTGCAAGCCAGCCTGCAAGGGGATGCATCGCGCAACCCTTTGATTCAGAAGACGAAACCATGAGCCTCAAATGCGGCATCGTCGGCCTGCCCAACGTCGGCAAGTCCACGCTGTTCAATGCCCTGACGAAAGCCGGCATCGCCGCCGAAAACTATCCGTTCTGCACCATCGAGCCCAATGTGGGCGTCGTGGAAGTGCCGGATCCGAGGCTCGCGAAGCTGGCCGAGATCGTCAAGCCGGAGCGCGTGCTCCCGGCGACGGTCGAATTCGTCGATATCGCCGGCCTCGTGGCGGGCGCGTCCAAGGGGGAAGGCCTGGGTAACCAGTTCCTCGCCAATATCCGCGAAACCGACGCCATCACGCACGTCGTGCGCTGCTTCGAGGACGAGAACGTGATTCACGTAGCGGGCCGCGTCGATCCGCTGTCCGATATCGAGGTCATCAACACCGAACTCGCGCTGGCCGACCTGGCCACGGTCGAGAAGGCGCTCGCGCGCTACGTCAAGCCGGCCCGCGCCGGCGACAAGGAAGCGATCCGCCTGGTGGCCGTGCTCGAGAAGGCCCAGGCCGTGCTCGACCAGGCCAAGGCCGTCCGCACGCTGGACCTCGCCCCGGAAGAGTGGGAAGCGCTGCGTCCGTTCTGCCTGATCACCGCCAAGCCGACGATGTACGTGGCCAACGTGCGCGAAGACGGCTTCGAGAACAACCCCCACCTCGACGCCGTGCGCGAGTACGCGAAGACCACGGGCTCCCCGGTAGTGGCCGTGTGCGCCGCCATCGAAGCCGAGATCGCCGACCTCGACGATGCCGACAAGGCCGAATTCCTGGCCGACCTCGGCATGGAAGAGCCGGGCCTCGACCGCGTGATCCGCGCCGGCTTCAAGCTGCTGGGCCTGCAGACCTATTTCACCGCCGGTGTGAAGGAAGTCCGCGCCTGGACCATCCACGTGGGCGACACGGCACCGAAGGCGGCCGGCGTGATCCACACCGACTTCGAACGCGGCTTTATCCGCGCGCAGACGATTGCCTACGACGATTACATCGCGTTCAAGGGCGAACAAGGCGCGAAGGAAAACGGCAAGATGCGCGCAGAAGGCAAGGAATACGTGGTGCACGACGGCGACGTGATGAACTTCCTGTTCAACGTCTGACGTCGTAGCGTCATGAAAAAGCCCGGCAGCTGCCGGGCTTTTTTTTGGCCTCGGCGCTAAAGCGCCGAGAGCCCCTCCCCTCGCATCCCCACCAGCAGCGCATGCCCGTTCCTGTCCACGCGGAATTCGCCGTACTGGGCGCGTTCGTAGCGTTTGGCCTGCCCTTCTTCGAAGAACCACGCGTTCGTTGAGACCTGCACGCCGTTGCCGCCCCAGCGGGTGGGGACGTTCTGCACGCGCAGCAGTTGTTCGCCGTCGGCCAGCGGGGTGCCGTCGTGCAGGCGCACGAACTGGCCGATATGGTTCGCGTCGCGGCGGATGACTACCGTCACGTCGCGGCGGTCGGTCTTGTGCTGGGCGCCCTGCGCGGCGGCGATCTCGATGCCGGCCGTGAAGTTGAGGGCCATATAGTCGCCCTGCATCAGCGAGCGCGGGTCTACCGGGGCCAGCCGCAGGTAGAGGACCTCGCCGTCGCGGAGGACGCGTTCGTTGGCGGCGATGCCGACGGTGGCCACGGCAAGGGTCAGTAGCCACGCCACGACGATCCAGCGTTTCATGATGCGCTCCTCGCGCGCGCCAGCGCGACACGCGCGGCCAGCAGCAGTACGCCGGCCGCGGCCAGCGTGATCGACTTGGCCAGCAGCGTCCATTGCAGCGTGCTGTAGTACCAGACAAAGCCGAGCAGGATCGTGGCGATCGCCAAACCGAGCCACGGCAGCGACCCGCGGCGCAGGGCCAGCGCGAGGCCGAGCAGGCCCGCCGTGACGGCCGGCGCAAACAGCATAAGCCCGCTGAACACGAGCGCCACGCCGAGCACGCCGGCGTGCGTGCGCGCGGGCACGGCCAGCCGCTGGCATTCGGTGGCCGCAAAGGCGATCAGGATCAGGCCGAGCAGCGCGCCGCATGCCCAGGCGCCCGGCACTGGCCATGGGTTGCCAGTGCCGAACAGCAGCGCGGCGGGGTTGGCCGCGCCGGTCACGAACAGCGCGGCGCCGAGCCCGAAGATCAGCGTCGCATCGACGGCGGGCATCCACATGCCATGCCGGCCCGACGTGGCGAGCTTCGATTCCTTGCAGACAAACAACATGACGATGGCCATGGCCGCTGCACCGGGTACGCCCACGGTCACCGGCAGCATCATCAGCCGCTGGCCGATCAGGTGGCCGCCGAGCAGCGACAGCCCCACGGTCAGCGCGGACCATGTGGCCAGCGCGGCGAGGAAGCGATGGAGCCGGTTCGGCACGACGGCAAACAACGCCGCCTCGATCGCGGCGACGATCAGCCAGAACGCGCTGTCGCGGATCGCGATGCCGCTGCCCATGACGAGGCCCAGCCCCGCAAGCATCATTCCCTGCCCGCTCAGGCTCAGCGCGAGCGCGAACTGCCCGGCGGCGATGCCGGTCTGGGCGCGAGACGAGCGATAGAAGACGGTGGCGAGCGCCACCATGACCAGCCCGAGCACGAACATCGCCGCGCCGTTGTTGCGCGTGAAGGCGAAGACAAAGCCGAAGACGAACAGCTGGCAGAAGATCGCGCCGAGCCAGCCCGCGGCGCCCATCAGCAGACGGATGGGCCACGGCGTGCGGATCGTTGGCGTGTATTCGCCTTGCACGGCCCCGCGCGCGGCGAGATCGGACCAGAGCGCGCGCTCGATGCGGTCGGCGCTCATGCGGCCCCCTCCACCACGGCGTCGGCGCCCGCGACATGGCTGCGCCATGCGCGCATCAGCCAGCTGCCCGCGAAGGCAGCCAGTCCCACCACGATCAGCGTCAGCAGCAGGAAGCCGCCGATATCGTTCGTCACCGCCATCAGCCAGCGCCCCACTGCCGTCACGATCACGCCGATCGCCGTCAGGCACGCGAAGCTGAGGACGACGATATCGAAGTCGCTCCAGCGGAACCAGCCGATCAATGCCGCCAGCGCGGCGCCCGCGAGCAGCAGGTTCATCAACGGTTCAAGTTCATCGAGGCGCGTGCCGATCAGCGCGAGCAGGCCGATCCATCCGGCATAGCCGCAAATCAGCAGCCCCAGCAGCCGCGGCCCCGTCATGCCCCGAAACCCAAAGCCCGCCGCGCGCGCGGCCAGCAGATACCAGAGCGCGAGTTGCGCCACCGCGGCGGCCAGCAGGATGCGCATGGTGCCGCCCGCGCGATCGGCCGAGAACAGCAGCTCGAGCATGCCGCCCACGCCGAGGTTGACGCTGCAATACCGCAGCAGCGCCACGTTGCCGACGACGAGCACGATCCACCAGTGCGGCGCGGCGCGCGCGGCCAGCGCCCACGGCACCGCGAGCGCCGCCCACCATGCGAACAGTTGCCACGCATCGGCGCCGGTCTGGTAGGTCTGGCCGATGACGGCCATCAGCACACCGGACAGGATCTGCGCGGCGCCGAGCGCGGCGCGGCCTGGCAGATCGCCGGCGGGCCGAAACATCGCAAACCCCGCCAGCGCGGTGAGCGCGGCCGTGAGCAGGCCGAACCGCGCGAACTTGTGGAGCGCGGCCCAGTTGAACGCGAAGAACACGACGACCCCCGCGCAAATCAGCGCGGCGCCCAGAATCAGCAGCGCGCGGTCGAGCCAGTCATGCCAGTCGGCGCGTGTGGGCAGGGACGTGCGCCAGACCGTCTCCAGGTCCTGCGGGGCGAGCCGGCCTTGCGCGCGCCAGTCTGCCAGTGCCTGCTGTAGGTTGCGACGATGCGAGAAGGTTTCCAACCGGCAATCTCCGTTGTCCTGACATGTGTCGGCATGGCCGCAATGTAGCAGGCCGTGCGGATAGGTCAAAATCGGTATCCGCGAAGCATCGGTACGGTTATGCTTCGCGCCAGATCCCCCGCCTTCACGCCGCCATGACTCTTGGAATTCTCGCCGCCATCCACGACGAAGTCGATGCCCTGATCGCCGCCATGCGGCACGAGGACGCCCGCGCCACCGTGCATACGATCGGCATGCGCGACTATCACGTCGGCCATCTGCACGGCCATCCGGTCGTGCTCGTGCTCGCGCGCATGGGCAAGGTGGCGGCCGCCGCGACGACGGTCACACTGATCCGCGAGTTCAAGGTGGACGAGATCGTCTTTACGGGCCTCGCCGGCGGTGTCGGTACGGATACGCGCGTGGGCGATGTCGTCGTGGCCGACCGCACGATCCAGCACGACCTCGACGCGCGCCCGTTCTTCGCGCGCCACGAAGTCCCGCTGCTGGACCGCGCCGAGTTCCCGGCCGACGCCGCGCTGACCGCGCAGCTGTGCCGTGCCGTGGAAGACTTTCTGCGCGAAGACCTGCCCACCGCCGTGCCGCAGGAAGTGCGCGCGCGCTTCGGCGTCAGCGAGCCGCGCCTGCACGTGGGCATGATCGCGAGCGGCGACCAGTTCATCAACGCGCCGGCGGCCGTGGGCGAGTTGCGCTCGCGCCTGCCCGCGCTGCAGGCCGTGGAGATGGAAGGCGCCGCGCTGGCACAGGTGTGCCACGAGTTCGGCGTGCCCTACGCGGTCATGCGCACGGTCTCGGACCGCGCCGACGACAGCGCGCATATCGACTTCCCGGCATTCCTCAAGGACGTGGCGAGCCACTATTCGGCCGGTGCGCTCGAGCGCTTTCTGCGCGCGCGGCAGCCGGCGCGGAATTAAACGCTCGCGCGAGATCCGCACGCCTTTCTCAAGCGCCGGAGAGAATTCGTTGCCTGCCCGCGACGACGGGCACGGCTCCGCCGGCATCCGCGTCGGTGATTCGGACAAGACCATGGCTTCGTGAACAGCGGCGACGCCGGGCAATGGCACGCTGGGCGCCGTCTACCACGATGGATATTGCAGGCCATGCCCCGTCCGCTTGGAACCCACGAGCACTGCTACTGGCTGCTGGGCCGCAGTACGAACAACCACATCGTCTATGCCGCGGAGATCGACGGCATCGCGTCGCCGCAGGCGTGGCGCGCCGCGTTCGACGCGTTGCAGCACCGTCATCCGCTGCTTCGGGTACGCATTCCCGCCATGCCGGACGGCTTTCCGTACGCCTTTCCATATTTCGATTCGGTCGAGGATCGGCCCATTCCCGTCCATGTCACCGATGACGTGCCATGGCACGAAGACGGCATCGACGCCGAGTGGCTCGATCGCGAAATCGCGCGGGAACTGATCGAACCGGTCGACCATGACCGGGCGCCGCTGATGCGCGCGATCGTCGCGAGCGACGGCACGCGTTCGCTGCTGATCGTCGCCGGCAGCCACGCGATCTTCGACGGCATCGGCCTGGCCGGCTGCATCCGCGACGTGCTGCGCGCGCTCGCTGGCCAGACGCTCGCGCCGCTGCCCGTTCCGCCTTCGCTCAACCAGTTGCTCGGCGTCGCCGTGGGCCGCCCGCCGACCCACCCACCGGCCCACCCGCCCGTGCGGCCCCCAGCGCGCGCCATCTCGCCCGAAGTCCCTGCGCCGCCTCACGCCGCCACACCGGTCGTCCATCGCCTGCGGCTGTCGCGCACGCTTACCGGGGTGCTGCGCATCCGCGCGCGCGCGGCCCATGCAACGGTGCACGGCGCGCTGTGCGCGGCGATGCTGCTGACCGGCCGGGCGTATATGCGCGCGTGGCAGGACGCGGCGGTCAAGGTGGTCTCGCCGATCGACCTGCGGCGCCAGTTCGGGACCGACGAGGATTGCGCGGTGTACGTGACGGTGGGCCGCGCGCTCGTCGATGCCCAAGCGCGGCACGGGTTCTGGGACATGGCCCGCCATATCCTGCACATGACGGACGTGCCCGGCACGCGCGCCTCGGTCAGGCTGGAGACACGCGATCTGCGGGGCCAGCTCGCCGATGGACTCGACGCGGCGGGCGCCCTCCAGGCACGCCGCATCGCACATTCAGGCGCACATTCAAACGCACATTCGCGCGACCTGATCGTGTCGAATCTGGGTCCGCTGCGGTTTGGCGCGCGTATCGGCCCCTACCGGATGACGGCGCTATGGGGCCCGTTCGTGCAGACCGGGGACATTGGCGACCATATGCTCGGCGCCGCGACCGTCGATGGCAGCCTGCATCTGTCGCTGACTTCGGCCACGCCGGAGGCGGCGGGCTGGCTGGAAGCGGTCAAGGCGACGCTGGAGGCGGCGCTGCAGGCCTGTCCGCCACCGATCAGCGTGCCGTAGGGCCCGTTAGCGCGCATTAACGCGCCTTAACGCGCCTTAACGCGCCTTACGCGCATTACCGCGCGCGCCTGGTGACCGTGCGCGGGCGAACGAGCCCCCACAGCGCCACCACCAGCGCCGCGCCGAGGATCGCGGCCCCCCACCCCATCAGTTGCCCGTCGGTAAAGAGATGGAGCGCGCGGCCGCCATAGAACGCCAGCAGCGCGCCGGCGGCGCCCAGTACGGGCGCGGCGATCAGGCTGACCACCCGGCCCGCCGGATGTGTCATCCGGGCCACGAATCCCACCAGTGCGCCCACCACCAACATGCCAAACATCGCGCCTCCCGCGTCCAACTGTGTCTAAAACGCCACAACATGTGCCGTGCCCATACGATACTGCATATATCGCGGATTGCAGCTGAGCCCTGCAAGACTTGCGCCGGGGCGTATAATGACCAGCGCTCCGGCCACGTCCCGGCAAGCACGACTTTCCCCCACAAATGCAACTGCTCGCGATCGGCATCAATCACACGACGGCACCTGTCTCGCTCAGAGAACGGGTGGCGTTTCCGCTCGAGCAGATCAAACCCGCCCTCGGGGCGCTGCGCACGCATCTCGCGGGCCGCAGCGGTACCGAAGCCGCCATCCTTTCCACCTGCAACCGCACGGAAATCTACTGCGCCACGGACGTCCTGAAGCCCGGCGCGGAAGGTTTCGAGCACACGCTGCGCTGGCTGGCCCAGCATCACAACGTGCCCGCGGGCGACCTGGCGCCGCATCTGTACGCGCTGCCGCAGTCGGAAGCCGTGCGCCATGCGTTCCGCGTGGCCAGCGGCCTGGATTCGATGGTGCTCGGCGAGACGCAGATCCTTGGCCAGCTCAAGGATGCGGTGCGGACGGCGGGGGAAGCCGGCGCGCTCGGCACGTACCTGAATCAGCTATTCCAGCGCACGTTCGCGGTGGCCAAGGAAGTCCGAGGCCAGACCGAGATCGGCGCGCATTCGGTATCGATGGCCGCCGCGGCGGTCCGTCTTGCCCAGCGGATTTTCGAATCGGTGTCCACGCAGCGCGTGCTGTTCATCGGCGCGGGCGAGATGATCGAATTGTGCGCGACGCACTTTGCCGCGCAGATGCCGCGCCAGATCGTTGTGGCCAACCGTACCGTCGAACGCGGCGAGAAGCTGGCCGAACAACTGGCCGAGCAGGGCCTGACGACGCAGGCGATTCGCCTCTCGGAACTCGGCGACCGCCTCCATGAATTCGATATCGTCGTGTCCTGCACGGCGAGCTCGCTGCCGATCATCGGCCTTGGCGCCGTGGAACGCGCGGTCAAGCGACGCAAGCATCGCCCGATCATGATGGTCGATCTGGCCGTGCCGCGCGACGTGGAACCCGAAGTCGCGCGCCTGAACGACGTGTTCCTGTACACCGTCGACGACCTCGGCGCGATCGTTCGCGAAGGCAATGCCATGCGGCAGGCCGCCGTGGCGCAGGCCGAGGCGATCATCGAGACGCGCGTGCAGAACTTCATGCACTGGCTGGAGACACGCAGCGTCGTGCCGGTGATTCGCGAGATCCAGGCCCAGGGCGAATCGATGCGCCAGGCCGAACTCGAACGCGCGCGCAAGATGCTCGCGCGCGGCGACGATCCCGAGGCCGTGCTCGAGGCGCTTTCCGGTGCGCTCACGCGCAAGTTCCTGCACGGCCCGACGCACGCGCTCAACCACACCCAGGGCGATGACCGCGAAGCGCTGCTGCGCCTCGTACCCGGTCTGTTCCGCCACAGCAGCCACTCCGAGCGGTAGCCCCGCTGCTCCCATCGGCGCCGCATGCCGGCCGCCCTCGCCCCAGCGAGCCCAAGCCAGTCGCGCCCGCCAGACTTTGACGGCAACGCCCCCAGAACATATCCGCTTCGCCTCGCCACGCCGCGACGCTACCGCGATTCCGATAGGCCCCGCCCATGAAACCCAGCATGCTCAACAAGCTCGACCAACTGGCCGAGCGGCTCGACGAAGTCAACGCACTGCTCGCGCGCGAGGATGCCACCGCCAATATCGACCAGTACCGCAAGCTCTCGCGCGAGCATGCGGAGCTGTCGCCGGTGGCCGAGCAATACGGGCAGTACCGGCAGGCGCAGGACGATCTGGCGACGGCGCAGGCGCTGCTGTCCGACCCCGAGATGAAGGACTTCGCGGCCGACGAGATCGGCGCCGCGCGAGACCGGCTGGAGGCGCTCGAGAAGAGCCTGCAGACGCTGCTGCTGCCGAAGGATCCCAACGACGACCGCAACCTGCTGCTGGAAATCCGCGCGGGTACCGGCGGCGAGGAAAGCGCGCTGTTCGCGGCCGACCTCCTGCGCATGTACACGCGCTTTGCCGAACGCCAGCGCTGGCAGGTCGAAGTGATGAGCGAGTCGCCCTCGGATCTCGGCGGCTACAAGGAAGTCATCGTCCGCATCGCGGGCGCGGCCGCGTTCTCGCGGCTCAAGTTCGAGTCCGGCGGCCATCGCGTCCAGCGCGTGCCGGCGACGGAAGCGCAGGGCCGCATCCATACGTCGGCGTGCACGGTCGCCGTGATGCCGGAAGCCGACGAGGTGGGCGAGGTCGAGATCAATCCGTCCGACCTGCGCGTGGACACGTTCCGCGCCTCGGGCGCGGGCGGCCAGCACATCAACAAGACCGATTCCGCGGTGCGCCTGACCCACCTGCCGACCGGCATCGTCGTCGAGTGCCAGGACGACCGTAGCCAGCATCGCAACAAGGAAAAGGCGATGAAGGTCCTGGCCGCGCGGATCAAGGACATGCAACTGCGCGCCGCGCAGGCCAAGGAAGCGAACACGCGCCGCAACCTGATCGGCTCCGGCGATCGCAGCGACCGCATCCGCACGTACAACTTTCCGCAGGGCCGCGTGACGGACCATCGGATCAACCTCACGCTCTACAAGATCGACATGATCATGGACGGCGACATGGAGGAACTGATCGCGGCCCTCTCGGCCGAGCATCAGGCCGACCAATTGGCCGCCCTGGGCGACGACGCGTAATCTTTGTATCTCTTGTAAATGCTTGAAACAGCACTGGTTGCGTAAAACGCGGTGTCTATAATCGTTTTCGACCGGGCCGCCTCCTCGTCACATATTCTGAATGGTCAGATACCGGACGATCGGAGACATGGTGAGGCGTACGCATGGCCCGGCAGATGTCGACTCCGAAAATCAGACACAAGGATGAAATCATGAAGAAACTGCTCGCGCTGCTGATGATCACGACCGCCCTCGCCGCCTGCGGAAAGAAGGACGAAGCCGCCAACACGAGCGCGGACACGGCCATGCAGAACGCTGCCGAGTCCGCAAAGGCCGCGGCCAGCGATGCGGCGGCTGCCGCCGCCAACGCCGCCGACGCCGCGAAGGCCGCTGCCAGCGGCGTCGCATCGGACGTTTCCGCCGCGGCCGAGAAGGCCAAGGTCGACGCGGGTTCCGCGATGGCCAACGCCAAGGATGCCGCGCGCGACGCGGTGAACACCACCGCCGACAAGGCGAAGGACGCCGTCAACAAGTAATGACCGCATGCCCGCCGACCTTGCGAGACGCGCAGACGCTGGCCGCCATGGCCGGCCTGCCGACGCTCGAGGCGCGCATGCTGTTGACGCACGTGACGGGGCTGTCGCGCACGCAGTTGATCACGCGCGACAGTGACCACCTGACCGCCGCCCAGCACGAGGCACTGACCACGCTGCTGGCGCGGCGGCTCGCCGGCGAGCCGATGGCCTATCTGCTCGGCGAGCGCGAATTCTACGGGCGGACGTTCCACGTCACCCCCGATGTCCTCATTCCCCGCCCCGATACCGAAATTGCCGTGGAAGCCGTGCTTGCGCGGCTGGAGCCGCTGGAATCGCCGCGTGTGCTCGACCTGGGCACTGGTTCGGGCGCGCTGGCCGTGACCATCGCCTGCGAACGGCCCGATGCCGAGGTCTGGGCGACCGATATTTCCGAAGGCGCGCTCGCGGTGGCGCAGCGGAACGCGCAGGCGCTGGGCGCCACGAACATGCATTTCCGGATTTCGGACTGGTACGCCGCGCTGCCGGACGGCACCGACCCGGCACTGCGATTCGACCTGATCGTCAGCAATCCGCCCTATATCGCGGCGGGCGACCCGCACCTTGCCGAGGGCGACCTGCGCTTCGAACCCATCGACGCGCTGACCGACCATGGCGACGGCCTGTCCGACCTCGCGGCCATCGTCGCGGGCGCGGCCGCGCGGCTGGCGCCAGGCGGCTGGCTGCTGATGGAGCATGGTTACGACCAGGCCGCGGCCACGCGCGCGCTGCTCGAACGGGCCGGATTTGCCGAGGTGTTCAGCGCACGCGACCTCGGTGGCCACGAGCGCTGCACGGGCGGCAGGCTCGCCGCCTGAAGTAAAGCCGCGATTCCGGTAAAATCCGCTTCATCGCAGTTTGACAATTCCTCCGGGCAAAATCATGAGTGACGTACAGCAACAGATCGACCAGATCGTAAAGGGCAGCCCCGTCGTGCTGTTCATGAAGGGCACCGCGCAATTTCCGATGTGCGGTTTCTCCGGCCGCGCCATCCAGATCCTGAAGGCCTGCGGCGTCGATGCCCCGACCACGGTCAACGTGCTCGAGGACGATGGCATCCGCCAGGGCATCAAGACCTACTCGAACTGGCCCACCATCCCGCAGCTCTACGTGAACGGCGAGTTCATCGGCGGCTCGGACATCATGATGGAGATGTACCAGAACGGCGAAATGCAGACCCTGCTCAAGGGTTGATGCGCGCATGCCCGTGCCGCAACGACTGATCGTCGCCATCACGGGCGCCACCGGCGCCATCTACGGCGTCCGGCTGCTACAGGTTCTGAAGGATGTGGCGGATGTGGAAACGCATCTGCTGATCTCGCCCGCGGGCGTCATGAACCTGCAGCACGAACTCGAGATCGGCCGCGCGGAAGTGGAAGCGCTGGCCGACGTCGTTCACAACGTGCGCGACATTGGCGCGACCATCGCGAGCGGTTCGTTCCGCGCGCATGCCATGGTCGTGGCCCCCTGCTCGATGCGCACGCTCGCTGCCGTGGCGCATGGCCTGTCCGACAACCTGATCACGCGCGCTGCCGATGTCACGCTCAAGGAGCGGCGCAAGCTCGTGCTGATGGTTCGGGAAACCCCGCTCAATCTCGCGCACCTGCGCAATATGACCGCGGTCACGGAAATGGGAGGCATCGTCTTCCCGCCGGTGCCGGGCTTC
Organism: Cupriavidus sp. OTU4054; assembly: GCF_038440175.1. NCBI lineage: Bacteria > Pseudomonadati > Pseudomonadota > Betaproteobacteria > Burkholderiales > Burkholderiaceae > Cupriavidus > Cupriavidus sp. OTU4054. Next base: position 48,225 of record NZ_JASATF010000014.1, read on the forward strand.
TACCAGAAGCCGCGCACGCTCGACGAGATGGTCGACCACACGGTGGGCCGCGTGCTCGACCTCGTCGATCTGCATCACGTCGGCGAGACGCTCGCGCCGGGCTGGGGCGGCCTCAACCCGGCGACGTCCGGCGACGCCTGAGCGCTGCGCGACAGCCGCGCTTACCAGCCGCGGTAGTAACGGCGCCCGTAGTAGCCATGACCATAGCCGCCGTAGTAATACGGCCGCGGTGCCACCACGACCGCCGCCGGCGGGCCGTAGTAGACCGGTGCCGGTGCCACGGCCACCGCGGGTTGCACGACCGGGCCACCGGGCGTGGGATAGACCGCGCATCCCGTCATCAGCAGCGCGGCGCCAGTCACAGCCAATCCAGTCAGTATCGCTTTCATGTTTTCGTCCTTGGGGGCAGGCGGGCTTGTTGTGATGCCCTCGCCTTCAAGAACGTTATACGGCCGCGTTTGGTAATACAGGGTCAAGGCGCTGTAACCCTTGTTACCGTTCGCTACATATCGAAGCGGATGCCCTGGGCAAGCGGCAGCGCATCGCCGTAGTTGATCGTATTGGTGGCGCGCCGCATGTAGGCCTTCCAGGAATCGGAGCCGGACTCGCGCCCGCCGCCCGTCGCCTTCTCTCCGCCGAACGCGCCGCCGATCTCGGCGCCGCTCGTACCGATATTGACGTTGGCGATGCCGCAGTCGCTGCCGGCCGACGACAGGAAATACTCCGCCTCTCGCATCGACTCGGTAAAGATGCATGACGACAAGCCATGCGCCGATGCATTGTTCAGCGCGATGGCCTCATCGAGCGACGTGTATGGCATCACATAGAGAATCGGCGCGAAAGTTTCGGTCAGCATCGTGTCGTGCTGCGTGTCCGTGAGCACGAGCGCGGGGCGGACATAGCAGGCGTGGGGCAGCCGATCGCCCAGCAGCCGTTCGCCACCATGCACGACGTTGCCCTGCGCGCGGCAGCTTGCGAGCGCGTTGGCCATGGCGTCGCCGGCCGCGGCATCGATCAGCGGTCCGACCAGGGTGCCGTCCTGCAGCGGATCGCCCACGGGCAGCCGCGCATAGACCTGGCGCAGCCGATCGACGACGGTCTCGACGAGGTCCACATGCACGAACGCGCGACGCAGCGTGGTGCAGCGCTGCCCCGCGGTGCCCGCCGCCGCGAACGTCATGCCGCGAATCGCCAGCTCGAGGTCGGCCGACGGCGCGACGATGGCCGCGTTGTTGCCGCCGAGTTCGAGAATCGTCCGCTTGAACAGGCCCGCGCAGACCGTGCCGACCTCACGCCCCATGCGCGTGGAACCGGTCGCGCTGATCAGCCGCACCGCGGGATGCTGCACGAGGTGATGCCCCACCGCGCGGCCCCCGGGCAGCACCGTGGCAATGCCCGTGTACTGCGGAGCCTCGGCCGCGATCACGCGATCGAGCAGGCCCTGCGCGGCCAGCGCGCAGAGCGGCGTCTTCTCCGACGGTTTCCACACGACGCCGTTGCCGCAGACGAGCGCCAGCGCGGCATTCCACGCCCACACGGCCACCGGAAAGTTGAACGCGGAAATCACGCCGCAAAGCCCGTACGGATGCCACGTCTCGCGCATCGCATGGCGCGGCCGTTCGGAAGCGATGGTCAGACCATGCAGCTGCCGCGACAGCCCCACGGCGAAGTCGCAGATATCGATCATCTCCTGCACCTCGCCCAGGCCCTCCTGCAGGATCTTGCCGGACTCGAGCGAGACCAGCCGGCCCAGCGGCGCCTTGTACTGCCGCAGCGTCTCGCCGAAACGGCGCACGAGCTCGCCGCGCGCGGGCGCCGGCGCAAGCGCCCAGGTGCTCAGCGCCTCGTGCGCGCGCGCGATGCGTCCGTCGGCTTCCGCCACGTCGCACTCGCGGAGATGGCCGAACACTTCGCCGTCGATCGGCGAGCGCAGCGGCAGCATGCCCGCGCGCCGGCCCGTTGCGGAGTCGTCCGTAGTCGCCTCCCATGCCGGTGGCAGCCCCATGGCCTGCCAGCAGGCCGCAAAGTCTTGTGCTTTCATGCGATGGTTTCCCGCAGTGGATGGTGTGCGTAATGCTGGCCGAATCGGTTCGCGAGGAAGCGATCCAGCGGCATTGCCTCCTGCCGCACGAAGCCCGATTGCGGCAGTTCGCCCGCGACCACGAGATCGAGCGCCGTGCAGATGCCCGCCGCCGTGGTCAGCTGGATGGCGTTGACGTGGCCGTGCGGCGTATCCATGCCGCCGATCCGCGCCGAGAACGAGGCTTGCGTCAGCGGGCCCTTCGCCGATCCCCCGCCACCACCGCCCCCCCGATAGCCCGTGGCGCTCGCGAACACGATCACGACGTCCTGCTCCGTCACCGGAATCGCGCGTTCGAAGATCTCTCGCAGCCAGTCGCGCTGCTCGCGCAGACGCAGGTCGTTGAGCAGCAGTTTCATCTGGGCGCAGTGTCCGGGATAGCGGATGGACTTGTAATCGACGTGGCGCGCGCGGCCGGCCAGCGTTTCGGGCAGCGTGCCGAGTCCTCCCGAGGTATTAAACGCCTCGTATTCGATGCCGTCTACCGCAAAGCTCTCGAGCCCCTCGAGCGCGGGAAGTTCCACGCGGCGCCCATCGACGATCGCCTCGCAAGGATTGCAATACTCGTTGATCAGCCCTTCTGTGCTCCAGGTGAGGTTGTACTTGAGCGCGTTGTCGGGATAGCGCGGGAGCGCGCCCACGCGCATGCGGAGGTCGAGCAGTTCTCCGCCATCGAGGAACCGCCGCGCGAGGTCGTGGCCGACCACGCCGATAAAGCCGGGAGCCAGGCCGCACTGCGGCATCAGCACCGCGCGCGCGCCTTCGGCGAGCGCGCCGATCGCATGCGTGGCCGCCACGTCCTCGGTCAGATCGAAGTAATGCACGCCGAGCCGCGCGGCCACGGTGGCGACGCCGATGGCGGCGTGGAACGGCAGCGCGTTGAGTACCGCGCCGGCGCCGGCGAGCAGCGCCGCGCAGGTGGCGGGGTCGGTCGGATCGGCGGTGCGCACGGCGATACCGTCGGGGATAGCGTCGGGGATAGCGCCGGCGATAGTGTCAGTGACGCCGCCCAGCCGGCGGGCATCGCGATCGACGAGGGTCACGCGATAGTCGCCGGTGTCGTGCAGCATCGTCGCGATCGTGCGGCCGATATTGCCGGCGCCGAGCACAACCACGGGGAAGGGACGAGAGATCGAGGTAGGCATGGCGGCTCCGTGTGCGTTGTCGTTACCTCCAGTATGGCGAGGGCCGCCGACGAAATGTAGAGACAAGATTGACGAATGCCCGGCATAATCCGCCGAATCGACGAACCTTTCTGACGCTATGACTGAACTCGATCCCATCGATCGTCATCTGCTGTCGCTGCTGCAGGGCAACGCGCGCGAGTCCGCCGCGAACCTGGCGCGCGCGCTCGGCATTGCGCGCACGACCGTGGTGGCCCGCATCGCGCGGCTGGAGAAGACGGGAGTGATCGCCGGCTATGGGGTCCGGCTGGGACGGCAGATGGAGGACAGCGCGATTCTCGCGTTCTGCGGGCTGTCGGTGCAGCCGAAGGCCGCGCCGACCGTGGTCCGCGCGCTGCAGCGGCTACCCGAAGTGGAGGAACTGAACTCGGTCAGCGGGCCCGTCGACTACATGGCCGTGATTCGCTGCGATACGCATGCGCGGCTCGACAAGCTGCTGGACGAGATCGGCATGCTCGATGGGGTCAATCACACGACCACGTCGATCGTGCTCGCCCGGAAGATCGATCGGCGGCGCGCGGCGGACTAGCGCGACCGCCACGCCATCACCATTTACCCGGATCGACGGGCTTCACGGGCGCCTTCTTGTCCGCGGACTTGTCGGCAGCCTTCTCGGCGGGCTTGTCCGCCGCCTTCCCACCCTTGGCCGCGGGGCCCGACGCCGGTGCCAGCGACTTCGCCACCTCCGCATCGCGATTGGCCATCAAGGCCCGCGCGCGCGGCAGCAGCAGTTCGATCGTTCCCTCGGACGGATCGTCCGGAATCGCATAGAACTCGACCGTCAGCGGTTTGCGCATCCAGCCCGCGTGCGTCGCCTTGACGGTCTTGCCGGCCTTGTCGCGCAGGTCTTCCTGCTCCTGACGGAACGGCTTGCCGTAGCGCGCGCTCAGGCTCTGCATCGCGGCATCCTGCGAGCGGATGCCATCGGTCGGGATGATCACGCCGACGAGCGCGTTGCCATCGACGAAGCCGAGCAGATGCGGACCATCCATGAACACGGGGCGCTTGTCGCGCGGCACGCCGATCTGGCGCATCGTGCCGTCGCCGCGCAATTCCACGCACAGCGCGGTCACGTCGCGGCCATTGGGCGTGCGGTGATCGGCGCAATCGGGCATCTCCGGCAGCGGGCTGCCGATCTCGAGCGTGGACAACATGGACGTGAGCGCGTCCCCCTGGCCCGGGGCCTGCGCCATGGCGTCCGCGGGGGTGCCGGCCGCGAATGCTGGCGATGAAACAAGCGAGCCAAACGTGGCGAACAGGCCGGCGGCCGCGACCGCGGCAACTGAGAATTTCAAAACGGAACTCCTGGAAATAGCTCGGGTTGGAGTTTGCCTGATGCCAGACGTTCCGTGCCCCGATGTCGGAGTTCGTTACGAATCTCCGTTGTGGCTAACGCAGCATATGCATGACCGCATTCGCGAGCATGCCGCCCACCGCGAGCAGCACGGCCCACAACAGCAGGCGCGGCAGGCGGCTTGGCGGTAACTGGCGCGGCGGTGTGCGGCGCGCGAGCGGCACACGCATGCGCGTGTTGCTCTGCAAGCCTCGCGTATGCCACATGCTGTCGGCACCGAGGTCGATCTCGCTGGGCCGGTTCGCACCGGGTTGCTGCGGTTTCTGCTGGGACTGTCCCCTGCCAACAGGTCGTTGCGTGGCCATCTTGCGCTCCCCCGAGTGCATCGAAAGGCATGCCGGCGCGTGGAGTGTGCCGCCGGAACACACGCGCGTCCCGGATCTGCCGCCACGGGTACGTGCGCGGCACATGGTAGGGCAAAGCGTTACGGAAATCCATGCGTGACCGCACGATTCGAGCGGGCCCTCGGCCGCGCGCACATATGCCCTGAGCGCTCACTCTGCCGACGATGGCCGCCGGGTCACGTTGACCGCTTCGCGACGGAATGCGTGGCCCATGTGGTGATAGAACGGATGCGGGCAGAACTGCCGCGCGAGGAACGATGCCAGCAGCGACGACGCGAGCAGGAACACCGTGAGGTCCTGCGTGCGCGTCATCTCCATCACGATCACGCTCGCGGTGATCGGTGCCTGCGTGGCGGCCGCGAGGAACGCGGCCATCGAGATCAGCGCGAGCATGCGCGGCTCCGGCATAAAGCCGAGGATGTGCGCGACGTTGTCGCCGATGCCCGCGCCGATGGCCAGCGCCGGCGTGAAGATCCCGCCCGGAACGCCCGCGAAGTACGACAGCACGGTCGCGAAGAACTTGCCGACGCCGAACCACGGCGAGCGCTCGCCATGGCCGTTGATCAGCGCCGACGCCTGTTCATAGCCCGTGCCGAACGTCGCGCCCGCCGTGCCGAAGCCGATCGCGGCGACGATCAGGCCGCAGCCGAACGCCACCCAGATCGGATGCGCCTGCGGCCACTGGCGCCAGCGCGCCGGCAGCAGCCCCGGCACGCCGCCGATCAGCAGCTTGGCGAACAGGCCGCCGAGCACGCCGTTGACCACCGCGCAGAGCAGCACGGGCCCCCATGCGTCGTGGAGCGCGAGAATCGGCACCTTGATGCTGAAGTACGGATTGTTGCCGAGCAGCGAGAGCGTGAGGAAGCCCGCGGTCAGCACGCCCGACAGCACGACGCGGTCCCAGCGCATCGCGGCACCGCGCCCGAGCTCTTCGATCGCGAACACCACGCCGGCCAGCGGCGTATTGAAGGCCGAGGCCAGCCCGCCCGCCGCGCCCGCGGCGATCAGCGCATTCGGATGGAAACCGGTGCGGAAGCGCAGCTTCTGCTCGCACCATCGGCCCCACGACAGCATGGCCGCGGCACCGACCTGCACCGACGGTCCCTCGCGTCCGACGGACGCGCCCGCCAGCAGCGCGGCGGCGGTCAGTACTACCTTCCACATCGCCTGCCGGAACGACACGAGCACGCGCTGCGCGGCGCTGTCGGGCGGCAGCGAGATCGCGGCCAGCACCTGCGGAATGCCGCTGCCCCGCGCCTGCGCCGCATAGCGGATAGTCAGCCAGCGCAGCGCGGCCAGGCCGAACGGCAGCATCACGAATGCGAGCCACGGCGTGGCGGCGGTCAGATGGGCGTTCCAGCGCAGCGCGGTTTCGGCGATCCATGCGAAGACCAGCGAGAACAGCGCGACGCCGGCCGCGCCGCACATGAACACGGCGTAGCGCATCGTCGTGCGCGAGATGCGGCCGGCCTGACGGGACTTGCGCGCGATCGCATGCCGGGCGCGATGACGGATACCGCGCGACGCGGCGTCCTCGCCGGTTGCGGGTTCGGAGGAGGAGGGATCGGTGGGGTCGGTCATGACGCAGCGGCAGCAACGATCGCGCGACGGCTGGCAGCCCGCGCGTGGGGACGATAAGACCCTGCCACTATACGCGCGCATGCCGTGCTCCCGACAAAATCCGTGCGGAGCCGCGCGCATCGGTCGATTGTTCGCGCGATCATGCCCCCATGCAAAAACGAGGGTTTCATACTTTCATGATGCAAGCTATGATGATACAGACTTGTACCATCAAAGTGACGATGTCATGGCATCCACAGATTTCTCGGCCATGCCCTGCCCGATTGCCCGCGCGCTGAGCGTGCTGGGCGAACGCTGGGCCATGCTGATCATGCGCGAGGCGTTCTACGGCAGCACGCGCTTCGACGAGTTCGAACGCCGGCTCGGCATCGCGCCGAACATTCTCAGCAACCGCCTCAAGGCACTCGTCGAACATGGCCTGCTCGAGAAAACGCATACGCCCGGCGGCGGCGCGCGGCATGTCTACACGCTGACCGAATCGGGCCGCGAGTTCTTCCCGGTGTTCGTCTCGCTGAAGGGATGGGCCGATCGCTGGCGCGCGACCGAGCATGGGCCGCTGACGATCCTGAAGGACGGACGCGACGGCGCGGAGATCAGGCCGCCGCGACTGCTGCGCGATGACGGCACCGAGATCACCATCGGCGACGTGGAGATCGTGCCGGGTCCCGGCGCGCAGGCGTTTCGCTCGGAGCTCGAGCGGTTCAACGCGATGCTGCCTGTCGCGGCCATGGCCGACGACGAGGCATGAGATCAGCGTGACGACTGCCGGTCGGCCGGCGGCGGCAATTGCCGCGCATCGCCGATCATCCCCGCATCACGCACCTCGCCCGGCACCGCGGGCCATCCGCCGCCGAGCGACTTGTACAGTGCGGCCACGCCCGTCAGCACATCGACCTGCCCCTGCACCGCCGCCAGCTGTACCGAATACAGTTTCTCCCGCGCGTCGGTGACCTCCAGATAGCTGGTGTAGCCGCCCTCGTAACGGGCATTGGCCTGATCGGCATAGATCACGAGCGCCTGCTCCTGCCGCCGCAGGCTCGCGAGCCGGACACGCGATTCCATATTGGCCGCGAGCGCATTGTTCACATCCGCCAGCGCATTGAGCACGCTCGCCTGATACGCAAGCATGGCCTGATCGCGCACGGATCCCGCGCTCTGCACCTGCCCGCGAATCGCGCCGCCCTGGAAGATCGGCTGCGTGATGCCCGCCCCCACGCCCCATACGCGCGACGCGCTATGCCACAGCGCCCCGGGCGTGGCGGCAATCGCGCCGAACATGGCCGACAGATCGACGGTCGGCAGATAGAGCGCCTCCGCCGCGCCGAGCCGCGCATTCGCGGCCACGGCGGCCTGCTCGGCCTGCAACACATCGGGACGGCGCGACAGCAGCATCGCGGGCATGTCGGGGCCGACAGCGGGCGCCTGCAGCGCATCGAACGGCTTGCCGCGTTCGATCGGTCCGGGCTCGCGGCCCAGCAGCACCGACAGCGCATTTTCGGTCTGCGCGATCGATGTGCGGATCGGCGGTATCGAGGACTCCGCCGCGTAGTAGTCGTTCTCCGCCTGTACCAGTTCCACCTGCGACACCACGCCGCCTTCGAAGCGCTGCCGGAAGATATCCACCGCCTTCGCGCGGACGTCGAGCGTCTGCCTGGCGATCTCGAGCTGCGCGTCGAATCCTCGCAGCGTCGCATAGCCCTGCACCACCGAGGCCGCGAGCGCGAGCACGGTGCCGCGCCGCGTGTACTCGGCATTCCAGAGATCGGCTTCCGCGCCCTCTGCCTGCCGGCGAATGCGGCCCCAGACATCGAGTTCCCAGCTGGCATTGGCCACGAGCTGGTAGCTGTTGCGCGGCCCGCTGAACGCCTCGAGCGGCGTGCCGATCAGCGTGTTGAACGTGCCGCTGCGCTGCCGCGCGGCCGATGCCGTTGCGCCGATCTGCGGGAAGAACGCCGACCGCGCGATCATCAGTTGCCCGCGGAACTCGTCGATGCGCGCCGTGGCGATGCGCACGTCGTAGCTATTGCGCAGCGCGGTCTCCACGAGCGCGGTCAGCACGGGATCGTCGAACGTGTTCCACCACGCGCTGTCCGCCTCGATGGTCAGCGCGCCCGTATCGAGCCGGTAGTACGGGGGCGACGCGACCTCCGGACGCTGGTAGTCGGGGCCGATCGCGCAGCCGGCGGCAAAAGCCCCGAGCGCCGCGGTCGCGAGCGCGAGCCGCCGCGCGATCATGGCGCCTCTCCGGCCGGCGGCGCCCCGGGTGTGCTATTGGCAGCCGGCGCCGCCTTGCCGCCGCGCGCGCGCCATTTGTCCACACCCGTGCCGATCAGCCACGAAAACAGCGGCACGAACAGCAGCGCGAGCGTGGTCGCCGCGAGCATGCCGCCGATGATGCCGGTGCCGATGGAATGCCGCGAGTTCGCGCCCGCGCCCGCCGCGATAAACAGCGGCACCGCGCCAAGAATGAACGCGAGGGACGTCATGACGATCGGCCGCAGCCGCAGCTTGGCCGCTTCCACGGCCGCATCCGCATGCGACATGCCCTCCTTCTGCTTGAGCACCGCGAACTCGACGATCAGGATGGCGTTCTTGGCCGCGAGCCCGATCAGCGTCACCATGCCGATCTGGAAGTACACGTCGTTGGACAGCCCGCGCAACAGGATCGCCAGCAGCGCCCCGAAAATGCCGAACGGCACCGCGCTCAGGATCGATATGGGCAGCGACCACGACTCGTACTGCGCGGCGAGGATCAGGAACACCATCACGATGCCGAACACGAACACGATCGTCGTCGTATTGCCGGACTTCTTCTGCTCGAACGCCTCGCCGCTCCAAGCGAAGCTGTAGCTTGCGGGCAGCGACTCGCGCGCGACGGCCTCCATCGCGGCCAGGGCCTGCCCCGAGCTGTAGCCCGCCGCCGCATCGCCGGTGATCTTTGCCGCCGGGAAGTTGTTGAAGCGCGAGAGCAGATCGGGCCCGCTCGCGTAACGCGTCTTCAGCAGCCCGGTGACGGGCACCATCTTGCCGCTCTGCTGCCGCACATAGAGGAACTGCAGATCGTCGGGGTTCGCGCGGTATTGCGGTTCGGCTTGCAGGATCACCTGCCACACGCGGCTGTACTGCGAGAACTGGCTCACATACAGCGAACCGAACTGCGTCTGCAGCGTGCCGTAGACATCGGCGATCGGCACGCCCATCGTCTCGGCCTTCTCCTTGTCCACCTCTACGCGCATCTGCCGAGACGCGGCCTGAATCGTGCTCGTCAATCGCCCAAGCTCCGGATGCGCCGCCGCGGCCTTGATGAAATTGCGCGTCACACCTTCGAGTTCGGCCGCATTGCCCGTGCCGCGATTCTGGATCCAGAACTCGAAGCCGCCCTGCGACCCCAGGCCAGGTATCGACGGCGGATTGACCGGAATGATGATGGCCTCCGGAATCGCGCGCAGCTTGCCGATCAGCGAGACGATGACCGCGCGCACGGACAGATCGCGCGTGCCCCGCTGCTTGAAACTCTTGAGGCCGACGAACACGGTGCCCGCATTGGTCTTGTACTGGCTGTCGATAAAGCTGTAGCCCGACAGCGCCGACGCATCTTCCACCGCCGGATGCTCGCGGAACATCGCCGCCACCTGCTGGGTGACCTTGTCGGTGCGGTCGAGACTGGCCGAGTCCGGCATCATCACCGCGACCAGCAGATAGCCCTGATCTTCGGGCGGCACGAATGCCGTGGGAATGCGCGCGAACAGTTGCCATACGGCGAGCAGCATGATGGCGAACATCAGCAATGCGAGCACCGCGCGCCGCATAAAGCCGCGCACCCAGTTGCCGTAGTGGTGCACGAGCCGGTCGAACTTGTCGTTGAACCAGACGAAGCCGCGCCATGGCGTGTGGTGGCCGGGCTTGAGGATCATGGCCGCGAGCGCCGGCGACAGCGTCAGCGCGCAGAAGCCCGAGATGACGACCGAGACGACGATCGTCAGCGCGAACTGCCGGTACAACTGCCCCGTGGTGCCCGAGACGAACGCCACGGGAATAAACACGGCCGACAGCACGAGCACGATGGCGATGACCGGGCCCGTCACCTCCTCCATCGCGCGTAGCGTGGCCTCGCGCGGCGACAGATGGAACTCGGCCATATTGCGCTCGACGTTCTCCACCACGACGATGGCATCGTCGACGACGATCCCGATGGCGAGCACCAGCGCGAACAGCGTCAGCAGGTTGATCGAGAACCCGAGCGCCAGCAGCCCCGCGAAGGTGCCGATGATCGACACGAACACGGCGAGCACGGGGATCACCGTTGCCCGCACGTTCTGCAGGAAGATGAACACCACGAGTACGACCAGCACCACGGCTTCCGCCAGCGTGTGCACCACCTCCTCGATGGACGCGCTCACGAACTCGGTGGTATCGAGCGACACCTTGTACGCGATGCCCGGCGGGAACGTCTTCGACATATCGTCGAGCGCGCGGCGCACGTCCTTCGCCACCTGAATCGCGTTGGAGCCCGGCTGCTGGTAGACCGCGATGATCGTCGCGGGCTTGCCGTTCAGCGACGAGCGCAGCGTGTAGAGCTGCTGGCCCACCTCCGCGCGGCCGACGTCGCGCAGCCGCACGATGGCGGCCCCCTCGTTGTCCGCGCGCAGGATGATGTTGTCGAACTGCTCGGGCGAGGTCAGCCGCCCCGGCGTGACGAGCGGAAACGACAACTCCACGGGCCGCGCGTTCGGCGCCTGCCCCACGCTACCCGCGCCGAACTGCTCGTTCTGGCTCTGCACCGCGCGCTGCACGTCCTGCGCGGTGATATTGAGCGCGGCCATGCGATCGGGCTTGAGCCAGATGCGCATGGCAAGGTCGGCCGAGCCCATGATCTGCGCCTGGTTCGCGCCGTTGATGCGCTTGATGGCATCGAGCACGTACAGGTTCGCATAGTTGTTGATGTACTGCTGGTCGAAGCGACCGTCGGGCGAGTGCACGGCAATCAGCAGCAGAAAGCTCGACGAGCGCTTCTGCACGTTGATGCCGGTCTTCTGCACGGTGTCCGGCAGCTGCGGCAGCGCGAGGTTCACGCGGTTCTGCACCTGCACCTGCGCGGTATCGGGATCGGTGCCGATATCGAAGAACACGTTCAGCGTCATCGAGCCCGTGGGCGACGATGTCGACTGCATGTAGATCATGTTGTCGGCGCCATTGACCTGCGTCTCGATGGGCGCGGCGACGGTCTGGGCCACGGTATCGGAGTCCGCGCCCGCGTAGGTCGCGGTAACGGTGACCTGGGGCGGCGTGATATCGGGATACTGTGCGATGGGCAGCGCGAACATCGCGACGCCGCCACCGATGACGATGACCAGCGACAGCACGATCGCGAAGATCGGACGCCGGACGCAGAAGGCGGAGATCATGGCGGTCCGGGCTCAGCGAGATGGCGTGGGTTGCGCGGCCGACGCTGGTGCCGCCGATGCCGGGGCCACGGCGCCGGAGGCCGCACCGACGGGCGCGCTTCCCGCGCCCACCGCCGCCAGCGGCGCCTCGCCGGTGACCTGCACCGGCGCACCGGCCGTGAGCTTGCCCGCCCCATCGACCACGACGGTCTCCCCCGCGTCGAGCCCCTGCGCAATGCGCCACATCGGTCCCGACAACTCGCCGACCGTCACCGGCCGTGGCTGAGCCTTGCCCTCCTTGTCGACGATAAACACGAGGTCGCCCTTCGGCCCATGCATGACCGCCCGCTGCGGCACGACGATGGCATTGGGCCGCGAGGCCCCGCCGACCAGCACGCGCACGAACTGCCCGGGCTGCAGTTCGTTGTTCGGATTGGGCATCTCCGCGCGCACGAGGAACGTGCCCGTCTGCTGGTTGTAGGTGGCATCGGCAAACGTGATGCGGCCTTTGTGCGGATACTCGGTGCCATCGGCCAGCACGATCGACACCGCGTAGTGCCGGTCCGGCGGCACCACCAGTTGCCTGTTCTGCCGTTGCGCGCGGAACTCCAGTGTCTGCGGCTCGGAGATACTGAAATTGATCCGCATCGGCGTCAGCGTGGAGACCGTCGTCAGCAGGCTGTTGGTCGGACTCACGTAGGCGCCGACCGGCAGCACGCCGAAGCTCGACACGCCATCGACGGGCGAGCGCACGTACGTATAGGAGAGATTGAGCTTCTGCGTCTCGACCTCGGCCGTGGCCTGCTCCACGCCCGCCGCGGCGGAATGAAACTGCCCCGTGGCATCGTCGAGATCCTTCTGCGACAGCGCGTTGCGCTCCGCGAGCGGCTTTACGCGCGCGAGGTTCGAGCGCGCGACGTCGAGCCGTGCCTTCTGCTGCGACAGCTGGGCCTGCGCGGCATCGAGCTGGGTCTGAAACGGCTTGTGGTCGATCTCGAACAGGACCTGGTTCTCCCTGACCATCGCGCCTTCCACGTAGTTGCGCTTGATCAGGAAGCCGGACACGCGCGCGCGCACATCCACGGCCTGGTCGCTCTGCGTCTGGCCGACGAACTCGAAGGTCACGGGAAGATCCTGCGCGCGTGTCTGAAACACCTGTACGGGGACGGCCTGCGCGGCGGCCGGAGGCGGTTCCTGCTTGCCGCAGGCGGTCATCCACAACGCCATGCAGCCGAGCAGCGCGCTGGCGCGCCTGGGCCCAATCATCGGCGTCGATCGGACTCGCCCCATCGTTGCCCGCTGCGTCATCTGGCCGCTCCCTCGTTTGCCGGCGCGGCATCCGGTCATCGCCGGCCCTGCCCACGCCACTGTCCGAGGTTACGTCCGCACCGCCCACGCGACCATTCAAAGTTTTCGGCGACGAGTTAAGCGGATTCGAAGCTAGCGGCGAAAGCCGTGAAACCCGCCGCCACCGAATCGTCCACCGCCGCCGCCCCCTGCAAAGCGTCCGCCCCCGCCCGCACCCGCGCCGCCAAAGCGCCCCTGCCATTGCTGCGCCGCGCCGGCCGTGCGCTGGTCGCCGAGCTGCCGCGCATGCTGCTGGCTATCGAGCCCGCTGGTGACCTGTCTTGTCGATTCGGCGTTGGCATTATTCGACTGCACAGGCTCCCAGCCATTCGACGTGTGCTTCTGCCATCCATCGTCGGTCCGTTGATAGACGTTGCCATCGTGGCCCGCATACACGTTACCGTTGTTCCAGGCCACCGCGTTGTCCTTGCCCGGATTCGCGACCACGCCGCGACTGCCCGCCGTCTGCGCGCCCGTCTGCGTGTTGCCCGTGACGCCGGCCTCCGCCGCGCCGATACGTCCGGTCTGCGCGTTGTAGCCCGCCACCTGCCGGCCGGCCGCATAGTCGCCCGTCGCCGCATTGCCGACGACGCCCCCGCGCCCCGCGCCCGCGCTGCCCGTGGACGGATTCGAGAACGAGCCCTGCCGCCCCGCCGCGTAGTTGCCCGAGTACGGATTGAACGCGGCCCCACGGCTCCCCTGAAACTGCGCGCCCGTCGCGGGGTTGTAGCCCGATGCCGCCGCGCCGCGCCACTGCGTGCCCGTCCACGCGTTCCAGCCCTGCGCATGCGTGACCGTGCCCTGCCCCCATCGGCCATAGACGTTGGCCTGGTTCACGTTCACGTAGTTCCATCCGTACGCGCCGCCCCAATAAGGTCCCCAGTAAGGCGTGGCCGCGCCCCAGATCGCACCGGCCGCAAACCCGAACGCAAACCCTTCGGCCATGCCGATACCGAACCCCGCGCCATAGCCATAGGTCGGGGGATAGCCGTAGTACACGGTGCCCACATAGGGCGGGTACACATAACCGGTGCCATAGACCACGGTGCCTGCTGGCCCGACCACCACGCCCATATAGCCCGGCGTATAGCCGACCACGACGACATCGGGCGTCACCGAGTAGATGCGCACGTACGTCACGTAGTAGAGCGGCGAGCTCGGCGGCATCGCGTAGATCGCGGCCGGTACCTCGGTGGCCACGCTCCACGGTCCCGTCGGCGACGGCGCGACAAACCAGATGCCGTTGGCCACCGCGAAGAAACGCCCGCCCACATCGATGACAGGCGTACCGGTATTGGCGGCGTATTGCAGCAACGTGCCATCGATCGCCTCGAAGCGCGGCGCGCCGTCGTACGCCACGGTCAGCGACGCCTTCGCGCGCGATACCGACGCGGTCTGCGGAATGTTCGCGGCGATCTCCGCCTCGCGTGCCTGCGGGGTGCCCGGCACCGACACCAGCACGTTGGCCTTCGGATCGTTCGGCGAGATCTTCGCAAAGTCGGCCGGCAGCTGATCGCCGGGAACGTACTCCCATGGCCCGGTCAGCATCGGCGCGCGAAACCATCGGCCTGACAGCAGCAGGTACGACTGATTCGACGTCGGGTCGACGAACACCGCGTGGTCGGCATTGGCCACGGTCAGCAGTCCCACGCCGTTCACGGGCGCCATCTGCGGCGCGCCGTTCGTCACGATCAGTTCGGCCGGACGCGTGGCCAGCAGCACGGCGGGCGCCGACGGCGGCTTGCGGCCATCGGCGGGCAGCATCGGGTCCGGCTTCGGTGCCTCGGCCTTGCTGGCCGCGGCGAGCAGCGACGCCGGCGGCGTCGGCATCGGCTCCCATGCCCCGCCCGCGGACTCGGAGCGGTACCAGTACCCCGCGGCTTGCAGAAAGAGTTCGCCCGACTCGTCGCGCAGCAGCAGCGCGCGGCTGTTGAGCGCGCGCTCGTAATGGCTCCCCGCCATCCTGCGCCAGGCCGGATCGCCATCGACGAGCACGAGCACCGTCGGCGTGGTCGCGAACAGGATCTGCGGCACATCGTTGCGAACCGCCACGCGCTGGCCCTGCGCGATCTGCTGCGCCACGGCATAGCTCGCCTGCAGCTGCTCGAGCGGCACGGTGAGCCCCTGCGGCGGCAGTTGCGCGATCAGCGCCTGCCGCACCTGCTCGGCGGCATCGGGCCGCGTGGGCACGTCCACGCTGTCGATGCGTAGTTGCGACAGCTGGACGAGGCCCGATGGCTTGTCGATATCGGCGGTGGCCGAGAACCGGGCCACGCCATAGGTGGGCGCGCCGTCCTTCGGTCCCACCGCGACCGCCGCGCGACCGCCAAGCTGATTGCCCTCCCAGCGCTCGATCTGCGGCTGATAGACCTCGATATGCTGGCCCGCCGCGTCGAACTGCCGCGGCCACTGCAGCGAGGCACGCGCGGCGGCGGCTTTGGACGCGGTGGGCGCGGCCACGGCGGGCGGCGGCGTCAGCCACCACAGCGCGGCGACCAGACAGGCGGCGGCGCGGAAATCGAGACCTAAGTCGAAACGGATGCGTGGCATACGGGTTCGCGCTCCATGATCGGTGCCTCAATCTAAATTAGCGCGTATTCCGGAACAATCGGACACAAAAAACTTCAGACCGCGCCGGAATTCCTGCATATCGGCGCGCGGACGTCGCGATCCGCGCCAAACCAGTGCATGACGGGTGCGTGGCGGGCGACTTCGCATCGCGCCCTTGAAGCCGCGCGCATCCGGCCTCATTTCAGCCAGATGTCTCCTCTCGTGGAAACACCATGAGCTCCATGCGTCCGCGCCGCGCGATTCTATTCTCCGCGCTGACCCCGATCCTGCTGCATTCCTATATCGGCTTCCGGCTCGTGCCGGACCTGCCGGGCCCCCTGGCCATCAAGGTCGCGTTTGCGATCTTCCTCGCGATCTCCGCGCTGCTGGTGCCCGCGGGCATGCGCGCGCGACGCTACGAGCCGCCCTGGGCGGACCGTATCAGCTGGATCGGCATGCTGGCGATGGGGCTGTTCTCGTCGCTACTGGTCCTCACGTTCCTGCGCGACATCTTCCTGCTGGTTTCGCTATTGGCCGGATGGCATACACCTGCCTTGCTGGAAACCAGCGCGGTAGTGCCCCCCGTACTCGCCCTCGTTGTCAGCGCGATCGGTTTCTTCAACGCGCGCGGCGTCGCGAAGGTGGTCGAGGTCGATGTACCCGTGGCGGGGCTGCCGGCCGCGCTCCAGGGGTTCACCATCGCGCAGATCAGCGATATCCACGTGGGGCCGACGATCAAGGGCCCGTATATCGACCGCATCGTCGATCGCGTGAACGGCCTCGATGCCGATGCGGTGGCCATTACCGGGGACCTCGTCGATGGCAGCGTGCGCGACCTGTCGCGGCATACGGCGCCGCTGGGACGGCTCGCCTCGCGTCACGGCACCTTCGTGGTGACGGGCAACCATGAGTATTACGCGGGCGCGGAAGCGTGGATCGACGAGCTTCGGCGCATCGGCCTGCGCGTCCTGCTCAACGAACATGTGGTGGTGGAGCGCGACGGCGCGTCGCTGGTGCTGGGGGGCGTGACGGATTTCACCGCTGGCCAGTTCATCCCGAGCCATCGGAGCGACCCTGTGCAGGCGCTCACCGGGGCGCCGGCCGATGCGGCCGTACGCGTGCTGCTGGCCCATCAACCGCGCAGCGCGCCCGCCGCGGCGGCGGCCGGATTCGACTTGCAGCTGTCGGGACACACGCATGGCGGCCAGTTCTGGCCATGGAACCTGTTCGTCCCGATGCAGCAGCCGTATGTGCACGGGCTGCGGCGGCATGAGCGGATGTGGATCTACGTCAGCCGCGGCACCGGATACTGGGGCCCGCCGAAACGGTTCGGCGCCCCATCGGAGATCACCCGGGTGCGGCTCGTTGCGGCCAAATGAAATGGCCCGAGCCGCTGCCCGCAGCGATCACACGCTTCAACGCGTGATGGGCTTGTAGCGGATACGCTTCGGCTTCGCGGCCTCTTCGCCAAGGCGGCGCTTCTTGTCCGCCTCGTACTCCTGATAGTTGCCCGCGAAGAACTCCACGTGCGAATCGCCTTCGAACGCGAGGATGTGCGTGGCGATACGATCGAGGAACCAGCGATCGTGGGAGATGACCATCACGCAGCCCGCGAACTCGAGCAGCGCATCTTCCAGCGCGCGCAGCGTTTCCACGTCGAGGTCGTTCGACGGTTCATCCAGCAGCAGCACGTTGCCGCCCGCGATCAGCGTCTTGGCCATATGCAGACGGCCGCGCTCGCCGCCCGACAGCGTGCCCACCTGCTTCTGCTGGTCGCCGCCCTTGAAGTTGAAGCGGCCGATATAGGCGCGCGACGGCGTTTCGTAGCGGCCCACGGTCAGCACATCCGCGCCGCCCGAGATTTCCTCGAACACGGTCTTGGTGCCATCGAGCGCATCGCGGCTCTGGTCCACGTACGCGAGCTTCACGGTCGGCCCGATCTTGATCTCGCCGCTATCCGGCGTTTCCTTGCCCGTGATCATGCGGAAGAACGTCGACTTGCCGGCGCCGTTCGGGCCGATGATGCCGACGATCGCGCCCGGCGGCACCTTGAAGCTCAGGTTGTCGATCAGCAGGCGGTCGCCATAGGCCTTGCTCACGCCGTCGAACTCGATGACCTCGTTACCCAGGCGCTCGCCCACCGGGATAAAGATTTCCTGCGTCTCGTTGCGCTTCTGGTATTCCTGGCTGTTCAGTTCGTCGAACCGCGCGAGACGCGCCTTCGACTTGGCCTGACGGCCCTTCGGGTTCTGACGCACCCACTCCAGTTCCTTCTGCAGTGCCTTCTGGCGCGCGGACTCGCTTGCCTCTTCCTGCTTCAGGCGGTTTTCCTTCTGGTCCAGCCACGAGCTGTAGTTGCCCTTCCACGGAATGCCATGGCCACGGTCGAGTTCGAGAATCCACTCGGCCGCGTTGTCGAGGAAGTAGCGATCGTGGGTCACGGCCACCACGGTGCCGGGGAAGCGCGTAAGGAACTGCTCGAGCCAATCGACCGATTCCGCATCCAGGTGGTTGGTCGGTTCGTCGAGCAGCAGCATGTCGGGGCGCGACAGCAGCAGGCGGCACAGCGCGACACGGCGCTTTTCACCGCCGGACAGGTTGCCGACCTTGGCATCCCACGCCGGCAGGCGCAGCGCATCGGCCGCGATATCGAGCTGCAGTTCGGCATTGTTGCCGTCGCTGGCCGACAGGATCGCCTCGTACTTGGCCTGCTCGGCGGCCAACGCGTCGAAGTCCGCATCGGGCTCGGCATACGCGGCATAGATCTCGTCGAGCTTCTTGCGTGCCTCGAACACGCCGCCGAGCGCCGCTTCCACGGACTCGCGCACGGTCTGCTCGGGATCGAGCTCGGGCTCCTGCGACAGGTAGCCGATATTGAGGTTCGGCATCGGCGTGGCTTCGCCCTCGATCTCCTGATCGAGGCCCGCCATGATCTTCAGCAGCGTGGACTTGCCCGAGCCGTTCAGGCCCAGCACGCCGATCTTGGCGCCCGGAAAGAACGACAGCGAGATGTCCTTGAGAATGTGACGCTTGGGCGGAACGATCTTGCCCACGCGATTCATGGTGAAAACGTACTGAGCCATGGCAGCGGTATTGGGTGGAATTGCGATGGGCGAAGTGTAGCAGGCGGACCGTGAAGCGCCCTTGCATCGGCGATCGCCCGCCCCCATTACAATACGGCCCTCGGATTCCGATCCGCATTGCCACCACACGCCCGATGAAGCCCGCCCTGACCCTGAAGTTCAAGTGCAAGAAGTGCACGAAGCCCGTCACGCTGTACCTGCAAAAAACCTCCGCCTGCTCGCATATCACGCCCTATCAGGGCTTCTGCAAGTGCGGCGAGCTGATGCGCCACGCCACCGGCGACAAGGACGCCGTCGAGTCGTTCGTGAACTCGTTCGACAACAGCTGGATGCACCACCACCATCACCACCACTGAACGGTAGCCGTACGTCATGGAAAGCTGGCGCCTGACCGCGAAGGATCCGATGCGTTTTCTGGGGGGATACCCGGCGAACGTGCTCGACCAGGTGCGCGCGATGATGGCTGCCGGCAAGCTCGGCGAGCATATTGCGCGGCGCTATCCGCAGCGGCATACCGTTCAGACGGACCGCGCGCTCTACGACTACACCACCGAGCTGAAACAGGAATACCTGCGCAGCGCGCCGCCGCTGCACAAGGTGGGCTATGACGCGCGGCTCGATACCGCGCAGCATGCGCTCGGCCTGCATACCGCGATCTCCCGCGTGCAGGGCGGCAAGCTGAAAGCCAAGAAGGAAATCCGCGTGGCGTCGCTGTTCAAGGACGCGCCGCCGGAATTCCTGCGCATGATCGTCGTGCATGAACTCGCTCACCTGAAGGAGAGCGATCACAACAAGGCGTTCTACCGGCTCTGCGAACATATGGAGCCGCACTACCACCAGCTCGAGTTCGACACCCGCCTGTATCTGGCGTGGCGCGAACTCGATGCGGCGCAGGGCAAGGCCCCGGCTCAATCGCAGCTGTAGCGGTATCCGTCGTTGAGACTCAGCGGCAGCACCAGCGTGCGCAGATTCAACGCCCGCGCCGAGGCGCACAACGGCGCGCGCGTGGCATCGACCTTGTACTTCGTGTCGTACTCCACCTGAAACACCGGCTTGCCCTGCGTGGTGAACGCCGAGTACACCCCGCACTCGTTGTACTGGAAGCACTGCTCGTTGACGGCGAAGTCGAAGTCCGAGGCAAGCTGCGCCACCTGATCCACGTCGTTCTTGAGCCCGATGGCCAGCCCGCGCGCATGCGCCTGCGCGGCCAGATAGCGGTTGTAGTCGAGCTGTGTGGCGGCCGTGAGCGGCAGGCCCGTGTTGTTGGTATAGCCATCGACGTTGTCGGTGTCGATGCCGTCGCAACCCTTGGCCTTGGCCATATCCATGCGCGCCGCCATGATCGCGCGCACGTTGGCCGAACGCGTATCGAGCCAGCGTTCGCCGGGCCAGCCCGAGAGACCGTTGCCCATGTCGCTGGCCTGGAACTGCCCGAAGTCCGCGCGCCAGTTCTCGCTGCTGCCCGCGGAGAAATAGCAGACCACGCGCTTGCCCTGCGACTTCAGCAGATTGATGGTCGCCTGCGGCGTGTCGTACATGTCGATGTCGTACACGGCCGCGTTGTAGCCGATATTGGCCGTGCCCTGCAATTGCAGCTGCCAGGTATCGCCAAGCTGCGGCGCCCAGCGTGAGGTCGTGGGTTGCGTGCCGGCGTTGGTATTGCCGGTATTCCCGTTGCCGGCATTCCCGCTGCCGGTATTCCCCGTGCCGGTATTCCCGCTGCCGTTCGATCCACCGGATGCCGTTCCGGAGGTCGTCCCGGAGGTCGTATTGGTACCAGCGCTATCGCTCACGCGCACGGTCGAACCACCCGAATCATCCCCGCCACCGCCGCATGCGGTGAGCGCACCGCTCGCACATGCGGTCAGCAGGCACACGAAGGCCTGGCTTGTGAATTTGCCAAACATAACGCCCCTTCAGTAACAGCCCCGAATAGTGAGTGCCCGTCCTGTCGTCCGGATGGGATCGCGGGGCGGGTCGTCGATGTATTTGGGGATCGATTATCTATTGGGGGTCTTACGGAATGTGCGCTGCCGAACTTAAGCCGCGGCGCAATGAGGCGAGAATGCAACAACGTGCGTCCGATCAATGTAACCAGACGTAACGAGCACTTCCTGAAGCGATATTTCGAGCGCCTGCTCGAGCGCGTAACGGCGCCGATACTGCGCGCGCTTGTGCGACGGCACGGCCTCGATCGGCTTGCGCGGAAGGCTCGCCGGTAACCGGTAATCGGCGCCCACTCGGGTCGCGCCCATCTCCTCCCAGAAATCGTCGAAGTCCGCGCGCACGCGACCGCGTGTGCGCGCGTTGTCCTGATAGATATGCGCGTCGTTGGGAACGCCTAGCAGCTGGCGAATGCCTGAGTGCGCGGCAAGCGCATAGAGGGCGACGAGCAGCGCCTGCTTCGGTCGCAGTCCATGCAGATCGCGCGTGGCCTGGCGCTGCAACGCGAGCGCATCGTCATTGCGGAGCCCCTGCATGCAACCGATATCGAGCGCGAGACCGTCGCCAAAGCGATGCACCGCAAACGCCGCGAGCATCAGCGGCGCATCGTCGATCATCAGCGCCATCGCCAGTTCGCCTTCCTTGCCATTGCGTCCGGCCGTCATCAGCTCGATGCGATAGGTCGCGGAGAGCCGCGCAAGCACGACACGCCCGTCGTGCAACAGGGCACTCGTCACTGCCGGCGACAAGGCGTCACGCATCCAGCGATAGTGATCGAGCAGATAACAGAGCTTCTGGGCCGTGGGCAACGCGGTTCGCAGATAAGGCCGCTGCAACCGAAACATCAGCGACCGATCGTGCCGCGCCATCTCGCGCATGCGCCCATCGGAGAGAACAAAACGCGCCCATGCGCAGGACGCCCGATAACTCGCCATCGCGCGCAACAGGTACTTCCAGTAGTCCCTGCTGAACACGGAAGTGGCGACGAACGACGCCGACGCAATAAGCAACAACAGCGGAAGCTTGCCGAACATGACACCCACACGGCACGCCGGCCGTCCTCGCAAAACTTCCCACTCTAGGGAGCCTGCGCGGGCTTTCCATCGGCTAACGCTTAAACGTTTACACTATCGATGCTTTTCCGCTTCCTGCCACGGCGCCACATCACGCGCGCCGACTGCCCCATGCCTCTGAAACACATCGCCGCCATTTCCCTCGACCTCGACGACACGCTGTGGCCCTTTCTGCCCGCGGTGCTCGGTGCCGAACAGGCGCTGCACGACTGGCTGATCGCGAACGCGCCGGGCACATCGCGCACGCTGACCACGCCGCAGTCGTTGCGCGAACTGCGCATCCGGTTTCAGGAAGAACGTCCGGACCTGAGCCATGACATGCGCGCATTGCGGCTGGGGTCGATCCGCTGGGCACTCGAACACGCCGAAGAAGATGTCGCACTGGCCGAAGCCGCCTACGACGTCTTCTTCGCGGCGCGGCAGCGCGTGGCGTTCTACGAGGACGCGCTGCCCGCGCTGCAATGGCTGAGCGCGCGGTACCCGCTGGTGGCCGTATCGAACGGCAACGCCAACCTGCAGGTCACGGGCGGCCACGAGTATTTCAAGGCCGCATTCAGCGCGCAGACGTTCGGCAGCGGCAAACCCGAAGCCGCGATCTTCCATGCGGCGGCGGAGGCCGTGGGCGTGGCGCCCGAACGCATCCTGCATGTCGGTGACGATGCGGATCTCGATGTGGTGGGGGCGATGAGCGCGGGCATGCATGCCGCATGGGTCGTGCGCGGCGAGGTGGGCGAGGCGCCGGTCCCGGTGAAGTGGGACCGGACCACGCCGGCGCCGCACCTCATCGTGTCGGACTTGACGGCGTTGTGCCGGGCGTTGGAACGATAGGCTCGCTCGGCTGTTGTTCCCCCCGCCCCCGATCAACCCAGCACAGTCCCCATCGCCGGATCACTCACCGAGTGCTGACCATTCTCCACCCGGCCAGCAAACCGACGATAAAACGCCGAATCGCTATCGCAGGTCACAGCAAAGTCGTACCAGTGCCCGCTATCGGCCAACGACCACTGGCGCGTGACCACTGCGCCGGCAGCCACGGCCACCTGCACGGGCGCATCCTTCCGATAAGCCAGCGGCGTAATCGTGAAGTTGCCAGCGGCCTTGCCACCGTTCTTCAGATCGACATACACATCGCCATTCGTGTCGTAGCAAACCCGAATCTCCGGTGCAACGGCAGACGCCGAGATGCGATTCAGATCGCCCTTGAAATGACGGTGATAGCCATTGGGACCCAGCACCCACAGGTCGTACATGCCGAGGTTATCGATCCGCGCATTCCACGTATCGCTCAACGTCTTGCCCGCCTCGACGGTATAGCGACGCGGCAGCCGGCCGAGGTTCAGACGGTCGTAGACATGGAACACGGCGCCCTGCTTGCCCGAGTTCGCAAACACGAGCTCGACCGTGCCCGACGCATTGGCATGCGCCGTCGTATGGAGCTCGTAAGGGAGCGCGCGTGACGGACGTGTACCGCTTTCCTGCAGCGGCAGCTTCATATCGACCGGCACCGGCACGGCGGGCAGCGCTGCCTGCGCAGCGCGCAGTGCATCCGCGGTCGTGCGCGTACTACGCCCGCCGAGCGAAGCCAGTGCCTCGGCATTCGGGGTCGCGAAGTTGAACGCGCTGGTCAGATCGCCGCAGACGGCGCGACGGAACGGCGAGATATTCGGCTCCTGCACCCCAAAGCGCGCCTCGAGGAAACGCAGCACCGAGGTGTGATCGAACACCTGCGAGTTCACCCAGCCGCCGCGGCTCCAGGGCGAGATCACGAACATCGGCACACGCGGTCCCGGGCCGAACACCTTGCCATCGCGCGCCGGCTGGTTTGTGCTGCCAGCGGGCGGGTTGAAGGTGTAGTACTCGTACTTCATGTCGTCATCGGACAGCGTCGTCTTGCCGGCGAGCGTGTTGTCCGGGTTGCGCGAAGGCGGCGACGGCGACGGCACGTGATCGAAGTAGCCATCGTTCTCGTCGTAGTTGACGAGCAGAACGGTCTTGCTCCAGACCTCGGGGTTCGCGGTCAGCGCATCGAGAATTTCCTGAATAAACCAGCCGCCCTGCACGGGGCTGGACGGCCCCGGGTGCTCGCAATAGATGGACGGCGCGCTGACCCAGCTCACCTGCGGCAGCTTGCCCGCGGCGATATCGCGCTTGAAGGCATCGAGGTACGTGTCGGGCGTGGTGCCCGGCAGCGTATTGGCCACGCCCTTGTACAGCGGATTGCCCGGATTGTCCGTGGCGGCGTCGTACGCCTTGTACGGCAGCGCCTGCCCGGTGTTGGCGTAAGGCGCATTCGGCGAACCGCCGCTCGACACGGGGAAGCCCGACGCGAGGTTGGCCTGACGGAACTGACGGAACGCGCCGAGCATGTTGTCGCCCCACTCGTCCGGCATGTTCTGATAGCAGATCCAGTTCACGCCGGCCTCTTCCAGACGCTCCGCGTAGGTCTTCCACGTGTAACCGACGTTGGCCGAAGCGGGCAGGCCATCGATATAGTCCCACTCATTGACCACGTAGGCCACGTTCTGCGCGGTCGGACCGTTGGTGCCGGTCAGATGGAACGAACGATTGGCATCGGTACCGGTATGCATCGAGCAGTGGTACGAGTCGCACAGCGTAAAGGCGTTGGCCAGCGCGAAGTGGAACGGGACTTCCTTCTCCTTGAAGTACCCCATGGAGGTGTCCGTCTTGTACTGCGCCCAGTTGCTCATGCGCCCCGAGTCCCACGCATTCTGCGAATCGGCCCACGAGTGCGGCGTACCGGAAACGCGCTGCGCGTTATTGGCCGTGCTGTCGAGGTGATAAGGCGTGACCAGCGTACCGTTGGCGCGCGCCTGCTGCCAGACCTTGCGGCCATTGACCATCGGAATGGTCATCCGATCCCCAAACCCGCGGACGCCTGGCAGCGTGCCGAAGTACTGATCGAAGGAGCGGTTCTCCTGCATCAGGATAACGACGTGCTCCACATCCTTGATGGTGCCCGTGGCGTTGTTGGCGGGAATGGCCAGCGCCTTGCGAATGCTCGGCGGAAACGCGGCCAGCGCGGCGGCGGACAAGCCAGTACCAGCGGCCGCCTTCAGGAAGTTACGACGTGAATTCATTGCTCGATCTTGTGCGAGAGATTGCGGGGGAGACGACGCGGAGCGCAGCGGTGGGTACGCTTTTTATGGCATTCGCCGGTACCCAGGACGCCGATCAGTCCGGCGCGCAGCTCTTGGAAGGCGCCGGATTCGGCTGACCAGTCGTCGGCGGATTCGTCGGCTGATTCGGATTCGCCGGGGTAGACGGCGCATCATCGCCACCGCAAGCGGCCAGCGCAGCGGTCACCAGCAACGAGGCGAGCAATGTTTTGAGAGAAGGACGGGCAAACATGGTGTCAGGCGATTGATCAGGTCAATCGCGTTGGAATGTTTTATGGGAGGGACATGTGAGGCGGGGTGGAGTTTAGGGAGGGGTTGTGACAGGGGCGTGATTGATGGGCTACATCAATGTGACAGAGGGGCGTCACAAGGGGTGGGAAATGTCTTAGGCTTATGCTCGGAGTTTTCCGAGTTCGGCTTTGCTTGGTGGAAACAAGCGGGCGAATAATAAAAACGAGCCAAAAAGACAACGGGTATGGATGAACAGTTAGCGCGCGCTGGGGCGATGGCGTTCTATTGGGTGAATGTCGGGAAGACGATCAAGGAAGTCCAGAGTGGTAACTTCCTGTGGGCGCCAGAGGCGTCTCAGTCTGAAACCGGTGCGAGCATGCGACGAGAGCATTGGGAAAACGTCGCCAAGGTCAAAGCCGGCGACGTCATCTTTTGCTATCACGAGAAGAAGATCACTGACATCGCCATCGCAACGCGGGACGCGTACTCAGCGGAACGCCCGGCCACGCGCCTCTTCTCCGAGTGGGGAAACACCGGCAACCGCGTCGATGTAAAGCTCCGTGAATTAGAAACGCCGATACACCGCGACGACATCGCCAGCGATTTCATTTCCCTTTACCAACAGCGGAGCGTGCCCAACCTATTCAACCGCGAAGGGAGAATCAACCAGATATATATGGCACGCTTACTGCCAGATGCCGCTGCGTATCTGCTGGAGCGAGCCCACCTGATTGAGGAGTTCGAAAGCAAGCTGGTCGATCAAAAGCCGAGCAAGAGAAAACTCACAGAGACAACCCGGGAAGCCATCGTCAAAGCCCGCGTAGGCCAAGGCCTGTTCCGAGCCGACCTGCTCCGTATGTGGAATAGCCAGTGCTCTCTCACCGGCCTATCCAATCCCGACCTTCTTATTGCCTCACATATTCACGCCTGGACGCTAAGCGACAACGATCAGCGGATCGATCCCGACAATGGGCTCTTGCTGGCGCCCCATGTGGACCGATTATTTGATCGCGGTCTCATCTCCTTCAACGACAACGGAGAACTGCTTATCAGCCCATCCCTCACGCAGAAAGATCGAGAGCGCCTCGCATTGGATAGGTACACCAAGCTACGACGCATCAGCGCTGAGAACCGCGAATACATGAAGCTGCATCGCGACCGGCACGGCTTCAAATCGGCGTAGTAGGAGGCCATCCATGCTGAACTCGCACGAGCCGCTCGCCACAAGCCTCCCTCACCATGCCTTAACCGAGCCGGCCTCGCCGCCAATCGATCGCCTGCTCGCAGATCTCCATCAGGTCGTTATCGAGTCGCAGTCCGACGCGCTTGAATCGGGAAAGAGCACAGGGTTGCTCTACCGCGTCAGCTCCCTCACGCTAGTAGCAGGATGGCTGGCGACGGTGCTCACATCAATTGGCTTCTATCCCAAGCTTGCCCCATGGGCACTCACCGTCCTCCTATGCGGCATAGTTTCAACAGTGGGCCTGGGGGCACCGTCTTGGATTCGAGCAATCCGAGAATGGAAATCGCTGGAAGCAGACACGGTGGCGGCCGTTGGAAGAAACCTAGCTCGGTGGCATAACACTATTCTGCAGATTCGAGCTACCTACACCCACGACCAGCTAACGTTTGGCAAACGATACGTGTCGGAAGTCGCATCTCAATTGCGCGGGAGGCTCGCATTCATCATCGGAGCCTTCGACAAAGTCGGCGCGATCCCTTTGATTGGAACAACGGCATTTGCCTTGGCCAACTTCAACAAGGGCGGCACCCCATACGTGATGTGGTGTACCGCCGCAGCGGCGGCAGGACTCTTCTATGTCATTGCCATACGGTTCGCCGAGGTTGCGTTTACGCTCGAGCGCTTCGCGTTGATACTTGACCATGCTGCGGTGAAGCAAGCGTAGATCGAATCTCTAAATAGGGGCAGACCAAAGAGATCCGCACGGAATCACCACAGCAACTCAAACTTCTTTACTCCAGTCAGTTGCCGAGGCTGGCGCCCGGGCCTGAGTCTTCCCACCACGCGAATGTAAGCGCCATTACTCATATGGGCTCGATTAGCGTGCTCGTATTCATCCGCCGAAAGGCCGACTCTCGCGCGTACCGTGTCTCCTCCATCTGGCAATAGCAGCGAGAGGACAACATCGCCCGACCTCCGCCCGTCCTGCTCCATTCCCCCTTCCAGTCGCTCGACCGTGCCAATGAAGGTGTCTTCTTCATGTAGCTCCACGGCACGTAGCTCGCGACGAACCTCTTCGATTCGCCAGAAGTAGTCGCGCTGGACCCGTATCGGGCGCTTCTTTTCACCGTCGGTCACCTTCCGCATCGCTGACCAATCGAAACCAACATCCAGCGAGTTATCCACCTGGTCATCATGCATGCCCTGCAAAGCCTCACAGAGGTTGGAAGAGACCATGGGGGTAGTTGACGTTTTGAGATCGTCGATCAAACGATCCAGTTTGTCCGACTCTATCGCCGCAGTCAGTTGAGAAAGCCCATGATGCAGCGCCATGGTGACCTGCCTCACGAAAGGCGTTTCGCTTGCCTCAAAGTGCAGGCTCCCTTGCACCTCCATTGCGTCGATGGGACAGGCGACGTTCAAAACGAAACTTCCTTCTTCGGTTTGACCGAAGCGGGCCGCCCCGACAAACTGCCCCGCCTCGCAAAGCGTGAGTCGTGCATGATGAGTCCGTGGGCGTAGGACCGTGCAGGCTGCCGCTCTCAGTAGCTTTTCGGTGTTCCCTACAAGCGTGGACGCAAAGCTCAATGGCAACGTGCTGTCGTTGCCATCGAAGAAGACACGGAGCCGTACGACGTCATCCCTAAGCGATCGAACTCTCGACACCACCGAGAAGGGTGTCTGTCCCATGAGCTCAGCAAGCTTGTCGATAACAATCTCGACAGACTCCTGATAATCGGGCGCAGTGACGTCCATCGGGTATGTCAGCTGGCGCCTCGGGAACGCTGCATTTTCCAGCATATACAGACGGTCCGCCAACGCTTCGTCCAGCAAAGACCAACCTTGCGCTCGCAGGTAATCGCGCAGGTCCGTTGGTGCAATCGCTTTATCGTTACTCACGCGCCTGCCTCCTCATACTGTGGAATATCGTTGCGAGAAAGCCTGCTCAGCAAGGCCAGCAGTCCTGCACCATCGAACCTCTGCTTCTTAGGGAGATAGACCGTTTGTGCAGTCTTGTTGGTAGAAGCTTTAGCGCCACGAAGGCTCACCCAGTACGCACACTTGTGCAACGAGAGCGCGCAGTCTGTATGGGTGATCCATTCGGATGCCATAGGGGGCAGAAACAAGACGACCAGTATCCGCGGGGTAGAGACCGCCTCGGAACGCAAGTCGTCATAGCGCGGGATGCCAGAAAGGCAATACGAGAACGCATCACCAACTTCCGGCGGCACCTGCATCGTCGCCTTGAGTTGGACTTTGAGGTCGACCTCGCGCCGTTTCCCTCCGGATGGAAATGGCCCCCACGCGGCCAACTTTGCATCAACACCAGCGGCATCCTCGTGGCGGCCGGCGATCTGACAGGAGACGCCGGCAGCGGAAGCTACGGCGTGCAGGTACGCATAACTGAGTTCGGACTCCACGTTCGCGGAGGATAGCGGCTTCATGCTGTTCGACCCCATGACTGCAACCTTCACGTGGTTGCTTCAAGCGACGAACATATTGCTGAGTGTCGGTAGCCGCTATCGGCATTTCTTGAAAGCGTCCCTGGCCACGCTCGTTCGGCAGTACCAAACAAAACGGCCTCCCAGTTGGGAGGCCGCTTCAAAACCTTGGTGCCGGCTGCAGGACTCGAACCCGCCACCTGATGATTACAAATTTTCAATTAAATCAATAAATTACTGATTTTAAGGCAAAAGTAGGCGTGAGGAACACAACTCTAAAGCACTTTAGAATCAGTAACTTAGCGTATCGAAGTCAATGTGGTGTGAGCTTATAGATGTACCGCCTTCGTACTACCAACTAGCACTGATTCAACACTCCGATGAGCGCCAGCAGCACGAAGCGAACGATCCCTCTGACGTGATCTGGTCGATCGAGGCGTTCCATCTCCGCACCGGCGCGTCGGCAGCTCGGCGTTTTCCTAAGTCGCATGCAATAGTTTGGGGGAGGCACCGGCATCGTAAGGCCCCTCAAGTCCCCCAATAGCTCAGTTGCCCTCCTTGCGAGTGCCGCAGTCACCCTGGCCGCTGAGAACATATCGGAGCAATCGACCCAACCCCGTCTTTCATGAAGGCTCTCAGGATCGAATCAGATCAAACTTCGCTGCCTACCCCATACCTGCGGCGGGGGCGAAACATGCGCTCAATTTGCTAAAATTGCCGGGCCCGTGGCGCATCTGCGATTGTTCTCTACTCGCGCCGTGACGCAGTCCAATTCGCGAAGTTATAACAATAATCGAAGGCGATCATGAACTATCCCTTTTCGGGCATTTTAGTGCGATATCGGCGCAACAGCACGCCGAATGCTACGGATTTCAGTTCCAAGATCGCCGATGCGGCCCGCCCAAATATCGAAGCAGCCGAGAGCGACAGCACAAATGCTGGAGATGAACTAGGCGACGAACTTCACGTCAATCTCTGGGAGATTGGCAACGAGCGCTTTCTCGATGTCGGCGTCATGGTAAGTAGCTGGAATGAAACTGATGCCGTACTGATCGACGTCCCCTGGAAATTAAACATCAGCCAAATTAGTGACCTGGGGGCGCGCCTGAACGGCGAAAGGGCGATCGCGGCCATATTCAATGAGATCGTCCATTACGACGGCTTCGCTGATGGCAATTACGCCGAAATTAGTTTTCGCAGAGAGGATAATAGTGCAGAACAAGAATTCGGGCATTTCACCCTTCTGCGGTTACATTCGCAATTCTTTGAGATTAAGGATATCTATATTAGCGATGGCCGCGAGGTGTCTCAACTCGAAATCAGGCTACCCAGACCGACACGAAGCAACAAAGATTACCACCGAGTCTACATTCGATTCCGAATTCGCAACGTCCCCGAAAAAATGTACGCATCGGTCTTCAAACAGCGTGATCGGAATTTGCTCAGCTCTAGCACCGTCACTCGGATCATTGATTTTCGAATTAATGTTCGCCGAGGAATGCCTGATGAATTATTGAGCGGTGACGAAGCAGTTACGTTTCCCCGATTCGCGAAAATTCACTGCTTTCTTACCACTGAGCGAGGCGAGGACTGCATTTTTCAGAGCAAAAGCTTTAATGGTTGTCGCTCATTAGATGACGAGGATGTGTGGAATGAGTATATTCGGCAGGATTCCAAACTTGGGATTTCGCCTAAAAACTCGGTTCGAAATTACCTCGGTTATCAATGGTCCGCCGTATATAAGCCCAGCGGACAACTCGGAGGGGAGCCGAAAAAACCCCACGGAGTGAAGGATCTCAACGTCTTGGGTCGATTCACCAAGACGCACTCCAGTCCATTCAACATTCTCCGCTTTCTTATTCTCGGCTTGGCCTTCGGCATCGCAGGCAATGGGCTTTGGTCGGCCATTGAACCCAATAAGAATAAAAATATCATTGAAAGAGTACTCAACCCCTCCGCTGACGATGTAGCGAAGCTGATCGGAGTCATCAGCATCTTGATCATTGCCTCAGCGATTGTATTGATCCATCGAGAGACAATTCCTTGGCTGTTCCGAAAAATCAAAGCGGCCTACAAGGCATTACGAGATAGCTAGGGTGCTCGGACATTGCGCGTAGGACGGCCCGGAAATCGACGTTAGCGGTCGTCCATGACTATCCAAAAGCCCGTTAAAACTGAACTCACTTTTTTGTGGTCGATAGATGTCTCGATAGTGACGAGCCAACTCAAAACCATAGTAGTCAAACAGCTTTTCGAATACTGAAAGACGTTCCTCAGCAACGGACAAAAGCGGCGACGTCGTCTCAAGGATGTCGAAAGCTTTTTCAAACAATTTTAGCCCAGAGCCGCTCCCCTGAAATCCAGGTACGACACGCAGGCAGCACAACTTCTTCTCCGTGTCAGTCCGTTTTACGATAGCTAAACCAGAAAGCGCTTGAGAACTGTACGTGAGAATAATAGATCGTTCACCCGACTGAATGCCCGGCAATACTTTCTGATTGTACCATTTATCAAATTCGGGATAATAGTCCGAAAGATCGCCCAACTGCTTTCGTGCGGAGGCAAGCAACAGGCGATATTGATCTGGATCGCTGACGAATAGACCCTGATCAAGCACCAGCGGCATAGTTGCAGAAGACCTTGCGAGATATCTTGGCATGTGTGCCCCTACCCTCAGTCGATCGTCGCCGTTATACAAGCTCCAACACTTCCTGTTTAGACAACTGCGAAGTCCCTTGCAAATAGCGAAAAGACTGCGGCGGGGTAATATTATCACCCAATGAGGTCAGTTCCCGCGGCTTGGAGTATCGATGGACTTCGCCGACCTCAATGGCCACGGCCAAGTCTCGCCCTTGATAATAATCATCAAAAAATACCTTATCCACACCCGCAAATCTTTTCGTCTTTTCCCACATTCTCGCGGGTCTGTCACGATGAACCGCCGCAACCTCAAACTCACCAACGATCTTACCTACAGGCTTTGTTGCGTAAATAACTACGCTCTCCAAATTCTCAACAGAAAACGATGCCTTTCTAAATTCAAAACGCTTTTCGCCGCTAAGAATTTTATCTGCATAAACCGGCTTAATCGACAATAATATTTTCATTTACCTCACCAATATTTGCGATAAGACGAATTTGATCCTGCGTCAGCGAAATAAAATCCCACCGAACTCCTCGCGCCGACGGCAATCCCACTTGCTCGATTAGCCGACCGCGCGTCACCCGCCTCGTCAAAGCTGCATTATACGTGAAGCGTATTATATAGTGTTTCGGCTTGTTCGCAAAATATTCTTTTAGTTCTTTATCGGAAAAAATACTATATGGCCTCGCGTACTCCAAGAATTCGCGCTCAGAGGCGAAAGATTTGATTGGCCGGACTTCCTCCACAATACCAATCGACGTCGCGACTGAGCGGTAATATGCGGGCCCTTTTTTATCCGATGTGCGATAAATTAGCAGAACATCTCCGGTAGTGAGTTTATTTGTTCTTGCTATCCCGGATATGTAGACTTTATGAATGCTGTTGGTGTGCGACACATCACGCACAATGTCGTGAGACTCGTTATTTAATATCGAATCCGGCAGAAATCGCGTGTGATACTCGGGGTAAATAGCTAACAGGAAGTATTTTTTCTCATCGAGAGCAATGTACGGAAAATCTTGCAAAACATCCCCAGAAATTTCCTCGAGATTTCTCACAAGAACCAACTCAATCCCATCCGGAGTTGTCTTGGTAGCGTGCTGCTTGAATCCGTAGCGCTGAAGCAGCGAAACGAGACCCTCATGCTTTGCAAAGACTGTCACATAAATATCATCCGCGCCTTCATTCAAAGCATGGTCGAATATTTTTTTGACAAATCTCTCCCCCAATTTTGTGCCATGCGCGTTAATCTTTAACGTTCCGACCTTTAGGTGCTTGCCGGCGGGAAGCGGAGGGGCTATATCGTCAACAGGTCCGTCTTCGATTTTCAAGTATAAAAATCCGTCCGCCCTGTCTTTGTTTTTATAAAAGACGTATGCGGAAGCACCGTCACCCGCCTTCCCTTCAAACCATTTCTGAAAATCTTTATAATCCGCTTTTAGCGAATCGAAGAATTCATCGGAGAGATCGATCTCCGCAAATTTCTTGATCTTTAGATTTTTCACCGGCCCCCTCACCCTGTTATAAATTTATACTTCCGACTAATGAACAGCACCTCGTAGACTACTTTTTTCGTTGTGAGATTGATATAGCCGCTTCGGAGGGAGTCTAGCAACGATCGTTAAAGATCAACGCCGCAGGAGATCCCTCAGAGCTTCAGTGAATTCGCCGGACGTGGGCTCGTGCAGTCGCACCAAGTGAATGGCCAGCTCTGCAGTGATCGTGACGGCCTGCTCAGCTTCCTTCTGCGAGAATTGTCGGATTTCCTCGACTGTCCACGAGCGATCGCCGCGCGCCACGAGCCGCGATTGGATTTTTTCAGCGGCTGCCTCCAGCAAAATGACACCGGAAAGTTGGAGCTGACGAAAGACTGTCGATTCTACGGCCAGACATTGACCGGCTTGGCCGCGCAGAACGAAATGTCCATCGAGCAGCAAGTCAACTCCGGAGTTACGGACAAGCTCAACGGCACGGACTAGGGCTGCCTGATTGTCATCTACTTCTCGGACGCGCTTTTCGTCGCTCCAGGATCGACTCCCTCGAACAGATGCTATGAGCGCGCTGGCTGTTTCGTGGCGTATGCCGAGAGCCTCTGCGGCTGGGCCGGCCAGATAGCTCTTGCCTACGCCATGCATACCCGCAATCAGTAAGATCATTTTGATACACACCTTGTACTTGGACACCCCTATCCTACACATCTGAGCATAGAAGCACTGACATCGCTCGATGGGACCCACGCGCTTGATACCCGTAACACGCGAGTTTGGCTGTATGACAGTGGTTAGCGGACCTAGCGTGTTACGAAACGCATGTTGCCGCTAGCGCCAGAACACTGGATAACGCTTGTTTTAGGAGGGTTTCGAGCATCTCAGGCGAGGTGCGTATGGTGTGTAGTTGTTCTAGGACCGAATGTCAGCGGCAGCATTGCACGCACTGGCCAGCTCACAAGCACCGGAAACGCTCGTTCGAGCGCGTATTTCAACCTTTCGGCGGTGTCGGCGGGCGAGGAGGTTGTGCCTGCCTCGGAGCTGGCGGACGCGCTCAAGCAGATTCGCGAGCTGCAGCTGTTGCGCGCAGAGTAAAACTGAGCCACCTCGCGCAAGGTAAATCTGAACCACTTTTCCGTACAGTCTGCCTTTTCCGCGCGAAGGCCGACGATGCTTTTGAAGGAACAGTGGATGCAGATCCATGTGCTCAAGGCCCAAGGGCTGTCGCTGCGCGAGATCGCGCGACGGCTGGGCGTCTCTCGCAATACCGTAACTCGCTACTTGGCCGCAGATGACGTCCCACGCTACAAGCAACGCGACGCTCGGCCCACCAAGCTTGACCCGTTTCACGACTACATTCGGGAGCGCATGCAAGCTGCCGCTCCGGAGTGGATCGCAGCACCCGCGCTGCTGCGCGAGTTAAGGGCCCGAGGGTATCAAGGGCAATGACGCAGCCTGCAGGCCTTTATGCACGCGCATAAGCCTATACAAGCGTCTGATCCGATCGTGCGGTTCGAGACGGCGCCGGGCCAGCAGATGCAATGCGACTTTGTCGTCTTCCGCCGTGGTGCCGACCCACTTTACGCATTCACCGCGACTCTGGGATTGAGCCGCTGGCGCTGGGCCAGGTTCACCACGAACGAGCGGGCAGAGACGCTTATGACCTGTCACCGCGCACTGTTCGAGACTCTAGGTGGCGTTCCGCGGGAGATTTTGTACGACAACGCCAAGACCATCGTCGATTCGCGTGATGCTTATGCAGAGGGACATCACCGCTGGCATCCCGGCCTTCTAGATCTTGCCAAGCGTTATGGATTCATCCCCCGTGGATCAGCCCCCTGAATCGCCGGACATGGTCTCTACCTTAAACTAGCGGGTAGGCATACGACTGTGTTTAGACCTAATAGCAAGCAGGGAGTGATGGAAGTATTGACGGGGCCGGACCGTCGGCGGCGGTGGTCGGCAGAGGAAAAGGCGGCGATGGTTCGAGAGAGCCTGGAGCCGGGCAAGACCGTATCGATGGTGGCTCGCCAGCACTGCGTGAACCCTAACCAGTTGTTCCATTGGAAGAAGCTGTATCAGGGCGGCAGTCTGTCGGCGGTATCGGCAGGCGAGGAGGTTGTGCCTGCCTCGGAGCTGGCGGACGCGCTCAAGCAGATTCGCGAGCTGCAGCGGCTGCTTGGCAAGAAGACCGTAGAAGTTGAAATCCTGAAGGAAGCGGTGGAGTACGGTCGGGCAAAAAAATGGATAGCGCGCTCGCCATCATTGCCGGGGGACGACCTGTGAAGCAGGTCTGTGATGTCCTCGGTGTAGCGCGCTCGAACGTCACGGTGAAGCGCGCACGCTCGACCGACTGGCAGGATGGGCCGCAGTGCCGTGCAGACAGACGACGCGGAGTTGGTGGCGGAAATCCAGCATGCCGTCGCCAATTTGCCGAGCTACGGCTACCGGCGCGTTTGGGGCTTGATTCGCAGCCAGCGAGAGGCGCGCGGCACTGAGCCGGTGAACGTGAAACGCATCTACCGGGTCATGCGCGTTCATGGCTTGCTGCTGCAACGCAAACCGAGACGCCCCACCATTACGCGCCGACATGACGGCCGGGTTGCCGTGGCGCGAAGCAACCAGCGCTGGTGCTCCGATGGCTTCGAGTTTCGGTGTGAGAACGGCGAGCCATTGCGGGTCACCTTCGCCCTGGACTGCTGCGATCGCGAAGCGATGAGCTGGGTAGCGACCACGGGCGGCTACACTGGGAACGATGTTCGCGACGTTATGCTTGCGGCCGTCGAGCATCGGTTTGGCAATGTCGACATGGCGCCGGCATCGATTGAATGGCTAAGCGACAACGGCTCGGGATACATTGCCCACGAGACCCGCGCATTTGCCAGCGGCATTGGGCTCAAGCCGCTCACGACGCCGGTATGCAGTCCCCAGAGCAATGGCATGGCTGAGAGCTTCGTCAAGACGATGAAGCGTGACTACGTTGCCTTCATGCCGAAGCCGGACGCCGCGACCGCTGTTCGTAACCTGGCGATCGCGTTCGAGCATTACAACGAGAAACACCCACATAGCGCGTTGAAGTATCACTCGCCTCGCGAGTTCAGGCGCAAAGCGGAATCATCAATCTTGGTGTGATGCCGCGTCCGGAAGTACGGGGGCAAATCCACAGGGTTTCAAGCCTGAGGTAGATGTATAAGAATGTTGGCCAGACCTGCGGCTGTAGACGCGAACAAGTAACCGACGACGGTCACGCCAAGCTCAAAGATCATAAATGTCCGACCGTCCTTCGCGATGAGCCTTCGCTTCAGAAGCAGTTCCTTTAGCCCCTTCGTCGGAAGCTGTGCAAGCGCCTCTTCCAAACCCATGCGCCTAAACATTTCGACGGTCTTACATATGCCAACGCCGAGAACCGCAGCAGCGCATGCGACCTGTATCCCTTCAGGGAGTCGATCTAGTGAAGGCATGTTCTGCAGCGTGTTCCCGAGAGCCCCGACTGTAACGAGCGCCACGTAGAGAACGCCGAATCCAATGACTCCCCATTTCACAATGACAAGGGTGGCGGTCACCATCAGCTTTCTCATGTTACGGGAGTAGTCCGAATACGAACGCTGACTTTCGATGATCAGCATCGTAACTAGAGTGCATGAGGTTGAGATCAGGAAATCTAGCAGACGATATCCCGTCTTTGTCACCAACCACGATGCCGCAAGCGAAATGCACCACATAGCAAGCTTCCACTGCAACTTTCGGTCTGGCGCAATTGTTTTGTAATAGCTCTGGGTGATGCCTGGTCGAATCTTCATCGATGATCACACCAATCTCAGACCGGGCGACCGTCTCGAAACCGTGTCTATGGATGGGTCCCGCGGCACAACCGAAAGCCTCATCAACTTAAACGTCAACGCATTAATCTCATCAACACTAATGGAAAGCCCCCTCGCAATCTCAGCCCGCCCCACCTTCTGAGCCTGCAGCGCGTCGAATACCTTGACCAGCAACTGAGACACCTCCCGCTCCATCGGCTCCGGCTCATTCGTACGATATCCGGCCTTGGCAATCTCAATGCATAGATTGCGATAACCCCACTCAGTGACCTGACCCAATGCGTTAAAGCGGTAAGCCAGCGCAGCCAGCGACACGCCCCAGTAGTGCTTAAGCTTTAGCAAATACTTGATTGTGAACGCTGGAGGTTTATTGGCAACCACACTCTCGCTGGGCATCAAGAACGCACCAGCGAAAGCATCCGCCTCACGCTCCATCTCTATCCCACGGGTCTCACCGTGCCGCATGCTATAGACATCGCGCACCAAGTGCCCAAGCTCGTGGGCGGCATCAAAGCGGCTACGCTCGGCCGACTTCATCGTATTGAGAAATACGAACGGCGTGCTGCCGTGCCACGTGCAGAACGCGTCTACCTCGCGGGCCTCTTCCGCTAGCGAGAAGACACGAATGCCCTTGGATTCGAGCAGGTGAATCATGTTGGGGATCGGCGCGCTGCCGAGTCCCCACATTCTGCGCAACGTTGCCGCGGCCTCTTCGGGGGGAAGATCGCTGAGATCGGGCAAATCAGCCTGCGGCAGATTGAATCGCTCTTCGATCCAATCGTTGATGTTGAACGCGATGGCGCCGGCGCTGAGCGCGCAATTCTTCATCGCGTCGCTCATCTTGGAGAGCGAGCGGAAGCTGGCCGCATGCTCGCCGATGACAGGCATCGATTCTTCAATGCAGAAGAACTGCTGAGGGAAGTTCAGCAGTTTTGCCATCTTGGCCAAGGTCTCCGAGTCGGGGGCGGAGCTTCCTGTTTCGTAGTTCTGGATGCTACGGCTCGTAACACCCAGTTCCTTGGCCAGCTGCGCCTTTGTAAGGCGTCTTCTAACCCGAGCAAACGTAATTTGCGAAGGGTTGATCTCGGACA
The DNA here is from genome assembly GCF_038440175.1 of Cupriavidus sp. OTU4054. Classification (NCBI taxonomy): domain Bacteria; kingdom Pseudomonadati; phylum Pseudomonadota; class Betaproteobacteria; order Burkholderiales; family Burkholderiaceae; genus Cupriavidus; species Cupriavidus sp. OTU4054. The sequence continues at coordinate 86,184 of NZ_JASATF010000014.1, forward strand.
TGATGAGCAATCAAAAAGTACCGGTCTTCGGCTCGACGTCGACGGTTGCCGGTGCGTTGGGGGCGTCGTCTTGAACGACGAAGTCGGCGGGCTGATTGGGGATACTGCCGAGTATCAAGCGCTCTCCCCATTCTTCGATCTTCTTCTTGCCAAAGCCCGTCGGGTAAGCCAGTTCGAATCGTACTTCATTCGATACCCGGTCGTAATGGTAGAGAAAGACCCAGACTTGGGTTTCTTTCTGCCTCGTCTTTGCCAGCTTGAGTGAGTCCTGATTGAACAGCTCCAGTTGCCGATTGCCCTGGACAAACCGCTCGACGACCGCACCCTTTTCGGTCTGATTGGTAGGGTCTTCCGCACCCAGCTTGCCCGTCTCCCTGTTGCCGGTCATCACCACAATGGAAACCGTGCGGTCCGGCGCGCTGATCAGAGGGCAATTTCTTTCGTTGTGGATGCGCCAGTCCATCGCGCTCAGCTGCGTGCGCAGCGCCTCCACCGTCTTCAGCCATTGCTGCACCCCGGCTGCCGTGACAGCGGAAGCGTTTGTCGTGTCATTGCGCGCGCCAAGCCCGCTCAGGACGGCATTGTGCAGGAGCTCCGTGCTCAGGTTGGGCGACAATTCCTGCAGTCGTGCCTCGACGAGTGCAGGCTCCGAGATCGCCTTAGCGCGCGGGGCAAAGGCGTTGGAATGGGCTAGCTGGAACTTGGCTTTCGACACGATGACCCCTCTCTGAAATTTTCCGGAAATTCTACCTCAGGTCGAGGCCTGAAAAGCGGAAATCCGCTTCGCGCAGAGGAGGGGTGTCTCGATGGTAGCCGCAGAAACAAAAAGGCCACGCATTCGCGTGGCCTTTTCTTCAAAACTTGGTGCCGGCTGCAGGACTCGAACCCGCCACCTGATGATTACAAATCAACTGCTCTACCTGATGAGCTAAGCCGGCATGTGTGGAGACCGCGATTCTATCGCATGCGGTCTCAACGATGAAGCCTTATTTGACTACCTTCAGCGACGGCTTCTTTCCACCGATGCGGGGCACTGGCGGCGGTGTCGGGTCGTCTTCAGAATCCGACGATGCAGGGTTCTCGGAAGCCGAAACCGGAGCCGCCTCGTCAGACGTCGACTCCACCGATGCCAGCTTCGGCGGCGGATTGGTTTCGCGTTCCGTCAGCGCCTGCGTCTCGGGAACGCTGCGCTCTACCGGGAACGCCATGCCTTGCCCGTTTTCGCGCGCGTAGATGGCCAGTACGTTTTCCACCGGCACATCGATCTTGCGCGATACGCCACCGAAGCGCGCGCTGAACGTAATCCACTCGTTGCCCATGTCCAGGCCGCTGGTCGCGTCGAAGCTCACGTTCAGCACGATCTCGTTGTTCTTCACGAACTCGCGCGGCACGCTGGTGTTGGCGTCGACAAAGACCGCGATATACGGCGTAAAGCCGTTATCGGTGCACCATTCGTAGATGGCGCGGATCAGGTAGGGCTTGGTGGAAGTTTCAGACATTGATTCGCTTGGTGGCGTCCATCCTTTGTGCGTTTCCGCGGGCTCCGCGTCTTAACGACGCATCACCTTCTCGGACGGGGTCAGTGCTTCGATATAGGCCGGGCGGCTGAAGATGCGTTCCGCGTACTTCAGCAGCGGCGCGGCGTTCTTCGACAGTTCGATGCCGTAGTGGTCCAGGCGCCAGAGCAGCGGCGCGATGGCCACGTCCAGCATCGAGAACTCTTCGCCGAGCATGTACTTGTTCTTGACGAAGATCGGCGCGAGTTGCGTCAGGCGGTCGCGGATCGCGGCGCGGGCGCGCTCGTGGTTCTTCTCGGCAGCCTTGCCCTTCTCGTTCTCGAGCACGTACACATGCGTGAACAGTTCCTTCTCGAAGTTGAAGAGGAACAGGCGGGCGCGCGCGCGCTGGACCGGGTCGGCCGGCATCAGCTGCGGGTGCGGGAAGCGCTCGTCGATGTACTCGTTGATGATGTTCGATTCGTACAGGATGAGATCGCGTTCGACCAGGATGGGGACCTGACCGTACGGGTTCATCACCGAGATGTCTTCGGGCTTGTTGAACAGATCCACGTCGCGGATTTCAAAATCCATGCCCTTCTCGAACAGGACAAGGCGGCAACGTTGGGAAAACGGGCAAGTCGTTCCCGAATACAACACCATCATGGTTGGATTCCTTGGGTGGGGGTTCGGACGACCGAAAAAAGCGCCTCGGCAGAGACGCTTTTGCTTCGAATCGGCGAACCGGGCAGCGCTAGTTCAGACAGGGCAAACATTCTGTCAGAACGGCCCATTGAAAAGCAAATAAGTTACAAATAGCCGACGTGCCGCCGGGGGCACCAATCGCCCCGCAAGCCGCACAGCACAAGGGCCGACGCGTTGCTGCCCCTGGCAACTCCGACGCCGGCCCCCGTCATCATCGGGCTTTTTTGTTACAAATTACTTGATATCTTTCCAGTACGCCGCGTTCAGGCGCCATGCGAAGACGGTCAGCACGCCCAGGAACAGCAGCACCCAGACGCCCAGGCGCTTGCGGTGGTTCTGCGCCGGCTCGGACATCCAGTTCAGGTAATTGACCAGGTCGGCCACGGCCTGATCGTAGGCCTGCGTGTTCAGCTTGCCCGGCGTCAGTTGCTCGAAGCCGGCGAACTTGTGCACCTTCTCGCCATGCTCCTCCACCTCGGCGAACTTCGCGCCGCGCTGGCCCTGCAGTTCATACAGGACGTGCGGCATGCCGACGTTCGGGAACACCAGGTTGTTCCAGCCCGTGGCGCGCGAGTCGTCACGGTAGAACGTGCGCAGGTACGTATAGAGCCAGTCGTTGCCGCGGGCGCGCGAGATCACCGACAGATCCGGCGGCTGCACGCCAAAGAACGCCTTGGCATCCTTCGGCGGCATCGAGATCGTCATCAGCTCGCCCACCTTGTCCGCGGAAAACAACAGATTCTGCTGAATCTGCTCGTCGGAAAGACCCAGATCGCGCAGCCGGTTGTAGCGCATCATCGATGCGCTATGGCAGTTCAGGCAGTAATTGACGAACAGCTTGGCCCCACGCTGCAGCGACGAAATGTCGCTGGTGTCGAGCGGTGCCGGCTCGAGGGGATACCCCCCCTCGGACGCCATGGCGGGCGCGGTCGCAAAACAGGCGCCGACCAGTGCGAGAATCGAAAGCAGCTTTTTCATCTTGTGTCCTTGTCCTCTTGTCGGGATGTCGCGCGACGCTCAGTGGGCGTGGAACGTGACACGATCCGGCACCGGCTTGAACGTACCGGCGCGGCTCCACAGCGGCATGGTCAGGAAGAAGGCAAAGTACAGCAACGTACCGAGCTGCGACACCTTCTCACCGACCGGCGACGGCGGTTGCACGCCGAGGTAGCCGAGGACCAGGAACACCACCACGAAGACGATCAGGATCGACTTGTGGAACGAAGGACGATAGCGGATCGACTTGACCGGCGAGCAGTCGAGCCACGGCATGAAGAACAGCACGATCACCGAGCCGCCCATCACCAGCACGCCCCAGAACTTCGCGTCGATCTTCCAGAAACCCAGCGCCAGAATCACGAGGATCAGTACCGAGCCGATCTTCACGCGCGTGTCCTTGCTGCGCAGGATCACCATGCCCAGCACCACCGCGAAGAACAGCCACAGGATCGGCAGGAAGTTCGATGTCGTCGCACGCAGCATCGAGTAGAACGGCGTGAAGTACCACACCGGTGCGATGTGCGGCGGCGTCTTGAGCGGATCCGCCGGGAAGAAGTTGTTCGCTTCCAGGAAGTAGCCACCCACCTCGGGGAAGAAGAAGATCACCGCCGAGAAGATCATCAGGAAGCCGGCCACGCCCATCAGGTCGTGCACGGAGTAGTACGGATGGAACGGAATGCCATCGAGCGGCACACCGTTCTCGTCCTTCTTCGCCTTGATCTCCACGCCGTCCGGGTTGTTCGAGCCCACTTCGTGCAGCGCGATGATGTGCGCCACCACCAGGCCCAGCAACACCAGCGGCACCGCAATCACGTGGAACGAGAAGAACCGGTTCAGCGTGGCATCGCTCACCACGTAGTCACCGCGGATAAACAGCGACAGGTCCTGGCCGATCACGGGAATCGCCGAGAACAGGTTCACGATCACCTGCGCGCCCCAGTACGACATCTGGCCCCACGGCAGCAGATAGCCCATGAAGGCTTCCGCCATCAGGCACAGGAAGATCAGGCAGCCGAAGATCCAGACCAGCTCGCGCGGCTTGCGGTACGAGCCGTACAGCAGCCCGCGGAACATGTGCAGGTACACGACGACGAAGAACGCGGACGCGCCCGTCGAGTGCATATAGCGGATGAGCCAGCCCGAGGGGACCTCGCGCATGATGAATTCCACGCTGGCGAACGCCACCGGAATGCCCGCGGCGTTCAGCGTGCCGTCCGGCTTGTAGTTCATCACGAGGAAGATGCCGGTAACGATCTGGATGACCAGCACCAGCAGCGCAAGCGAACCGAAGAAATACCAGAAGTTGAAGTTCTTCGGGGCGTAGTACTTGGAGAGATGATCTTCCCAGAGTTGCGTGGCGGGGAAGCGGGCGTCGATCCAGCCCAGCAGGCCAGTTGTCTTGACTTCTTTTTCGGCCGCCATGGTCACGCTTCTCCTTTCTCGTCCTTGCCGATCACGATCCTGGTGTCGGTGAGGAACTGGTACGGGGGTACGTCAAGATTCTGCGGCGCCGGCTTGTTCTTGAACACGCGGCCGGCGAGGTCGAAGGTGGAACCGTGGCACGGGCACAGGAAGCCCGGGTCGGCGCCCAGCTGGGGATTGGACCCGGCCGCGAACGGGCCGGAAGGCGAGCACCCGAGGTGAGAGCAGATACCGACGACGACCAGCAGATCCTTGTGGTCTTCGCGGGAACGCGTTTCGTTCTTGCAGTATTCCGGCGTCTTCATGGTGAAGGGCACGTCGGAATTGGGATCGGCGACTTCCGCATCGGTCTTCTTGAGCGATGCCAGCATCTCCGGGGTACGGCGAAGAATCCAGACCGGCTTGCCTCGCCATTCCACGGTCATCATCTCGCCAGGCTTGAGTCCGCCAATGTCAGCTTCCACCGGTGCGCCGGCGGCCTTGGCTTTCTCCGAGGGTGCAAAGGTACTGACGAAAGGAACTGCTACAGCCACGCCTCCTACGCCGCCCGCAACCGAAGTTGCGATCAACCAATTGCGGCGACCTTTGTCCACGTTATTCACGTTCTGCTGGTCACTCATTCCAAACCCCAGGGGATGTCAATTTGATCTTGCGTCAACCAAAAATTATACCCGAGGCACATCTGACGGCGATAGGCGAACTACCTATAGGTTATTGGTCGATTATCGGTCATGGCCGTGCGATAGGTGGATCGGTACTTGCATCCGCGAAGGTCCTCCGGCAGTCTTGAAGACTTCGGAGGTCTCTTCGGAACGCCAACTCACCAGCTCTCAGCAGCTACAAAGAAGGAGAAAACGCATGGGCATGATGCAAGAGTTCAGAACCTTCGCGATGCGCGGCAACGTGATCGATCTTGCCGTCGGTGTCATCATTGGCGCGGCTTTCGGCAAGATCGTGGACTCGGTGGTCAACGATCTGATCATGCCGCTTGTCGGCAGAGTGGTCGGCAAGCTGGACTTCTCGAACATGTTCATCGTGCTCGCCGATCCGCCACCCAATACGCCTTACACCCTCGATGCTTTGAAAAAAGCGGGTGTTCCGGTTTTCGCGTACGGTAATTTCCTGACCATTGCGGTCAACTTCATCATTCTGGCTTTTATCATCTTCATGATGGTTCGCGCCTTCAACAAGATGCGCGCCAAGCATGAAGAAGCGCCGGCACCGGCCGCCCCGGCCGAAGATATCGTGCTGCTGCGCGAGATTCGCGACAGCCTGAAGGCGCGTCCGTAATCAGACCGGGTTCGGAATATCGATGAAGGTATGGCGCAGCGCGAACCGCTGCGCCAGATGTTCGCCGAGCGCGCGAATACCGTAGCGTTCGGTGGCATGATGCCCCGCCGCGAGGTACGCCACGCCGCTCTCGCGCGCCAGGTGCGTGGTCTGCTCCGATACCTCGCCGCTCACGTACACGTCCACGCCCGCGGCCACTGCCGCATCGAAGTAACCCTGTGCACCGCCCGTGCACCAGCCCACATTGCGCACGACCTTCTCGGGATCGCCGAGTGCGAGCGGCTCGCGCTGGAGCACGCCCGCCACGTGCGCGGCAAACTCGCGCAGCGTCATCGGCCACGGCAGCGTGCCCGTCCATCCGAGCTGATCGTCGGAGAACCGGCCCGTCGGCGAAATGCCGAGTTGCGCGGCGAGCTGCGCGTTGTTGCCGAGCTCGGGATGGTTGTCCAGCGGCAGGTGATAGGCGAACAAGTTCACATCCGCGGTCAGCAGGCGCTTGAGCCGCGCATGCTTCTGGCCGATCACGCGCGCATCTTCGTTCTTCCAGAAGTAGCCATGATGGACGAGGATCGCATCCGCTCCTGCCTCGATCGCCGCATCGAGCAGCGCCAGGCTGGCCGTCACGCCCGTGACGATATGGGTGATCTCGGGCCGACCCTGCACTTGCAGCCCATTCGGGCAATAGTCCTTGAAACGGGGAACTTCCAGCAGATCGTTCAAGTACAATTCAAACTCTTTTGTTTCCATTCCTCGTCCAATCTCCGATATGTTGCGCCGCTTCTGGCTGTTCTTCGCGCAGGCTGTCACCGTCGTGCTGGCCGTGTGGTTCGTCGTCGCCACACTGAAACCTGAGTGGCTGCAGCGGGGTCGCGTCGCCGTGCAATCCGGCTCGCCGATCGTGGCACTGAAGGAAGTCGTGCCCAATGTCGCCGGCAGCGCTGCCGAAGGGTCTTACAGCGATGCGGCAAGACTGGCCATGCCGGCCGTCGTCAATATTTTCACGAGCAAGAACGGCTCCAAGCGTTCCCGCAATCCGCAGGCGGAAGATCCGTGGTTCCGCTTCTTCTTCGGCGATCGTCCGCCCGAACAGCGGCAGGAGCCGGTCTCGAGCCTGGGTTCCGGCGTGATCGTCAGCGCGGAGGGCTACATTCTAACCAACCACCACGTCGTGGATGGCGCGGACGAGATCGAGATCGCGCTGACCGATGGCCGCAAGGCCAACGCGAAGGTCGTCGGTTCGGATCCCGAGACCGATCTGGCCGTGCTCAAGGTCACGCTCAAGGACCTGCCCGCCATTACGCTCGGCCGGCTCGAGAACGTCAAGGTGGGCGATGTGGTGCTGGCCATCGGCAACCCGTTCGGCGTCGGGCAGACCGTGACGATGGGTATCGTCTCCGCGTTAGGCCGCAGCCACCTCGGTATCAATACGTTCGAGAACTTCATCCAGACCGATGCGGCGATCAACCCGGGCAACTCGGGTGGCGCGCTGGTGGATGCCCAGGGCAATCTGCTCGGCATCAACACCGCGATCTATTCGCGCTCGGGCGGTTCGCTGGGGATTGGCTTTGCGATTCCGGTCTCCACGGCCAAGCAGGTGATGGAGTCGATCATCTCCACCGGCAGCGTGACGCGCGGGTGGATCGGAGTCGAGCCGCAGGACATGACACCCGAGATTGCCGAGTCGTTCGGCCTCGATGCGAAGGAAGGGGCGCTGATTGCGGCGGTGGTTCAGGGCGGCCCGGCTGACAAGGCCGGGGTCAGACCTGGCGATGTGCTGGTGTCGGTGGATAACCAGTCGATTACCGATACGACGGCGTTGCTGAACTCCATCGCCCAGCTGAAGCCGGGGGCGGAGATCAAGATGAAGGTGATTCGGCGCAGCAAGCCGGTGGATGTGGCGGTGACGATCGGCAAGCGGCCGCCACCGCCGCGGCGTGCGCTGCCGCTGGATGAGCCGGATTGAGGTGTGTTTCGGTAGCGGATGTGAAAAGCCAGGACGCTGTGTCCTGGCTTTTTTTTGGCTGTGGTTGCCGGAGAGATGGCTCGACGCGGTTCCCGCTTCCCGCTTCCCGCTTCCCGCTTCCCACTTCCCACTTCCCGCTTCCCGCTTCCCGCTTCCCGCTTCCCGCTTCCCGCTCCACGCTCCACGCTCCACCCTCCACGCTCCACGCTCCACGCTCCACGCCCACGCCCACGACCCACGACCCACGACCCACGACCCACGACCCACGCCCACGCCCCGGGCCCGGACCCGTGACCCGATCCTGTGACCCGGGCCTATGACCCGCGGTCCGAGAAGCCGGGGACCGGGACCGGGGGCCGGGGGCCGGGGGCCGGGAGCCGGGAGCTGGGAGCTGGGAGCTGGGAGCTGGGAGCCGGGAGCCGGGAGCCGGGAGCCGGGAGCTGGGAGCCGGGAGCCGGGAGCCGGGAGCCGGGAGCTGGGAGCTGGGAGCTGGGAGCTGGGAGCTGGGAGCTGGGAGCTGGAAGCTGGAAGCCGGGAGCCGGGACCGGTCGGCAGTCGTGCGAGCCTGCGCACCACCCCCCCCACGGGCATCCCACAAAACAAAACCCCGACATCCTCACGGATGCCGGGGTTTTGATTCAGCCCAATTCGATGCAGGCTTACGCCTGCGTCAAATTAGAACTTGTGGCGAACACCAACCACAGCGCCGAACTGGTTGGCCGAGCCGCTGGTCGCGCCGAAGCCCGAACCTGCTGCGCCCGAACCCGACAGACCCAGCGTCGAGCCATCCTTGTTCTTGGCGTATGCCAGGTTCAGGTAGGCGTCGGTACGCTTCGAGAAAGCGTAGTCCGTCGACACAACGAAGCTCCACGGATCAGCACCGGTGTTGCGGAAGTCTTGGTAGTAAGCCGCGCCCGTCAGCGACAGAGCCGGGGTCAGCTGGTAACCCAGGCCAGCCCAGTACAGGTTCGAGCGGTCAGCAGCAACTACGCCGTTAGCCAGCGTGCCGCCCGGCAGACGTGCGCCGTCCGAAGCCTTGGCGTAACGGTAGCCAGCGAACACCTTGGCCGGGCCGAAGGAGTACGTACCAGCAGCCGAAGCGCGGCGGATCTTGGCGTCAGGCGTACCGACGATACCAACGTTGGTTTCGTCATAGATCGCGCCCAGCGAGAACGGGCCAGCGTTGTACACCACGCTTGCGCTGTACTCACGGCCGGTGTGGTAGTTACCAGCCAGTTCGCCGGCGTTACCTTGGTAGATCGTGCCAGCGGTCGCGCCGGTGTTGCTACCGGTCGAGTACAGCAACTGGGTGGTCAGGCCACCGAACGTGCCGATGTACTTGACGGAGTTGTCAGCACGCGACTGGAACTCGGTACCTTGCGAGGTGATCGAGTAGTTCGTCGAAATGGCCATCGGGTCGAAGGCCAGACCGAAGTCATAGAACGGCGTTTGGTGACGGCCCAGGGTCAGGGTGCCGTACTGGCTCTGCACACCGACGAACGCTTGACGACCGAACAGACGGCCGCCTTGGCCCGACGTACCGGTGTCAACGCTGAAACCGCTTTCCAGCACGAAGACGCCCTTCAGGCCACCGCCGAGGTCTTCCACGCCACGCAGGCCCCAACGGCTGCCGGACATGTTGCCCGAGGTCAGGCGAACCACGTCGTGGCTGCCAGCAACGTTGGGCTGGTGGTTTTGGTATTCGATACCGGCGTCAACCACGCCGTACAGGGTCACGCTCGACTGGGCATACGCACCGCCGGCGGCCAGAGCGGCAACGGCAGCTGCAAACAGTTTCATCTTCATATCGACACTTTCCTTGTCAACTGATTGGGAAATCTTGGTTGCCCAAGTGCTTGGGCGACGCATTAACCTTCACGTCTGCGTCGTATTATGTGACAGGGGTCCCGCTCGCCAGAAGACTTTTTCGCCGTAAACACGGAATGCCGACGCGTTTTGTTGTCATGAAACAACAGCCCGGATGTGCACACCGGCCTTGCGTCTGCAGGAAATTTCCACGTCCCCGCGCCTTCCGCGCCGCATCTTCCGCCATGTGACCTGCGCAATGATGCAGCGCATGAAGCGCATCCAATCAATGACTTAGCTGCAGGTATCGGACGAATCCGTGGCTGCGAGGGGGCGGTGCGGAAGAAGGCGGGAGGGACGGTATACAGCGCAGACCGCGCGCGCCGGACACCGAGGCGTCCGGCGGACCGATATCACTCGGCCGGGGTCTCGCTGGCCGCCGGTTCGGCAACGGCGGGGGGCGTGATGAAGCGCGCGAGGATCAGCCCGAGCTCGTAGAGTGCGATAAGCGGCACAGCCAGCAGCAGCTGCGACAGCACATCCGGCGGCGTGACCACCGCGGCGATGATGAACGCGCCCACGATCACATAAGGACGGATCTGCTTGAGCTTGGCCAGCTCCACCACGCCAAAGCGCACGAGCACGACCACCACGACGGGCACCTCGAACGTGATGCCGAACGCCAGGAACGTCGTCATCGCGAAACTCAGGTACTTGTCGATGTCCGTGGACATCTCCGCCCCGAGCGGCGCGTTGTAGTGCGCCATGAAGTGGAACACCGTCGGAAAGACGAGGAAGTAGGCAAAGGCCACGCCGCACAGGAACAGCAGGTAGCTGCTCGAGACCAGCGGCATGATCAGCTTCTTCTCGTGCTGGTACAGGCCGGGCGCGACGAATTGCCAGATCTGGTACAGCACCCACGGCAGCGCGATCAGGAACGCCACCAGCAGCGTGACCTTCATCGGCACGAAGAACGAGCCCGTGACGTCCGTGACGATCATCTTGCCGCCCTTCGGCAGCGATTCCATCAGCGGCCGCGCGAACAGGTTGAAGATCAGGGGCGCCCAATAGACCAGGCTGACGAATACGAGGAGCACCCCGGCCACCGCCTTCACGAGCCGCTCGCGCAGCTCGATCAGGTGGGAGATGAAGGTTTCCTGCGCTTCGTCCTGAGGATTCTGGGGATCTGGGGAATGCGTGTCGCTCATGGCGTAAACCGCTCAGCCGCGCGGGCTGGATGCTTGTGGTCGGTGGGCGAGCTGCATGCCTATTCGAAGAAGGACCGCGCCGCGCCGCGGGCGGGGCGATGTCGCTTGACGCGCGCGGCGCCGGACTGCACCCACACGCGCGTGTTCTGCTGCCGCTTGAACCAGATGGGCCGCGCGCCCTGCTTCACGCGCCAGCTCTTGCGGCCATTGTGCGACTTGTGGGCAGCGTCCCACGACGGGACGAAGCCGAGACCCTCGCTGCTGCCGAACGGGCTGCCGCTGTCCGCGCCATCCGTGGCGTTGCCGTTCAGCGCGTCGCTGACGGCCTGCGCCTGATCCTTGACCTCCTGGTTGAGGTCGTTCACTTCCTTGTGGATCGTCTGCTCGACGTCGCGCGCCGCGCTCTCGAACTCCGTGCGCATCTTGCGCAGTTCGTCGAGTTCGACCTCGCGGCTGACTTCCGCCTTGACGTCATTGATATAGCGCTGCGCACGGCCGACCAGTGCGCCCACGGTGCGGGCCACCTTGGGCAGGCGCTCGGGACCGATCACGATCAGCGCCACGGCGCCGATCAGTGCCAGCTTGGAAATGCCGAGATCGATCATGCGGGCGTCGAACCTGGGACACAAGAAAAGCGGGCCACGCTGGGCGTGGCCGCCGGGGAGGCGGAAGACAAGGCGAATTGCAAGGAAGCTGCCGGCCGCTTACTGCTGGCGCGACTTTTCCTTGGCCTCGACGTCGATCGTGGTGGCGTCGCGCAACTCCTTGGCCGGGGCGTCGGCTTGCGCTTCCTTCTCGCCATCCTTCATGCCGTCCTTGAAACCCTTCACCGCGCCGCCCAGATCCTGGCCGATATTGCGCAGCTTCTTGGTACCGAACACGAGCATGACGATCACCAGCACGATCAGCCAGTGCCAAATGCTAAACGAACCCATTTCTTGCTCCTGATGAAGCCTCGAACGGCGATTGCGCCGTTCCGCCCCGAAATTACCGTCCTTCGAAGATCGCGCCGGACGACGGTTCCCGGCGTGACATCAGACCGGGAAACGACTTCCCGGCCCCCTTATTTGCACAGATTTGCCCTGCCTGCGCCTCGGGATCATGCAAAAAAACGCAATTATCCCGAGATTCCGTGAAGGTTTCGTTGCGGCTTGACGGAACATTACACCAGTGTGTTCTGTCACGCTGCCGCCGCGCGGGGCATCCGTTTCACAATTGCCAATTTACCAATCGGCCGCTGACCTGTCGCTGACCGATGGATTACGGTTTGTTAACCAAACCGAACCCTACCGGCCGGCGTACTCGGCGGGGCCCCGGTACATGGGCTTGTTATCGTTCAGATACAACCAACCCTTGACGATACGGTAAAGCATCCACAACGACAATACGCTCCACATGGCAATCGCCAGCGGGAACAGCAAAACGGTGATTGCAAAGACCCCGCTGAGGGCCATCCACCCCAGATACCACCAGAACGTCCGGATCTGCCACGCGAAGTGCGAGGCGTAGAGCGTGCCGTGGGTATCGTCGCGCTTGACGTAGTTGATGACGATCGCGATCAGCGCCGTCACGCCACCGGTGATCCAGAAGATCGCGTACAGCGCGTACAGGATGTGGGTCAGCTTGCGCAGGCTGTCCAGCTCCGCGCCATCGGGAGTCGTCGTCACCTGCCCGGTAAAGTCGTTAGCCATCGTCGCACTCCTCCTTGCCTGGTAGCCTGGTAAGGCCTCACAGCCTCTACCTTACTCCTCCGGCGTCACTCCTTGCGACTGGCCTTCTCCTCGAGCCCGGACATGCCCTCGCGGCGCGCCAGCTCGTGGATCACGTCGGCCGGGGTCAGGCCGAACTTCGCGAGCAGGACCATGCTGTGGAACCACAGGTCGGCCACCTCGTAGACGACCTTGCCCGTGGCCTCGGCCGTCAGGCCCGCCGCGCGCGCGTCCTTGGCGGCCATGACCGTCTCGGTCGCTTCCTCGCCAATCTTCTTCAGGATGGCGTCGTCGCCCTTGTGGAACAGCTTGGCGGCGTACGACTTGTCGGGGTCGCCGCCGTTCTCGGGCTTGCGGGACTCCAGCGTGGCGGCGACGCGCGCAAGCACGTCCGCCGCGTTCGGGCCCGCTGCATCGGGTTGCGGGGCGCTCATGGCTTGGCGTAGATGGTGGACGGATCCTTGAGCACGGGCTCGACGGTCTGCCAGTCCCCGCTCTCGACATCGCCCTCGAACTTCTGGAAGAAGCACGAGTGACGGCCCGTGTGGCAGGCGATGCTGTCCACCTGCGTGACCTTCAGCAGCACCACGTCCTCGTCGCAGTCCAGGCGAATCTCGTGCACCTTCTGCACGTGACCGGACTCCTCGCCCTTGTGCCACAGACGCTTGCGCGAGCGCGACCAGAACACGGCCTCGCCGAGCTCGACGGTCCGCTGCAGCGCGTCGCGATTCATGAATGCGAACATCAGCACGTCGTTCGAGCCGACTTCCTGGACGATGACGGGCACCAGCCCGTTGTCGTCCCACTTCACTTTATTCAGCCACTTCTTTGCCATGATCACGTCCGCATCGGGATGCCCTGCCGGGCCATGAATTCCTTCGCTTCACCGACGGTGTGCTGGCCGTAGTGAAAAATGCTCGCCGCCAGTACCGCGTCGGCGCGGCCCACGGTAATGCCATCGGCCAGATCCTGCAGGCCGCCGACACCCCCCGATGCAATAACGGGAATCGACACCGCGTCGCTGACAGCGCGCGTGAGTTCGAGGTCGAAGCCGCTCTTCGTTCCGTCGCGGTCCATGCTCGTGAGCAGCAGCTCGCCGGCGCCGCGTTCGGCCATCTGGCGCGCCCACGCCACCACGTCGAGCCCGGTGGCCTTGCGGCCGCCATGCGTGAACACTTCCCAGCGCGGCGGCTCGCCCGGCGCGGAACTGCGCTTGGCGTCGATGGCCACGACGATGCACTGCGAGCCGTACTTGCCCGTGGCATCCGACACCAGCTGCGGATTCGCGATGGCCGACGAGTTGACGCTGATCTTGTCCGCGCCCGCATTGAGCAGGCGGCGCACGTCCTCGACGGCGCGCACGCCACCGCCCACCGTCAGCGGAATGAACACCTGCGAAGCCACGGCCTCGATGATGTGCAGAATCAGGTCGCGGCCGTCGCTGGTCGCGGTGATGTCGAGGAAAGTGATTTCGTCGGCGCCCTGCTCGTCGTAGCGGCGAGCGATTTCAACCGGGTCGCCAGCGTCGCGCAACTCTAGGAAGTTGACGCCCTTGACCACCCGCCCGTTCGTGACGTCCAGGCAGGGGATGATGCGTTTGGCTAGCATGCGTGCGTATAAAAATTACTCGGCGCCGAGGACGTCGGCGCGCGCCTGGGCGTCGGCAAAATTGAGGTCGCCCGAGTAGATCGCGCGACCGCAGATCACGCCCTCCACCCCTTCGCGCTCCACCTGGCACAGGCGTTCGATATCGGTGAGGTTCGAGAGGCCGCCGCTGGCAATGACCGGAATCGACATCGACTGCGCGAGCTTGACCGTCGCGTCGATATTGATGCCCTGGAGCATGCCGTCGCGGCCGATGTCGGTGTAGATGATCGCTTCCACGCCGTAGTCCTCGTACTTGCGCGCGAGATCCACCACCTCGTGGCCGGTCAGCTTGCTCCAGCCGTCGGTCGCCACCTTGCCGTCCTTGGCGTCGAGCCCGACGATGATGTGGCCGCCGAACGCGGAGCACGCGTCCTTGAGGAAACCGGGATTCTTGACCGCGGCGGTGCCGATGATCACGTAGGACAGGCCATCGTCGAGCCAGCGCTCGATCGTATTCAGGTCACGGATGCCACCACCGAGCTGCACCGGAATCTCGTCGCCGACTTCGGCGATGATCGCCTTGATCGCGGCTTCGTTGCGGGGCTTGCCCACAAAGGCACCATTGAGGTCGACGAGATGGAGGCGGCGCGCGCCCTGGTCCACCCAGTGACGTGCCATGGCGGCGGGATCTTCGGAAAAGACGGTGGCCTGGTCCATGTCGCCTTGTTTGAGGCGTACACACTGACCGTCCTTCAGGTCGATGGCCGGAATGAGCAACATATGCGTGACGAGCGAGGTTGTGTAAAAAAGAAAAAATGAAAGCAGGGCCGCCGCAATGACGGCCTTCGATCAGGAGTACTTCAGGGATTCCAGTGCACGAAGTTCCGGTATAGCTGCAAACCCATCGCTGCGCTCTTCTCGGGGTGGAACTGCGTGGCAAAAATATTATCGCGTGCTACCGCGCTGGTAAACACGACACCGTATTCGGTCTCCCCGGCGGTATCGGCCGGGTCCTGCGCATGCACGTAGTAGCTGTGCACGAAATAGAACCAGCTGTTGTCCGGAACGCCCTGCCAGATCGGGTGCTCCCGCGTCTGACGCACACGGTTCCAGCCCATCTGCGGCACCTTGAAGCGCGAACCGTCCGCCTGCAACTGGCCTTCCAGCTCGAAACGGATGACCTCACCGGGCATCAGTCCGAGGCACGGCGTGGCCGCGTCGCCAGGACGACTTTCGGTGCTGCGGTCGAACAGCATCTGTTCGCCAACGCACACACCGAACATCGGCTTGTTGGCGGCCGCTTCGATCACCGCTTCCTGCAGGCCCGACGCGCCGAGCGCACCCATGCAATCCGGCATGGCGCCCTGGCCCGGCAGGACCACACGGTCCGCCGCGCGAATCTGCTCGGGGCGGTCCACGACCTGGACATTCGCCTCCGGCGCCGCGGCGCGCAGCGCCTGCGCCACCGAGCGCAGGTTGCCCATGCCGTAATCCACAATAGCTATGGTAGTCATGATTTCAAAACAGGCAAAAGGGTCTTCAGCCCGTCCACGATGAATTCCACGGCCAGCGCCGACAGGATCAGCCCCATCAGGCGCGTGCCGATATTGATGCCGGTACGGCCAATCACCCGCGCGATCGGATCGGCCGCGCGAAACGTCATGTACACCACGCCGCCAAGCACGATGCCGATGCCGACGAGAATCAGCAACTGGTACCAGTGCTGCGTCTTGCCCGCATACACGATGACCGTGCTGATCGATCCCGGCCCGGTCAGCAGCGGCAGCGCCAGTGGCACCACCGCAATGCTCGCCTTGGCTTCCGCCTCGTCCTCTTCCTCGGGCGTGGCGCGCGTACGGCCTGCCTGCGCGTTGATCATGTTCATGGCCATCATGATCATGATCAGTCCACCGCCCACCTGCAGCGAGGCCACCGAGATATTGAAGAACTCGATGATCTGCTGCCCCAGCAGCGCCGACACCCCCACGACGATCGCCACCGAGACCGATGCGGTCTTGATCGTCCGCATCTTCTCGGCCTCGGTCTGCTGACTCGTCAGGCTGATGAAGAACGGGATCGCCCCGATCGGATTGATCAGCGCCAGCAGCGAGATAAATGACTTGAGCGTGTCCATGGTTGCGGTCGGTCGCGAACGATCGGCAGCGCCGCAACCAGCCGGCTCGCCAGACAGGTGTCCTGGGGAAGTTTCCCGTTAGAGCGTACCCTTGGTCGAAGGAATCGTGTTGGCCGCGCGCGGGTCCAGCTCCACCGCCATGCGCAGCGCACGGCCGAAGGCCTTGAACACCGTCTCGC
Organism: Cupriavidus sp. OTU4054; assembly: GCF_038440175.1. Lineage (NCBI taxonomy): Bacteria > Pseudomonadati > Pseudomonadota > Betaproteobacteria > Burkholderiales > Burkholderiaceae > Cupriavidus > Cupriavidus sp. OTU4054. The sequence goes on from NZ_JASATF010000014.1 coordinate 102,682, forward strand.
ATTGATGGTGCGCATTGATGCCACGCAGGTTGTCGATATGGAGCGTCACGCCGGCATGATTGACGAAGCCGCGGAAGAACTCGATGGTCAGGTCGACGTCGAAGCTGCCCACACGGGCGCGCGTGAACGGCACGTGGAATTCCAGGCCCGGACGGCCCGAGAAGTCGATGACCACGCGCGACAGGCATTCGTCCAGCGGCACGTAGCTGTGCCCATAACGGGTGATGCCCTTCTTGTCGCCGATCGCGCGGGCGACGGCCTGCCCGAGGGTAATGCCCACATCCTCGACCGTGTGATGGTCGTCGATATGGGTGTCGCCGGTGGCTTCGACCTCGAGGTCGAACATGCCATGGCGGGCGATCTGATCCAGCATGTGGTCGAGGAACGGTACGCCGGACGCCAGTTTCTGGCGACCGGAACCGTCGAGATTCAGCGAAACGCGGATCTGCGTTTCCGAGGTATTGCGGGTGACCTCTGCAACACGCATGGTGGTGTTAATCCTGCAACGAAGCGACAAAGGCTTCCATGAACTGCGCGTTTTCTTCGGGCGTGCTGACCGTCACGCGCAGACAGTTGGCCAGCAATGCGTGCATTTTACTCACGTTCTTGATCAGTACCTTGCGGGAAACGAGACGTTCGAACGTCTGTGCCGCATCCGGCACGCGAATCAACAGGAAGTTGGCGTCGCTCGGGAACACCGTCACGCCCGGCAGCGCGGCCAGTTGCGCGGCCAGAATGGTGCGCTGCTCCCGCAGGCTGGCGGCCTGTTCGTCGAGCACGTCCACATGTTCCAGCGCGAACAGCGCGGTGGCTTCGGTCAGCACGTTGATGTTGTACGGCGGACGCACCTTGTCGAACTGCTCCATCCATGCCGGCGAGCCGGCCATATAGCCAAGGCGGATGCCGGCCAGACCCAGCTTGGACACGGTGCGCATGACCACCAGGTTGCCGAAGTCCGCGAGGCGCGGCATCCAGCTGTCCTGCGCGAACGGCTGGTAGGCCTCGTCCACGACCACGAGGCTGTTGCACACGTCGCCATTGGCCGCGCGCACGATCACTTCCATGTCCTCGGCGTTGAACAGGTTCCCGGTCGGATTGTTCGGGTACGCGAGGTAGATGATCGCCGGCTGTTCCTCGGCCATCTTCCGCAGCATCCGCGCGCGGTCGAGCGTCAGATCCTCGCGCAGCGGCACGCCGATAAACTCGAGGCCCGCGAACTGCGCGGAAATCGCGTACATCACGAAGCCCGGCACGGGCGCCATCACCTTCGCGCCCGGCTTTGCGGCCGCCATCGCGATGATGCTGATCAGTTCGTCGGAACCGTTGCCGAGCAGGATCTCCATGCCGGCCGGCACCTGCATCACGGACTTCAGCTTCGCACGCAGGGCCTCGCTGGTCGGCACCGGGTAGCGGTTCAGCGCAACCTCCGACAGCCGCTTGCCGAGCTGTTCGCGCAGTTCGGGCGGCAGGCGGTACGGGTTCTCCATCGCGTCCAGCTTCACCAGACCGTGCGAATCCGGCACGTGGTAGGCGCCCATGGCGCGTACATCGTCACGGATGATTCGGTCGATCAGGGAAGGCGCTGCGGCTGACATGAAAATCCTCTGTAGATCAGTAATGGGTGGAAAAACTTAGCGTTTGAAACGGTATTCGGCGCTGCGGGCATGCGCCTGCAGGCCTTCGCCATAGGCGAGCTCGGCGGCGATCTGGCCCAGCATCTGCGCGCCGCCCTCGCTGACCTCGATCAGGCTCGAGCGCTTCTGGAAGTCGTAGACGCCCAGCGGCGACGAGAATCGCGCGGTGCGCGAGGTGGGCAGCACGTGGTTCGGACCCGCGCAGTAGTCGCCGAGCGACTCGCTCGTGTAGCGGCCCAGGAAGATCGCGCCCGCGTGGCGGATCTTCTCGCTCCACTGGCGCGGATTCTCGGCCGAGATCTCGAGGTGCTCGGGCGCAATCGCGTTGGCGATCTCGCAGGCTTCTTCCATGTCGCGCACCTTGATCAGCGCGCCGCGGCCGGACAGCGACGCGGCGATGACCTGGCGGCGCGGCATGGTACCGAGCTGGCGCTGGATGCTGGCTTCCACGCGGTCGATGTACGCGGCGTCGGGGCACAGCAGGATCGACTGGGCGAGTTCGTCGTGCTCGGCCTGCGAGAACAGATCCATCGCGACCCAGTCCGGATCGGTGGTGCCGTCGCAGATAACGAGGATTTCCGACGGGCCCGCGATCATGTCGATACCGACCGTGCCGAACACGCGGCGCTTGGCCGCGGCCACATAGGCATTGCCGGGACCGACGATCTTGTCCACCTGCGGAATCGTCGCGGTACCGAACGCGAGCGCGCCCACGGCCTGCGCGCCGCCGATCGTGAACACGCGGTCCACGCCCGCGATCTGCGCGGCGGCCAGCACCAGTTCGTTGCGCACGCCGCCAGGCGTGGGCACGACCATGATCACTTCCTTCACGCCGGCGACGCGCGCGGGAATCGCGTTCATCAGCACGGACGACGGGTACGCGGCCTTGCCGCCGGGCACGTACAGGCCCACGCGGTCCAGCGGGGTCACCTTCTGGCCCAGCATGGTGCCGTCGGCCTCGGTGTATTCCCAGCTATGGCTGCCGCATTCGATCTTCTGCTTCTCGTGGTAGGCGCGCACGCGTGCCGCGGCGGCTTCCAGCGCCGCGCGGCGCTTGGGTTCGAGCTCTTCCAGCGCAGCTTCGAGTTCGGCCTGCGACAGTTCCAGCGCGGTCAGCGATGCCGCTTCCACGCGGTCGAAACGGGCCGTGTATTCGAGCACCGCGTCGTCGCCGCGCGCGCGCACGTCGGCCAGGATCTGCGCGGCGGCGCGATCGATGGCCTCGTCCTCGCCCGCCTCGAACGCCAGCACCTGGCGCAGCGCCGTGGCAAAGCCGGGTTCGGTGGAGTCGAGCCGGCGGATCGACAGGTTGTCCATATCGGTTTCGTTCATGACTTCCTTCCTCGCAACCTCAAGCCATCGCCGCCGAGGCCGCTTCGAACGCTTCGAGAATCGGCGCAAGGCGTTCGCGCTTGAGTTTCAGCGCGGCCTGGTTCACGACCAGCCGCGACGAGATCTGCATGATCTCCTCGACCTCGACCAGATTGTTCGCGCGCAGCGTGCCGCCGGTGCTCACGAGGTCGACGATCGCGTCGGACAGGCCCACGAGCGGGCCCAGTTCCATCGATCCATACAGCTTGATCAGATCCACGTGCACGCCCTTCTTGGCAAAGTGCTCGCGCGCGGTCTGCACGTATTTGGTTGCCACCGCGAGACGCGCCCCCTGGCGCACCGCGTTCGCGTAGTCGAATCCCGCCGGCACCGCCACGGACATGCGGCAGCGCGCGATATTGAGATCGATCGGCGCATACAGGCCCGTCATGCCATGCTCGAGCAGCACATCCTTGCCGGCCACGCCGAAGTCGGCGGCGCCGTACTGCACGTACGTCGGCACGTCCGAGGCGCGCACGATGATCACGCGCACGGCCGGATCGGACGTCGGCAGGATCAGCTTGCGCGAGGTCTCCGGATCTTCGGTCACGTGGATACCCGCGGCTTCGAGCAGCGGCAGGGTCTCCGTGAAGATACGGCCCTTGGACAGCGCCAGCGTCAACTGACCGGACGTGGCATTGAGCGAGGCAAAAGCAGCGGGACTCATCGAATTCTTCTCTATCTTGTTCTGTGGGGCGCGTCAGGAGATACGGCGGATCTTGGCGCCCACCGCGGACAGCTTGTCTTCCATGCGATCGTAGCCACGGTCGAGATGGTAGATGCGATCGATGACGGTATCGCCTTCGGCCACGAGGCCCGCGATCACGAGGCTCGCCGATGCGCGCAGGTCCGTCGCCATCACGGTGGCACCCGAGAGACGCGGCACGCCGGTCACCACGGCGGTATTGCCTTCGGCCGTGATGTTCGCGCCGAGCCGGTTCAGCTCCTGCACGTGCATGAAGCGGTTTTCGAAGATCGTCTCGGTGATCCGCGCCGTGCCTTCCGCCACCGCATTCAGCGCCATGAACTGGGCCTGCATGTCGGTCGGGAACGCCGGGTACTCGGAGGTGCGGAAGCTCACGGCCTGCGGACGGGTCGGCATGGCCAGCTTGATCCAGTTGTCGCCGGTCTCGATCTGCGCACCGGTCTCGCGCAGCTTGGCGAGCACGGCGTCGAGGATCAGCGGCGGAACGTCGCGCAGCACGACATTGCCGAGCGTCGCGGCGGCCGCGCACAGGAATGTGCCGGCCTCGATGCGATCGGCCACGACCGAATGCGTGGCGCCATGCAGGCGCTCCACGCCCTGGATGACCAGGCGATCGGTGCCGATCCCCTCGATGCGCGCGCCCATGGCGACGAGCAGGTTCGCGAGGTCGGTCACTTCGGGTTCGCGCGCGGCGTTCTCGAGCACCGTTTCGCCTTCGGCCAGCGTCGCGGCCATCAGCAGGTTCTCGGTGCCCGTCACGGTAATCATGTCCGTCACCACGCGCGTGCCCTTGAGGCGCGACGCGCGGGCATGGATAAAGCCATGCTCGATCGAGATCTCGGCGCCCATCGCCTGCAGGCCCTTGATGTGCTGATCGACCGGACGCGCGCCAATGCCGCAGCCGCCCGGCAGCGACACGCGTGCCTCGCCGAAGCGCGCGACCAGCGGGCCGAGCACGAGAATCGACGCACGCATGGTCTTGACCAGGTCGTACGACGCCTCGGGCAGGTTCACGTCCGCGCCGTTGAGCGTGGCGCGCGCGCCATCGAGCTCCGCGCGCATGCCCATCTGGCGCAGCAGCTTGAGCATCGTGCGCACGTCCTGCAGATTGGGCACGTTGTCGATGATCACGTCATCGGCGGTCAGCAGACCCGCGCACAGGATCGGCAGCGCGGCATTCTTCGCGCCCGAGACCCGGATCTCTCCGGACAGCGGGCCATTGCCCTGAATCTGGAATTTGTCCATGTTCGATCGTTATGTCTGGTTACTGCTGGCCTGCGCCAGCCTGCCCCGCGCTCCATTCGGCGGGCGTCAGCGTCTTCATCGACAGCGCGTGGATCTCCGCGCGCATGCGGTCGCCCAGCGCCGCGTACACGCGCTGGTGCCGCTGGATCAGGCGCTTGCCGTCGAACTCCGCGCTCACGATCGTCGCGAAGAAGTGCTGGCCGTCGCCCTCGACCTCCAGATGGTCGCAGGGCAATCCTTGGGCAATGTAGTCCCTGACTTGTTCCGGTGTGGGCAGCATCTCTGTCTCTTGTAAAACTTCCAAATTCGGTGGTGCGGTGCGTCGGGCAATCGCCCCGTTCAGTGCCGCAGCTTGTATCCGGTGCGCAGCATCCGCAGCGCGAGCGCCGCGAGCACCACGAACGCCACGCTCACCACGGCCAGGCTGAACAGCGGCGATACGTCCGACTGGCCAAAGAAGCCGTAGCGGAACCCGTCGATCATGTAGAAGAACGGGTTGGCATGCGACACCGCCTGCCAGAACGGCGGCAGGCTATGAATCGAATAGAACACGCCTGCCAAGAAGGTGGCCGGCATGATCAGAAAATTCTGAAACGCCGCGAGCTGATCGAACTTCTCGGCCCAGATCCCGGCAATCAGCCCCAGCGTGCCGAGAATGCCGGCACCGAGGACCGCGAACACGAGCACCCAGCCGATACTGGCCAGATGCAGCGGCGCAAGCAGGCCCGTCACGATCAGCACGCCCAGCCCCACGCTGATACCGCGGATGACCGAGGCGGTGACATAGGCGCCGAACATCTCCCAGTGCGACAGCGGCGGCAGCATGATGAACACGAGGTTGCCCGTGATTTTCGACTGGATCAGTGACGACGAACTGTTCGCGAACGCGTTCTGCAACACGCTCATCATCACGAGCCCGGGCACGAGGAACGCGGTGTAGCTGATGCGGTCGTACACCTCCACGCGCCCTTCGAGCACATGGCCGAAGATCAGCAGGTACAGCACCGCCGTCATCACCGGTGCCGCCACAGTCTGGAAGGCAACCTTCCAGAAGCGCAACACCTCCTTGTAGAGCAGCGTGCGAAAGCCCACGAATCCGCCCACGGACATGGCCGACAGGCGCGCATTCTCGGCCAGTTCGATTTCCGCCGGCGTCTTCATGCTGCGGCCTCCATCGCGGTGGCCGGCGTCGAGCCGGGCATGTGCCCCTCGCGGCGCATGATCTGGACGAACACGTCCTCGAGGTCGGCCTTGCTCACTTCCATGTCTTCGATCTCGCAACCGGCCTCGCGCAGCGCGGCCAGGATGGGTTCCACGGCCTCGTAGCCCGAGAGGCGCAGCCGATGGGCGCGCTCTCCGGGGTTGGCGGGCATGCGCAGGGCTTCGAGCGCAGCAGGCAGAACGCCACGCGAGAGGGTGAGTACCAACTGCAGCCCCGCGAACTGATTGAGCAGGCTGCTCGTGCGATCGAGCGCGACCACCTCGCCGAACTTGAGCATCGCGATGCGATCGCACAGCGCTTCGGCTTCCTCGAGGTAATGCGTGGTCAGGATGATCGTATGGCCCTCGCGGTTCAGGCGCGAGATGAACTTCCACAGCGTCTGGCGCAGTTCCACGTCCACGCCCGCGGTCGGCTCGTCGAGCACGATCACAGGCGGACGGTGCACGAGCGCCTGCGCCACGAGCACGCGGCGCTTCATGCCGCCCGAGAGCTGGCGCATGTTGCTATCGGCCTTGTTCGTGAGATCGAGGTTGGCCATGATCTCGTCGATCCAGTCGTCGTTGTTGCGCATGCCGAAGTAACCGGACTGCAGCCGCAGCGTCTCGCGGACCGTGAAGAACGGGTCGAACACGAGTTCCTGCGGCACCACGCCGAGCATGCGGCGCGCCATGCGGTAGTCGCCCACCACATCGTGGCCCAGCACCTGGATACGGCCCGAATCCGCGCGATTGAGGCCCGCGAGAATCGAGATCAACGTGGTCTTGCCCGCGCCGTTCGGGCCGAGCAGACCAAAAAACTCACCTTGCTCGACGGTGAAACTGACGCCCTTGAGCGCTTGCAGACTGCGGTAGCGCTTGCGAACGTCGGTGATTTCGATGGCTTTCATGGCCGAATGTCTTGTGACGGGTCCGCTTTCGGGACCGGCCTGGCTTGGAGTTTGGAGCCCCCGGGTCTGCCGCGCAGCACCTGGCGGAACGATGTCAGGGGCATGTGGGGGCGAATAACCCGGAATTATAGGGGATGAGGGATAGGTCCCGCTCCGGACCCACCGCCGGGGCATCGCTTGGGCTGGCGCACCGCTGTTTCAGGTACGTCGCGCAGCCAAGGGATGCCGGTTCAATGTCGGTGGTGGCCTTGGGGGTGGGCGCCGTCCGAGGGCAGGCCCGATGCCAGGCCGATCAGGCCCGCGACGCCATAGAGCGCGGCCAGCTCGCCGAGCTGCGGCGGCACGTTGACGATCGAGAGCGTCTGGCCACGGCCCGCGGCCGCGCGCTGCCAGCCGAGCAGCACGGCGACGGCCGACGAATCGACATGCGTGAGGCCCGCGCAATCCACCGCGACATCGCCCTGCGCCACGCGCGCCAGCCCGTCACGCAGCACGGCGGCGGCGTTCTGGTTGGTCAGCGAGGTTCCGAGCGAAAGCATCGATATTCAGCAGTTGGGAAGCCAACACGGAGAAGTAAAAACGCCCGTGGCAGGCCACGGGCGTTTCGGGCACGAAAGCCCATTGTACGCGAAGTCGCTGTTACTTGGCGTTCGCGAGCTGCTTGTTGCGGTCCTGCAGGGTCTTGATGACGCCATCGATGCCCTGCTGCGTCACGATCGTGTTGAAGCTGCCCTTGTAGGCCTCGGTCAGCCACGCGCCCAGCACGTTGATGTCGTAGACCTTCCAGCCCTCGGGCGTCTTCTCCAGGCGGTAATCCATCTGGATCGGCTCGCCCTTGTTGATCACCTGCGTGCGGATGGTCGCGTCGGTGTCGTCGGCAGTGCCGCGATACGGACGGTATTGCACGGCCTGGTCGCGAATCTGCGCGATGGCGCCCGCGTAGGTGCGGATCAGCAGCGTCTTGAACTGGTCGGTGATGACCTTTTGCTGCTCCGGCGAAGCCTTCGACCAGTTACGGCCCATCGCGATCTGCGTGGTCTTCTCGAAATTGGCATGCGGCAGGATCTTCTGTTCGACGAGCTGCGTGATCTTGCCGATATTGCCGGCCTGCATGTCCTTGTCGCTCTTCACGGTGTTCATGACGTCGGTCACGACGGCCTTGACCAGGCCATCGGGCGTGGCGGCGGCATCGGCGGAAACCTGGGCCTGTGCGGCGCTGGTGAATGCGACACCAGACAGCGCGATAACGGTGAGGAACGGGGCCAACAGTCGCTTCAGCATGAGCGTTTTCCTTTCTATCTTGTGCGGGTCGTGGGGACAACCGGCCAACGCACGCATTGAAACACAGGCATCCACGCTGTGCGTTGCCACAGCGGGACCACTAAGGGCTTGGACGCCACTTCCATACAATTTGTTTCCGCGCTCACATCACCTTCACAGGTGGGGGGCGATCGAGCGCCCTAACGCCCGCGGGCGTCAGCGGCCAAAGCGGAAACCGGGGTTGCCGGGCACGAGGCGCCCGGCCGGCGAGGCAGGCAGCGCCTGCTGGTCGCCTTGCTTGCCGCCATCGGCCGGCGCGCCTTCTTCGTCGTCACCGCCTGGCGGGTTGCCGTCGTAGATCAGGTATTCGCGGCGCTGCAGGTACGAGTCCCGCAGAAACGCGTAACGGTCCAGCGCGGCGGCATCGATCAGGCTGGTCGCGGCCAGCAGCTGGGAACGCCCGTCCACGACGCGCACGCCCGACACCGCATAGCGTGCCCAGACCGGATAGATATACGAGGTGGGATCCATGAGCCGGTCCACGACCATCCCGCCCGTATCGCGCACGGTGCTCGGGCCGAACAGCGGGAGCACGAGGTACGGGCCCGGCGGCACGCCCCATACGCCCAGCGTCTGGCCGAAGTCTTCCTTGTACTTGGGCAGGCCGCCCGGCGTGGCGATGTCGATCAGGCCGCCGATCCCGAGAATCGTATTGATGGCCACGCGCATCGTGTCCTCGGCCGCGCGCGAGGGCTTGCCCTGCAGCAGGTTGTTCACCGCCGAGTAGACATCGCTGACGTTCGAGAACACGTTGCCGATCGCCGTGCGGATCGGCGACGGCACGTAGTCGGCATAGGTCTGCGCCGCAGGCTTCAGCGCGTACTTGTCGATCTCGTCGTTGACGCGCGACACCCCGCGGTTGAACGGTTCGAGCGGATCTTTCGGATTGGCGTCGGGACCGGTTGCACAGCCCGACAGTAACGCAGCGGCGGCAAAGGTTGCCGTCGCGATCAGTTTTCGGGAGCGGACGGCGCGTTTCATTTCGCACCCCCGTTCGTGCCCGGCGCGGCCGGCAGCGCGGCGGCGCCCGATGCCGCCGGGGCCGCGGGCGCGGTGCTGCCACCGCCGGCGCCCGAGTCGGCCGCCTTGTTGTACAGGAACTGGCCGATCAGGTTCTCGAGCACCACCGCGGATTGCGTCATCGTGATCTTGCTGTTATCGGCGAGCATCTTCGTGTCGCCGCCGGCTTCCAGCCCGATGTACTGCTCGCCGAGCAGACCCGAGGTCAGGATCTTGGCCGACGTGTCCTTCGGGAACTGGTAGCGCTTGTCGATGTTCAGCTCCACCGTCGCGAGGTAGCTCTGGTCGTCGAAGCGGATCTCGGCCACGCGGCCCACCACCACGCCGGCACTCTTGACCGGCGCGCGCGCCTTGAGGCCGCCGATATTGTCGAAGTCGGCCCGCACGCGGTAGGTCTGCTCGAACGAAAACGAGCTCAGGTTGCCGGCCTTCAGCGCGAGGAACAGCAACGCGGCAAACCCCGCCACCACCAGCAGCCCCACCCAGAAATCGAGGGAATTTTTCTTCATGCGATTGTCTTTTCCATTCTGTTTTTCTGTTCTGTCGGTGCTGCCTCAGCTGAACATCAGCGCAGTCAGCAGGAAGTCCAGCCCGAGCACGGCCAGCGAGGCCAGCACCACGGTCCGCGTGGTGGCGCGTGACACGCCCTCCGGCGTCGGACGTGCCTCGAAGCCCTGGTACAACGCGATAAACGTCACCGCAACGCCAAAAATAAAGCTCTTGATCACGCCATTGAGCACGTCGGCGCGCACATCCACCCCGCCCTGCATCTGCGACCAGAACGCGCCCGAGTCCACGCCGATCAGCTGCACGCCGACGAGGTAGCCGCCGAGAATGCCCACCGCGCTGAAGATCGCCGCGAGAATCGGCATGGCAATCACGCCGGCCCAGAAGCGCGGCGCGATCACGCGCTGCAGCGGGTTCACGGCCATCATCTCCATCGCGGTCAGTTGCTCGCCCGCCTTCATCAGGCCGATCTCGGCGGTCAGCGACGTGCCCGCCCGGCCCGCGAACAGCAGCGCGGACACCACGGGCCCGAGCTCGCGCACGAGCGACAGCGCCACGAGCAGGCCCAGCGCCTGTTCGGAGCCATAGCGATTCAGCGTGTAGTAGCCCTGCAGACCGAGCACGAAGCCGACGAACAGCCCCGATACGGCGATGATCACCAGCGACAGGTTGCCGACGAAGAAGACCTGATCGGTCACGAGCCGCGGACGGCGCAGCAGCGCGGGCGACAGCGCCACCATCGAGGCGAACATCCGCGCGCCATTGCCGATGCCGCTGATGCCGAGCCGCACGAATGCGCCGATGGCGCTGAAGAACGACACGACGGCGTTCATCGTCCACCTCCCCACCGGCCATTGCTCGCCAGGAAATCTTCGGCAAGCGTCGGGCCGCCATAGTGGAACGGCACCGGGCCGTCGGCCTCGGCGTGCACGAACTGATGCACGAACGGATCGGTCGAGGCGCGCAGCGCTTCGGGCTCGCCCTCCGCGGCGATGCGGCCGTTGGCAATGAAATAGACGTAGTCCGCGATCTGGAAGGTCTCCTGCACGTCATGCGACACGATGATCGTGGTCGCGCCGAGCGCATCGTTGAGATTGCGGATCAGGCGTGCCGTCAGGCCCAGCGAGATGGGGTCGAGTCCCGCGAACGGTTCGTCGTACATGAGCAGCGACGGATCGAGCGCGATCGCGCGCGCCAGCGCCACCCGACGGGCCATGCCGCCAGAGATCTGCGCGGGCATGAGGTCGCGCGCGCCGCGCAGGCCCACCGCATTGAGCTTCATCAGCACGAGGTCCCGAATCATCGAGTCGGGCAGATCGGTGTGCTCCCGGAGCGGAAACGCGACGTTGTCGAATACCGACAGATCAGTGAACAGGGCGCCAAACTGGAACAGCATGCCCATCTGCCGTCGCACGGCGTACAGGCCGCGCTGGTCGAGGGCGTCGATGTTCTTGCCCGCGAACGTCACTTGTCCGCGCCGCGGCCGCACCTGTCCGCCGATCAGGCGCAACACGGTGGTCTTGCCGCAGCCGGAACCGCCCATCACGGCAACCACCTTGCCGCGCGGGAAGCGCATGGTCAGGCCCGAAAGAATCGGTTTGTCGCCATCCGCGTACGCGAAGTCGACATCGTCGAGCACGACGATGTCTTCCGCTGCCTGCGCACGGCCAGTCGAAGCCGTGGAGAACGCGGACGGGTCGGAAAGGTCGGGAGTGGTAGCGGTCACATTAACACCGGATTGGACAGGCGGCCATTATAAGGGCTACCACCTAGACGTGCCGGATGCCGTGTGACTGCCGTTACATTTGAAGAAATTGCCAGCTTGGTCAGCGAACTTGCCGCAAATAGCCTGCAACTTTCACGGTTCGCCGCCGTGCGAGGCCTGGCGCAGGATCACCTGCCACTGGATGGACTCCGATCGAATGGCCGTTGCAAACGCCTCGGGGGAGTCGCGCACGGGGGTCAGGCCGGCCGCCATCAGCCGCGCGCGCACCTCGCGCTCGCCCGTGACGCCGTCCAGTTCGTACGCCAGCCGCGCCACGATCGCGCGCGGCGTCTTGGCTGGCGCCATGACCCCGTACCAGGCCGCGGCGGCATAGCCTTCGAGCCCCGCTTCCTGCAGCGTCGGCACCTGCGGCGCCAGCGGCGAGCGCGTCATGCCCGTCACCGCGAGCAGCTTCAGGCCGGCCGGACCGCCGCCAGGCCCGGCATTGCGCAGATGGCTCTGCACCGCCGCAAACGAGCAGAAACAGGCACTGATGCGGCCCGCCAGAATTTCCTGCACGACCGCGTTCTCGCCCTTCGCCGCCACCAGCGGCACGCCGTTGGCCAGGCCACGTACGGCGTATTCGGCATACAGATGCGCGGGACTGCCGGGCTGGCCATAGCCATAGCTGTACGCGGAAGGATTCGACCGCACGGCCGTGTTCCACTGCTGCGGCGTCTGCATCGGCAGGCGGCCGTCGATCACGAGAAACAGCGGCATCGTCGCCACCCGCCCGACCGGCGTGAAGTCGCGCACCACGTCGTAGGGGACGGGCTCGAGTCCGGGCTGGATCAGCATATTGGCCTGATGGAACAGCAGCGTATGGCCGTCGGAACTGGCCTTGGCCACCACATCGCCGGCCGTCGTGCCCGCGGCGCCGGGGCGGTTGTCCACCTCCACGGCCACGCCGAGCCGCGCGGACAGGCGCTCGGCCAGCAGGCGCGCGACCGCGTCCGCCACGCCGCCCGCGGGGAACGGCACGATCAGTCGCATCGCTCGCGCGGGATACGACATGGGCCGGGACGCCATGGCGTCAGACGACTGCGCGCGGGCGGGTGCCGCCAGACTGGCTGTCAGGCTGGCCACCAGCACCATGGCCGCGAGTAATGCCGGGCGCCTTCGAAGGCTAGCCGGCAACTTCGCTCGACCTCGCCAAAGCCGCGACAACGTGCGCACTTCGGGCATCAATTTCCTCCGCGCCGCGGCTGAGCCACGGCATACCGTCGGCTGAAAGGATTGCGAGGTGGTTTCGCGTTGGGTGTTACAGGAATGGAAGCCGTACAGGAAAATTGTACGAACTCGCCCCCGGCGGGCACAGACCACGTAAACCATAGCCGGGTGGACCCCAATGGCTCCTGTGGCGCCCCTGTGGCGCCGCGCGTGGTGGCGCAGGGGACGGCGCGTGCGCGCGGCTCCCTATAATCCACGCATGTCCGAACTCGTACTGCGGCGCATGACTGGCGCCGACCTGGCCGGCGTGATCGCGGTGCAGGCCCAATGCTATGGCGACAGCCTGATCGAATCCGAAGCGGCGCTGGCCAGCCGCATCGCCCTCTCTCCACAAACCTGCTGGATGGCGGCACGCGCCGACGGCGAATGGCTCGGCTACCTGCTCACACATCCGTGGCCGGCGGCCTCGCTTCCGCCATGGGATGGCGTGCTCGCGCGCGGCTGGACCGCGCAGACGCCACTGGTCTGGTTCGTCCACGACATGGCGGTCGCCCCCACGGGGCGCGGCACGGGCGTCGCGATGCGGCTCTACGACGCGGCGCGCGCGGCGGCGGTGGAACAGGGATTGGAGATGTCGCGCCTGATCGCCGTGCAGTCGGCGGCGCCATGGTGGCGCAGGCTTGGGTACGCGCCGGTGGATGCGGAAGCGTCGTACGCGGCCAAACTGGCCGCATATGGCAATACGGCGGTACTCATGGAAAAGCGCCTGTCTCCCGAAGGCGACAGGCGCTTCGATACCACGGCTGCGAATTAACGCGGCAGTTCGGTGTGGCCCATCAGGAAGGCGTCCACCGAGCGCGCGGCCTGGCGGCCTTCGCGGATCGCCCACACCACGAGCGACTGGCCACGGCGCACGTCACCGGCCGCGAACACCTTCGGCACGTTGGTGTAGTACGCGCGATCGCCTTCGGTCGAGGCCTTGGCGTTCTTGCGCGCATCGGTATCGACGCCGAACGCTTCGAGCACCGAACCCACGGGGTTCGTGAAGCCCATCGCCAGCAGCACGAGGTCGGCCGGCAGCACGAACTCGCTGTCGGGCACTTCCTGCATGCGGCCATCCTTCCACTCGACGCGGCAGGCCTTCAGGGCCTTGATCTTGCCGTTCTCGCCGATGAATTCCTTCGTGGCCACGGACCAGTCGCGCGAGCAGCCTTCGTCGTGCGACGACGACGTGCGCAGCTTGATCGGCCAGTACGGCCACACCAGCGGCTTGTTCTCTTCTTCCGGCGGCTGCGGCAGCAGTTCGAACTGCGTCACGGACGCGGCGCCATGGCGGTTCGACGTACCCACGCAGTCGGAGCCCGTATCGCCGCCACCGATCACGATCACGTGCTTGCCTTCGGCGCGGATGTCGTTCAGGCCATCGCCCGCGACTTCCTTGTTCTGCGGAATCAGGAACTCCAGCGCATAGTGCACGCCATCCAGCTCGCGGCCCGGCGCCGGCAGATCGCGCGGCACTTCGGAGCCGCCGGCCAGCACCACGGCGTCGAACTGGTCCATCAGCGCCTGCGCGCTGACCGTCTCGCGGGCGTAGTTCTTGATGCCGGCCGGCAGCGCGCCGTCGGTCACCATCACGCCGGCACGGAAGGTCACGCCTTCGGCCTGCATCTGCTCGATGCGGCGGTCGATCAGCGTCTTCTCCATCTTGAAGTCGGGAATGCCGTAACGCAGCAGGCCGCCGATGCGGTCGTTCTTCTCGAACACGGTCACATCGTGGCCGGCGCGTGCCAGCTGCTGCGCGGCAGCCAGGCCCGCGGGGCCCGAACCCACCACGGCGACGGTCTTGCCGGTCTTGTGCTTCGGCACATGCGGCGCCACCCAGCCTTCTTCCCAGGCCTTGTCGATGATCGCGTGTTCGATCGACTTGATGCCCACCGGCAGTTCGTTGATGCCGAGCGTGCAGGCGGCCTCGCACGGTGCCGGGCAGATGCGGCCCGTGAACTCGGGGAAGTTGTTCGTCTGGTGCAGCACCTCGATCGCCGACTTCCAGTCCTGGCGATACACGAGGTCGTTGAAGTCGGGAATGATGTTGTTGACCGGGCAGCCGTTGTTGCAGAACGGAATGCCGCAGTCCATGCAGCGCGCACCCTGGATCTTCGCTTCGCTGTCCGACAGCGCGAACACGAATTCCTTGTAGTGCTTCACGCGCTTGACTACGGTCTCGTAGCCTTCGTTCTGGCGCGGAAATTCGAGAAAGCCAGTCGCCTTACCCATGTTGCGTCCTTGGTCTTGCTGCGCGAGGCCGGCTAGCGGACCGGCCTCGCTGTGAGGTCATCTTGTATGCGCCGCGGGCCCTGAACGGTGCCGCGGCGCGTTTCTGGTGTGGCCTGTGACGAAGCGTCAGGCTGCCACGGGCTCGCGATCGGCGTCGCGCGCGGCCTGTTCCTTCTCGAACATCTCGCCCAGCGCGCGCTTGTACTCGGTCGGGAAGACCTTGACGAACTTGCGGCGTGCCGTCGCCCAGTCGGAGAGCAGTGCCTTCGCGCGCTCGGAACCGGTGTAGCGGAAATGCTGCTCGATCAGGTTCTTCAGGATCGTCTCGTCCAGCACGCGCTCGCCGTCCACCTTGTGCCATTGCGCCTTCGGCTGGCCCTTCTCCTGATCGGCCCCGGCCAGCACGGCCTCGAGCGCGACCATCGACGTGTTGCAGCGCTTGTCGAACAGGCCGTCCTCGTCGTAGACGTAAGCGACGCCGCCCGACATGCCGGCCGCGAAGTTACGGCCCGTGCCGCCCAGCACGACGATCGTGCCGCCGGTCATGTACTCGCAACCGTGATCGCCGGTACCTTCTACGACGGCCACCGCGCCCGAGTTACGCACGGCGAAACGCTCGCCGGCCACGCCGTTGAAGAACGCCTCGCCCGCAATCGCGCCGTACAGCACCGTGTTGCCCACGATGATGTTGCGCGTGGGGTCGCCGCGGAACTCGTGCGGCGTGCGCACGATCACGCGGCCGCCCGACAGGCCCTTGCCCACGTAGTCGTTGCCGTCGCCGACCAGGTCCAGCGTGATGCCGTGCGCGAGGAACGCGCCGAACGACTGACCCGCCGTGCCCTGCAGCTGGATGTGGATCGTGTCGTCAGGCAGGCCTTCGTGGCCGTACTGCTTGGCCACCACGCCCGACAGCATCGCGCCGACGGTACGGTTCACGTTCTTGACGGGCTGGATGAACGACACGCGTTCGCCCTTGTCGATCGCGGGACGGGCCTTGGCGATCAGCACGTGGTCCAGCGCCTTGCCGGCTTCCACCGACAGGCCGTGGTCCTGCGTGTCCGTATGGAAACGCGGCACGTCGGCGGCGATCGGCGCCTGGTAGAAGATGCGGCCGAAGTCCAGGCCGCGCGCCTTCCAGTGCTCGATGCCGGCACGCGTGTCGAGCAGGTCGGCGCGGCCGATCAGCTCGTCGAACGTGCGAATGCCCAGTTGCGCCATGATCTCGCGCGCTTCTTCCGCAACGAAGAAGAAGAAGTTGACGACATGCTCGGGCTTGCCCTGGAATTTCTTGCGCAGCGCCGGATCCTGCGTGGCCACGCCCACCGGGCAGGTGTTCAGATGGCACTTGCGCATCATGATGCAGCCCTCGGCGACCAGCGGTGCCGTGGCAAAGCCGAACTCGTCCGCGCCAAGCAATGCGCCGATGACGATGTCGCGGCCCGTCTTCATCTGGCCGTCGGCCTGCACGCGGATGCGGTTGCGCAGACCGTTGAGCATCAGCGTCTGCTGCGTCTCGGCCAGGCCCAGTTCCCACGGCGTACCGGCATGCTTGATCGACGACCACGGCGATGCGCCGGTGCCGCCGTCATGGCCGGCGATCACGACGTGATCGGCCTTGGCCTTGGCAACGCCCGCGGCAATCGTACCCACGCCCACTTCGGACACGAGCTTCACCGAGATATCCGACACCGGGTTGACGTTCTTCAGGTCGTGGATCAGCTGTGCCAGATCCTCGATCGAGTAGATGTCATGGTGCGGCGGCGGCGAGATCAGGCCCACGCCCGGCACCGAGCAACGCAGCTTGCCGATGTAGTCGGACACCTTGTGGCCCGGCAGCTGGCCGCCTTCGCCCGGCTTGGCGCCCTGCGCCATCTTGATCTGGATCTGGTCGGCCGATGCCAGGTATTCGGCGGTCACGCCGAAACGGCCCGACGCCACCTGCTTGATCTTCGAGCGCAGCGAATCGCCGGCCTGCAGTTGCAGGTCGCGTTCGATCACGTTGTCGCCGAGCAGGCCCTTGAGCGTCTCGCCCTGCTTGATGGGAATGCCGCGCAGTTCGTTGCGATAGCGCTTCTCGTCCTCGCCGCCCTCGCCCGTGTTCGACTTGCCGCCGATGCGGTTCATCGCCACGGCCAGCGTGGTGTGGGCTTCGGTCGAGATCGAGCCGAGCGACATCGCGCCCGTGGCAAAACGCTTGACGATCTCCTTGGCCGGCTCCACTTCCTCGAGCGGAATCGCGCGCGCCGGGTCCACCTTGAACTCGAACAGGCCGCGCAGCGTCATGTGGCGACGGCTCTGGTCGTTGATGATGTTCGCGTATTCCTTGTACGTCTGGTACGCGCCCTTGCCGTCGTCGGCACGCACCGAGTGCTGGAGCTTGGCCACCGAATCCGGGGTCCACATATGCTCCTCGCCACGGACGCGATAGGCGTATTCGCCGCCAGTGTCGAGCATGCTCTCGAGCACGGGGTTGTTGCCGAACGCGTCGCGATGCAGACGCAGCGCCTCCTCGGCCACCTCGAAGATGCCGATGCCTTCCACGTTCGACGGCGTGCCGTGGAAATACTTCTGCACGAGCTCGCGCGACAGGCCGATGGCTTCGAAGATCTGGGCGCCCGTGTACGACATGTACGTGGAGATGCCCATCTTCGACATGACCTTGTACAGGCCCTTGCCGATCGCCTTGACGAAGTTCTTCACGGCCTTGTCCGAGGACAGGTCGCCCGACAGGCCCGAAGCCATGTCGGCCAGCGTTTCCATCGCGAGGTACGGGTGCACGGCTTCCGCGCCGTAGCCGGCCAGCAGCGCGAAGTGGTGCACTTCGCGGGCCGAACCGGTTTCGACGACCAGGCCCGTCGACGTGCGCAGGCCCTTCTCCACCAGATGGTGGTGGACGGCCGACGTGGCCAGCAGCGCGGGAATCGCCACCTGGCCGTCATCGACGCGGCGGTCGGTCACGATCAGGATGTTGTAGCCCGAGCGCACGGCATCCACGGCCTCGGCGCACAGCGACGCGAGGCGCGCCTCGATGCCTTCCTTGCCCCACTGGACCGGATAGCAGATGTTGAGCTCGTACGAACGGAACTTGCCGCCCGTGTAGTGCTCGATGTTGCGGATCTTCGCGATGTCCTTGAAGTCCAGCACGGGCTGGGACACTTCGAGGCGCATCGGCGGGTTGATGTTGTTCAGCTCGAGCAGGTTCGGCTTCGGGCCGATGAACGACACCAGCGACATGACCATGTTTTCGCGGATCGGATCGATCGGCGGGTTGGTCACCTGCGCGAACAGCTGCTTGAAGTAGTGGTACAGCGTCTTGTTCTTCGACGACAGCACGGCCAGGGGCGAGTCGTTGCCCATCGAGCCCGTGGCTTCCTCGCCCGCGATGGCCATCGGCGCCATCAGGAACTTGACGTCTTCCTGCGTGTAGCCGAACGCCTGCTGGCGGTCGAGCAGACGCGCCACCGGCTTCTTCTCGGCGGCCACGTCCTCGGCCTTCGCGTCGATCTCGTCGAGCTTGATCCGCACGGCGTCGATCCAGCTCTTGTACGGCTTGGCGTTGGCGAGGTTGTCCTTCAGTTCCTTGTCGTCGATGATGCGGCCCTGTTCCATGTCGATCAGGAACATCTTGCCCGGCTGCAGGCGCCACTTCTGCACCACGCGCGACTCGGGGAACGGCAGCACGCCGGCTTCCGACGCGAGCACGACGATATCGTCCTCGGTCACGTAGAAACGCGCGGGACGCAGGCCGTTACGGTCGAGCGTCGCGCCGATCTGGCGGCCGTCGGTGAAGCAGATGGCGGCGGGGCCGTCCCACGGCTCCATCATCGCGGCGTGGTACTCGTAGAACGCGCGGCGGTTGTCGTCCATCAGCGTGTGCTGTTCCCACGCTTCCGGAATCATCATCATCATCGCGTGGACGAGCGGATAGCCGGCCATCGTCAGCAGCTCGAGGCAGTTGTCGAACGATGCGGTATCCGACTGGCCCGGATAGATCAGCGGCCACAGCTTCGGCAGATCGTCGCCGAGCACCGGCGAGGAGATCGCGCCGGTACGCGCGTTGATCCAGTTGACGTTGCCCTTCACCGTGTTGATTTCGCCGTTGTGGGCGACCATGCGGTAAGGGTGGGCCAGCTCCCATGCGGGGAACGTGTTCGTGGAGAAGCGCTGGTGCACGAGCGCCAGCGCCGACACAGTGCGCGAGTCCTGCAGGTCCAGGTAGTACTCGCCGACCTGGTTCGCCAGCAGCAGGCCCTTGTAGACCACCGTGCGCGCCGACATCGACGGCACGAAGTATTCCTTGCCGTGCTTGAGCTTGAGCGCCTGGATCGCGTGGCTCGCGGTCTTGCGGATCACGTACAGCTTACGTTCCAGCGCGTCCGTGGTCATGATGTCGCGGCCGCGACCGATGAAGATCTGGCGGATCACGGGTTCCGTCTTGCGGACCGTCGGCGACATCGGCATGTTGCAGTCGACCGGCACATCGCGCCAGCCCAGCACGACCTGGCCTTCCAGGCGGACCGTGCGCTCGAGCTCCTGCTCGCAGGCCAGGCGGGAGGCGTGTTCCTTCGGCAGGAAGATCATGCCGACGCCGTATTCGCCGTTGGGCGGCAGCGTCACGCCCTGCTTGGCCATCTCTTCGCGATAGAACTGGTCCGGAATCTGGATCAGGATGCCCGCGCCGTCGCCCATCAGCGGGTCCGCGCCGACGGCGCCCCGGTGGTCGAGGTTCTCGAGGATCTTCAGGCCCTGGCTGACGATCTCGTGGGTCTTCTTGCCCTTGATATGCGCGACCATGCCGACGCCGCAGGCGTCCTTTTCGTTGGTCGGGTCATAGAGGCCCTGTGCCTGCGGAAGCCCGCTGGACTCGACTTCGATGGGCAGGTCGGTGGTGTGTTGCGTTTGGTCCACGGGCAGTAATCCGGTGAAGGCCGCGCTATCAGCAGGGGACCGTAGGGCTCGGCTGTCGCATCGCTTGTCAGGGAAGATCGCTCTTCAGGGCAGATGTCGGGACAGCGGTACCGCTGCGGCGTACACAAGCGTGACGCGCCGCACAATGAAATGTGGGTGGAGCAACTATATGAGAATCCCGAATGACTCGCAAAACTTATTAAATGGGGTCAGAACATAATTAAATCTGCACCATTTTTTACGGTCATTTTAATGGGGACATATTACTCGGCATCCACTTCTGCACCGACTTGCGCCACAGCACGCCTGGGCCTTCCCTTCGGCAGCGGGTGCACGCGGCGCGTCCCCTGCCGCCCCAGCTGGGCCAGAAATGCCTCGTCGCCCAACGGCCATCCACTATGGGCATGCTGCTGCAGCGTCGCGAGGGTCTTGCCGGACAGGCCTTCCGCGGTTAGCGTGCGGTAATTCGATTGGCGTTCGAACGGGGTATTGCCTAAGGCCCAGTAAAGAGAGTGATCGCTCACCAGTGGACTGGCCTCGATCCCCGCGTGGTGACGGTAGCTGCTCCACCGGTCGAGTTCGGGCGATGCGCACTCGCCGGCACGGACCGCGTTGCTTTCCGCGTAGAGCATGGCCGGGAGCAGCCAGGCCTCGGGGTCGAGCACCGCGGAGCGAAAGCGCCCTTCCCACAGCGTGCCGGTCCGCGACGCCACGCGGTTGAAGTACCGCGCATAGCGGCGGCCCACGGCCTGCATCACGAGGCTCAGCGCGTCCGGCCCCTTCGGCGTGGCGACCAGATGGACGTGGTTCGGGCGCAGGGCATAGGCGTGCACGGCCAGATCGTGCTCGCGCGCGGCCATGCGCAGGCAGTCGAGGTACTCGGCGTAGTCGTCGGGCCCCTGGAAAATGGGCTGGCGGTTGTTGCCACGCTGCAACACGTGGGCGGGAAGACCGGTCGGGGAGAGTCGGGGTAAGCGGGCCATCGGGCGGCATCAGCGGATTGGATCGCGAATGCCGCCATGATAGCCGTTCCCGCGGCTTATCCGTCCCCATTTTTTTGGGAACGGTGGGCGGCTAGTCGCTCTCGCTGACCGCGAAGATACGGCGGTGCTCGCGAATCGCGTACCGGTCCGTCATGCCGGCGATGTAGTGCGCGATCAGCCGCGGCTGATCGCCGCCGTGGCCGGCCTGGTACTGCGGCGGCAGCAGGCGCGCATCGGCCATGAATGCCGAGAACAGGTCCGACACGATGCGCTGCGCCTTCGCGGACATCCGCATCACGAGGTAATGCCGGTACAGGTGCCGGAACAGGAAGCGCTTGAGCGTGGCCGCTTCCTCGTGGACCTTCGGGCTGAACGCGACCAGCGTGCCGGCCGCGCGCACGGCGTCGATCGACTTCACGTTCGCGGCCGCGATGTTCTGCGTCGTGGTCTCGATCAGATCGACGATCAGCGTATTGATCATGCGCCGGACCGTCTCGTTGATCGCGCGGCGGCCATTGATCCCGGGGAAGGCCTTGGCCACCTCGGCGCGGTGGCGCGCCCACATCGGGACTTCATCGAGCTGGTCGAGCGTCAGCAACCCCGACCGCAGGCCATCGTCGATATCGTGGTTGTTGTACGCGATCTCGTCGGCAAGGTTGGCCAGCTGCGCCTCGAGCGAGGGCTGCGCGCCCTCCAGGAAGCGCCGGCCCAGCTCCCCGAGCGCCGCCGCGTTGACGCGCGAGCAATGCTTGAGAATGCCTTCGCGCGTCTCGAACGTGAGGTTCAGGCCGTTGAAGCCGCCGTAGCGCTCCTCCAGTTCATCGACGACGAGCAGGCTCTGCAGGTTGTGCTCGAACCCGCCATGGTTCTTCATGCAGGTATTGAGCGCGTCCTGCCCCGCATGGCCGAAAGGGGTGTGGCCAAGGTCGTGGGCCAGCGAGATCCCCTCGACGAGGTCCTCGTTGAGCCGCAGGTTACGGGCGATGGAACGCGCGATTTGCGCCACCTCGAGGCTATGCGTGAGCCGCGTGCGGAACAGGTCGCCCTCGTGATTGACGAAGACCTGCGTCTTGTATTCGAGCCGCCGGAACGCCGTGCTGTGGATCACGCGGTCGCGATCGCGCTGGAACTCGCTGCGCGACGACGATGCGGCTTCCGCGTGCACCCGGCCGCGCGACTGCGCGGAGCGGGCGGCGTAGGGGGCGAGGTGGGATTCGAAATCGGTCATGCGGCAATCCGTGAGTCCAACATGGGGTCGGCGTTTGGGTTGCGAGGCATGGCCGTTCGGTCAGGCGACCGGCGCCTCGGTCGGGGGTTTCAACACCGCGTGACGCAGCGTGTCGCGCAGGTCCGGGTCCGGCACGGTGGTGATGAACGCCTCGCCCAGCTTCCGCAGCAGGATGAACTTGATGCTGCCGGCCTCGGCCTTCTTGTCCACCTTCATCAGTTCGATATAGCGATCGACGCCGAGGTCCGGCGCCACCACGGGCAGCATCGCCTTCTGCGTCAGCGTGCGGATGCGCGCCAGCGTTTCCACGTCGATAAAGCCGAGGCGGTGCGACAGATCGGCCGCCATCACCATGCCGCAGCCGACGGCCTCGCCGTGCAGCCACTCGCCGTACCCCATGCCCGCTTCGATCGCATGGCCGAACGTATGGCCGAAGTTCAGAATCGCGCGCAGGCCGCCTTCGCGCTCGTCCTGGGCCACCACGGACGCCTTGATCTCGCAGGAGCGGCGCACGGCCTCGGCCATGCGGTCCGTATCGCACGCGTTCAGCGCGTCGATATGCGTGGCGATCCATTCGAAGTACTCGGCATCGGCGATCGCACCGTGCTTGATGACCTCGGCCATGCCGGCCGCCAGTTCGCGCGGCGGCAGCGTGCGCAGCGCGTCGATATCGGCAATGACCGCGTTCGGCTGGTGGAACGCACCGATCATGTTCTTGCCGAGCGGATGGTTGATGCCCGTCTTGCCGCCCACCGACGAGTCCACCTGCGCCAGCAGCGTGGTCGGCATCTGCACGAACGGCACACCGCGCATATAGGAGGCCGCGGCAAACCCGGTCATGTCGCCCACCACACCGCCGCCCAGCGCGACCAGCGTGGTCTTGCGGTCCGCCCCGGCGCGCAGCAGCGCGTCGAAGATCAGATTCAGCGTATCCCACTGCTTGAAACGCTCGCCATCGGGCAGCGTCACCACGCGCACGGTCTTGCCGAGCGACGTCAGCGCGGCCTCCACGCGCGCGGCGTAGAGCGGGCCCACCGTCTCGTTGGTGACGATGACCGCGTGCTGGCCGCGGATATGCGGCGCCAGCAGGTCGGCACGGCCAAGCAGGCCGCCGCCGATATGGATCGGGTAACTGCGCGCCCCGAGGTCGACTTCAAGCGTAATCATGTGTGGGAACCCTGCACCGGTTCGTTCTCCGCGTCCTCGGATATCGCCGCGCGCGGAAACACGTAGCCGGCCATTTCAAGTTGCATGAGAACCATATTAGCAAGCTGCGCCACGGACGGCTTGCCGGTTTCGATAATGAAGTCCGCCACCTCGCGGTAGAGCGGGTCGCGCTCGGCGAACAGGGCCTCCAGCCGGGCCTTCGGATTCTCGGTCTGGAGCAGCGGACGGTTGCGGTCGTGCCGCGTACGCAGCCACAGGTCGTGCGGGCTCGCGCGCAGGTACACCACCGTGCCGTTGGCCTTCAGCGCGGCCCGGTTGGCCGGGCGCAGCACCGCGCCACCGCCCGTTGCCAGCACGATGCCCTGCCGGCTCGTCAGCTCGGCAATCGCCTGTTCCTCGCGATCGCGGAAGCCCGCCTCTCCCTCGCACTCGAAAATCACCGGAATCTTCACGCCGCAGCGCGCTTCGAGTTCGTGGTCGGAATCGAAGAACGGGTAATCGAGGCGCCGGGCCACGGTGCGGCCGACGGTCGTCTTGCCGGCGCCCATCAGGCCGACAAAATAGAGGTTCGGAGCTGCTGTCACTGTCTTTGAGAAGGCAAGTAAGCTTTGCCTCACATATAAAAAAGGCCGCGTCGATGTGACGCGGCCTGCCAGTCTACTGCATCCCACGGGTGCGGCGCACCCGCGGCGTCATTTCAGCGACACATTGTCGTTCAGGATACGCGGGGTCAGGAACACCAGCAGTTCCGTGCGATCGTCCTGCTTCGAGTTGTCGCGGAACAGGTAGCCCAGCACAGGGATGTCGCCAAGCAGCGGCACCTTGTTCGAGTTGTTCTTCAGCGTCTGCTGATAGATACCCCCGATAACCACCGTGCCGCCGTTCTCGACCAGCACCTGCGTCTGCACGTGCTTGGTGTCGATGGCGAAACCGACCGGCGTCTGGATGCCCGGGCTGTCCTTGTTCACGTCCACTTCCAGCATCACGTTGCCTTCCGGCGTGATCTGGGGCGTCACCTCGAGCTTCAGGTTGGCCTTCTTGAAGCTGACCGCGGTCGCGCCGCTCGACGTCGATTGCTGGTACGGGAACTCGGTACCCTGCTCGATCAGCGCCTTCACGTTGTTGGCCGTGACCACGCGCGGGCTCGAGATGATCTTGCCCTTGCCGTCCGCTTCCAGCGCGGACAGTTCCAGCGCCAGGAACCGGCCCGCACCCGCGTTGAACAGGCTCACCGCCACGGACGCCGGGTTGATCGTGTTGATCGCGGCCGCCGGCAGGCTCACCGCCGGGCCGTTGTCCCACGTCGCGTCCTGCGTCACCGGACTCACCACGTTGGTGTACGAATTGCCGTAGCCCGCGCCGCTGCGCTGCGAGGCAAAGCCGAGCTTCACGCCGAGGTTGCGGCTGAACGTGTCCGACGCCTCGACGATGCGCGCCTCGATGATGACCTGGCGTACCGGAATGTCGATCTTCAGCAGGAACGACTGCACTTCCTCGAGCTTGCTGCCGATGTCCGACACGAACAGCTGGTTCGTACGCGGGTCCGCGGTGAGCGAGCCACGCTTGGACAGGATACGGTTTGCCGCCGCTCCGCCCACGCCACCCACGGCCGGTGCCGCGCCACCACCGGCACCACCCGTCGGGGCGATACCCAGCAGCATGCGGCGCACGTCGTCGGCGCGCTGGTAGTTCAGCTGGAACACCTGGCTGCGAATCGGCTCCAGTTCCACGATCTGCGCGCGCGCCTCGAGCTCGGCCTTTTCCTTCTCGGCCAGTTCGTTCTTCGGGGCGACCCACAGCACGTTGCCACTGCGGCGCGAAGCCAGGCCCTTGGCATCGAGCACGATCTGCAGCGCCTGATCCCACGGCACATCCTTGAGGCGCAGCGTCAGGTTGCCCTGCACCGATTCGCTCGTGATGATGTTGAGGCCCGTGAAGTCCGCGAACACCTGCAGCAGCGAACGGATGTCGATGTTCTGGAAGTTCAGCGACATGCGCTCGCCCCGGAAGCCCTGCCCCGAGATCAGCTTGTTGGGGTCTTCCTTGACCGGACGCACCTCGACCACGAACTGCGTGTCGGTCTGGTACGAACTGTATTCCCAGTTGCCACGCGGCTCGATCGTCAGACGCGCGTTCCCGGTCGTATCGGTCGCGCGCATCGACTGCACGGGCGAGCCGAAGTCGCTCACGTCGAAGCGGCGGCGCAGATCCGCGGGCAGCGTCGTGCCGAGGAAGTCCACCACGAGGTTCTGGCCCTGCTGCGCGATATTGATGCCCGAATCGCGCGACGACAGATCCACCACCACGCGGCCGGCATTGTCGGTACCGCGGCGGAAGTCGATGTTGCGCACGCTCGGCCGCGACGATGCCGCGGCAGCGGCTGCCGTGGCGCTCGGCGCGAACGTCGGTGCCGCCGGCTTGGTGGCCTGCGACGCGTTCTCGATCAGCACCACGAACTGGTTGCCGCGAATCTCGGTGCGGTACGGCGCGGTGCGCACGAGATCCAGCACCACGCGGGTACGGTTCCCGATCTGCATCACGTTGGCGCCCTTGAGCACCTTGCCCGCGTAGTCATACTGCGCGCGGCCCGGCGCAAAGCCGGTGTCCATCAGGTCGATGGCGATACGCGCGGGATTCTGCGTCGTGAAGTCCGCCGGCTTCTCGCGCGGCGGCGTCTGCAGGTCCACCGTGAATACGGTCTGTTCGCCAATCACGTTGGCGTCCACCTGCTTGACCTGGTTTGTCTGAGCCCATGCGGCCGGGGTGGCCAGCACGAGCGCCATCGCTGCGGCGCCCGCGAGCGCACGATACCAACGTGACGTGTTCATGCGGACCCCTCCAGCTTCAGGCTGGTCATTTTCTCTTTCCAATCTGTGACCCCTTCCCGAACCAATTCGCGCAACACGATCTCCTGATCGCTGATGCGGACCACCCGGCCATAGTTCTGGCCGAGATACTGACCCACCTTGACGTGGTGGATCTTGTTATCTACGCGTACGACACCGTAGGTCTCGCCGTTCTTTCTCATCATGCCGAGCATCTTGAAGTTCTCCAGCGGATAGTCTTCAAGCGGCTCGTGTCGCCGGCCGGCCTCCGGCGACTCGGACATCGTCTTGTTCAGCTCACCGATCTTCGTCTGCGCGAAGGGCTCCGGTGCACTGCGGCCGCCGTACTCGCGCGGCACGTAGGGCGTTACGTCGGGCAACGGCTCGGGCGGCGGCACCTTCGCCGCACGCGTCGCTGCCATCCAGTGCTGCAGTTCCTCTTCCTGGCCGCCCCCGCAGCCTCCCAACGCGACAACGGTCATCGTGGCAAGCACGGCCAGCGCAAGCGCACGGCGCGCGCCCGGACCCTCGCGATCGATCGCCCCGCTCATTTGGCACCTCCGGCCTTGCCGCCCTTCTTGTTCTTGGCCGCGGCATCCGCGGCGGCGCGTCGCTGCGCGGCCTGCTCGTCCGGATCGAGCGCGCGATATGCCATCGCGATCGCTTCCATCGAGAGCACGCCGTCCTTGCCCATCGCGAGGTTGAGCCCGCGCATCGACACGATCCGCGACATGGCGGCGACGTCGGCGTTGAACTGCGCGATGTCGTGATAGCGGCCCGTGACCTTGAGGTTGACCGGAATCTCCGCGTAGTACGGCTTGACCGTCGCCGCCTGCGGCTTGAACAGTTCGAACTGCAGCCCACGCGCCACGCCCGCATGGTTCACGTCGGCGAGCAGCGCGTCCATCTCGGTCTTGTTCGGCAACTGCCGTTCCGCCAGCGCCACGCGCTTCTCGACCTCGACCTTCTGCTCGCGCAGCGCGGCGAGGTTTGCAACCTGTGCCACCTTGCTCTTGTAGGCATCGCGCAATTGCTGCTGCTCCGCCTGCTTGCGCTCGAGCTCGTCGGACTTGTCGCTCCAGTAGAACTGCCAGCCGAGCGCGAGCACCAGCACCGCCGCGAGAATCGAGAAGACGATACGCGGCGCGGTCGGCCAGGTCTCGGGTTCGTTGAGGTTCAGGCCGCGGAACTGCGTCGAGAGGTCCGTCAGCGAGAGATTCAGATTCGGATTGAATGCCATGATCAGACCTTCCCGCCCTTCGCGCCTGCGGCGCCGGCACCGGTTGCCGCCCCGCCCTTCTTGTCCGCCGGCGCCTCGGGCGCGCGATAGGAGAAGCGCATGGAGAAGTCGAACAGCCGGCGTTGCTCGCGCAGGTTGTTCGTCATCGTCACGGCCTTCGACTCGCCGAGTTCGGCGCGGTCGAGCCAGCCCACGAGGCTCAGGTTGCGAAGCAGCTCGGAGATGCGCTCGTTCGACTGGGCAACGCCCGTCATGACGAAGCTGTCGCCGGTCTGCTTGAGCGTGGACAGGTAGACGCCCTCCGGCACCTGGCGCACGAGTTCCTCGAGCAGCTGCACGGGCAGATTGCGCTGGGCCTGCAGGCTCTCGATCGCGCGCTGGCGGTCCAGCAGCGATTCGATATCCTTCTTCAGCGTGTTGACCTCGCTGATCTGGACATCCATCTTCGCGTTGGCCGACTTCAGCTGCTCGTTGAGCGCCACCTCGGCATCGATGCGATGGTCGATATACAGGCCGCCGATCAGCACGACGAGCGCGCCGGCACCCGCCGCGCCGCCCAGCATCGTGTAGACCTTCTTGCGCCGGGCCGCCTTGCGTGCTTCGTGATACGGCAGCAGGTTGACCGACGGGATCGTGTTCGTGGACATGCTTCGCCCCCCGGTTGGGTTATTGCAGCCCGCGCAACGCCAGTCCCGCGCTGACGATATAGGCCGGCAGGTCGCGCTGGAGATAGCGCTCGTTGACCTTGCCCGCGGTCGTCATGTTGGCGAAAGGATTGGCCAGCGTGGTCGTGATCTGCGTTTGCTGCTGGATGGCGGCCTGCACGCCGAACAGCGACGCATGGCCGCCCGACAGCAGGATCTCGTCGACCCGGCCGAGGCTCGAACTCGCGATGAAATTGCCGATGGCGCCCTGCACCTCCATCGCCAGCGCCTCGAGCGAGGGCTTGAGCAACTGGGCGCGCCAGGCTTCCGGCAGCGTGTTCTTGCGCTTCTTGATCTCCGCCTTGAGCGCGTCGAGCGTGAACATGCGCGCCGCGCTCTGCGTAAGCTGATCGCCGTAACTGTTGAGCGGCTGCTCGTACAGCTCTTTCCAACCCTGATAGAAGATGGCCTTGGAGCGGCTGCCGCCGAGGTGCACCACGGCAATGACGGGCAGGTCCTTGGCATCGGCCTCGGTCAGCGTCTCGGACACGCCGAGCATCTGCACGATGGAGCGCTGTACGGCGTACTCCTCGACATCCATGACCTGCGGCTTCAGGCCCGCCATCTCGGCGGCCGTCACACGCTCCTGCACGCGGTCGCTGTTGGCCGCCGTCACGCGGACGCCGATGCCACCCTCGGTTTCGTTCGGACCGATGACCGCGAAGTCGAAATTGACCGCCTGCGATGGCGGATAGAGGCGATGCGCCTCCGATTCGACCTGCGAATAGAGTTCGTCCTCGGACAGGTTGTCCGGAAGACTGACCGTCTGCGATTCGGTCAGCATGGACGGCACGCCGAGGACCACGTCCTTGGTACGGATACCGGCCTTGCCGAGCGCGCGCTTGAGCGCGATGCCGACAGCCTCGATATTGATGACGTTGCCATCGGCAACGGCATTGCGGTCCAGCAATTCACTGGCGCATTTTTCCAGCCGGTAGTCGTTCCTGCCCGCACCAACGGACAGCTCGACAACCTTGACGCTGGACGACCCAATATCCACGCCGACCGTAGTCCGGCGCAGAAGACCCGACAAGATGCCCCGTCGCAAGGTGACCCCCTGACATTGAACTCGCACCCGGCATGAATGCTCTAATAGTGCGATTCTGTTTCTTGGATGAAACGTTTCTCTTTATGTTGCTGGATTCTCACAAAAAGCCGGGGCGGTGGCAATGTGGCCGTTTCAACACGCTTTCTTTTTGTGAACGCGCCTGCGAAAGCGTTGCCAAAATCCGACGCTCCCCCAGCCTCCCCTCGCCATCGTGGTGACGCCAGGTGTCCACCCCCAACGTGACATCAATCGCGTTACATGCAGATCTCAGCGGCATTACATCTTGTAACAGCGCGATAGCGCCTTTTGCCGCACCGCTTGGCGGATTGCAGCCATCCGCAACGATATAATCCGGGCACTCAGATCAAGTAGACCCTCCATGGCCACAGCACAACAGAAGCCGTCCCTTCCCGTTCGCCGCCCACTCTGGGTGCGCGCGATGTTCTGGTTGGTCGGACTGTTCGTCGCGGGAATCGTCACGGTCGCGCTGCTGGTCGGCTATGCGCTGCTGGTTGCCGAGCCGAACCTTCCGTCGCTCGACACCATCACCGATTACCGCCCCAAGATCCCGCTGCGTATCTACACGTCCGATAACGTGCTGATCGGGGAGTTCGGCGAGGAGCGCCGCAACTTCGTGCCGATCGGCGAGATCCCGGACGTCATGAAGAAGGCCGTGCTCGCGATCGAAGACGATCGTTTCTACGAGCATGGCGGCGTGGACTTCGTGGGC
This sequence comes from Cupriavidus sp. OTU4054, assembly GCF_038440175.1. Classification (NCBI taxonomy): domain Bacteria; kingdom Pseudomonadati; phylum Pseudomonadota; class Betaproteobacteria; order Burkholderiales; family Burkholderiaceae; genus Cupriavidus; species Cupriavidus sp. OTU4054. Next base: position 132,635 of record NZ_JASATF010000014.1, read on the forward strand.
GTGCTGCGGGCCGGCCTGGCCAACCTGCGCGGCGGGCTGTCGCAGGGCGCGTCGACCATCACGATGCAGGTGGCGCGCAACTTCTTCCTCTCGAGCGAGAAGACGTACACGCGCAAGATCTACGAGATGCTGCTCGCCTACAAGATCGAGGCGAACCTCACGAAGGACCAGATCCTCGAGGTGTACATGAACCAGATTTATCTGGGTCAGCGCGCCTACGGTTTCGCGAGCGCCGCGCGCGTGTACTTCGGCAAGTCGATCAAGGACGTCTCGCCGGCCGAGGCCGCCATGCTGGCCGGCCTGCCCAAGGCGCCGTCGGCCTACAACCCCGTGGTCAACCCGCGCCGCGCCAAGGTTCGCCAGGAATACATCCTCCAGCGCATGCGCGACCTGGGCTACATCACGCCCGAGCAGTACGACCAGGCCGTGCGGGAAGACCTCAAGGTGCGCAGTGAAGGCAACGAGTTCTCGACGCACGCCGAATACGTGGCCGAAATCGTGCGCCAGCTGATGTACGCGCAGTACCGCGAGGAAACGTACACGCGCGGCCTCACGGTCTACACCACGCTGGCCAAGCCCGATCAGGACGCCGCGTACGATGCCGTGCGCGCGAACATCATGGCCTACGAGCGCCGCCACGGTTATCGCGGCCCGGAAGCATTCATCGATCTGCCGTCGGGCGCGGCCGAGCGCGAGCAGGCCATCGACGACGCGCTGGTCGAGCACCCGGGCAGCGACGACATGCGCTCCGCCGTGGTGACGAGCGTGACCGCCAAGCGCGTGGAAGCCACGCTGCTGTCGGGCGAGGTCGCCACGATCGAAGGCCAGGCGCTGCGCTTTATCGCGCCGTCCCTCGCGAGCAACGCGCAGCCGAAGGTCCGCATCCGGCCAGGCGCGATCATCCGCGTGACGCAGGACGAGAAGGACAAGTCGTGGGCGGTGACCCAGCTGCCCGAGGTCTCGGCCGCGTTCGTCTCGATGAGCCCCGAAGATGGCCAGATCCGCGCCATGGTCGGCGGCTTCGACTTCAACCGGAACAAGTTCAACCACGTGACGCAGGCCTGGCGGCAGCCGGGTTCGAGCTTCAAGCCGTTTATCTATTCGGCCGCGCTCGAGAAGGGGTTCTCGCCAGCGACCGTGATCAACGACGCACCGCTGACGATCGGTCCGGATACGGGCGGCCAGGTGTGGGAGCCGAAGAATTACGACGGCAAGTTCGAGGGCCCGATGACGATGCGCCGCGCGCTCGCCAAGTCCAAGAACCTCGTGTCCGTCCGCATTCTTCGCGCCATCGGCACGCAGTACGCGCAGGACTACATCACGCGCTTCGGCTTCGAGGCGGACAAGCATCCGGCCTACCTGCCGATGGCGCTCGGCGCCGGCAACGTGACGCCGCTGCAGATGGCGGGCGCTTACTCGGTGTTCGCCAACGGCGGCTACCGCGTCAATCCGTACCTGATCCAGCGTGTCGTCGACTCGCGCGGCAAGGTGCTCTCGGAGACGCAGCCGCAGCGCGCGGGCCAGGACGCCGTGCGCGTGCTCGACGCCCGTACCGCGTTTATCGCCGACAGCATGCTGCGTGAAGTGGTGCGCTCGGGCACCGCGAATCCGGCCAAGCAGCGTCTGGGCCGCAACGACCTCGCCGGGAAGACCGGCACGACCAACGACTCGGTCGATGCATGGTTCGCGGGCTATACGCCGAAGCTGGTGGGCATTGCATGGATGGGCTACGACCAGCCCAAGAGCCTGGGCGCGCGCGAAACCGGTGGCGGCCTCGCGCTGCCGATCTGGACCAGCTACATGAGCAAGGTGCTCAAGGGCGTCCCCGAGTCCCCGGACCGCCAGCCGCCGGAAGGCGTGGTCATGGTCGCGGGCGACTGGACCTTCGAAGAGAACGCGGGCGGCGCCGGCGTGGCATCGGTCGGCCTGGGCGATCCGTGGCCGGGCAAACCCGACGACAGCGGCCAGCATGCGCCGTCGCCGGAAGCCGATTCCGAGAAGCGCAAGATCCTGGAAATGTTCGGCGGCGCCTGACGTCCGGGGATACGCGAGGTACCGAAGTTGAAGGGGCACAGGCCCCTTCAACCCCTCCACCCTTCAGGCCTTCAACCCTTCAGCACGATGTCCGCACCGGCCTGCTGGCTCATATAGCCGGACAGCGCCGCATACAGCTCCCCACCGCCCCGCGTATCCATCCACCTGGCACCGTCGTGCCGGAAGTGGAAGCCACCGGCCCGCGCGGCCACCCAAAGCTCCTGCATCGGCGCCTGGCTGTTGACGATGATCTTGGTGCCGTCCTCGAACTCCAGCTCCATCACGTTGCCGGTACGGTTGATCTCGACATCCGCGTCGGCCGCATCGGCGGCGGCTTCGATCGCGGCCTCCAGACGGTCCAGCTCGGCCGTGGCCAGCGTCAGGAACTCGGTTTCACTCAGGGGGGGCATGCTAAACTCCAAGGCCGCCGGACGCACGCGCCCGGCGCGATTGATTTCAGGGTGCGACGATCGGAATTCCGCGGGCCGCCGTTCATCGGTTCAGCGGCACGACGGTATGGCGGCACAGCCATGCAGCCGGTCGTCCTCCCCCTAGCCATCCAGACCATGAAGGACATTCCGATGCTGCGCCAGATTCCGATGCCGCGCCGTGCGATTGTATCGGCGTTTGCAGCCGGCCTCGCGATGACCCTCGCCGGCTGCGGCATTCGCGGGCCGTTGTATATGCCGACGATTCCGCCCGCCCCCACCGCGCCGACCGTCCCCGACAGCGGGCTCGGCAACCCGAACACGCCCATGCCGGCAACCACGTCGATGCCGGCCGACGCGGCTGCCCAGAACGCCGCCGGCACGCCAAGCCGCCCGGCATCCGCCCCCAACGCACGCTGAACATGACCGCATTCTTCCATCGCCAGAACGGCGCGCTCGCCGTCGAGCAGGTACCGCTCGCCCGCATTGCCGCCGAATTTGGTACGCCGACCTACGTCTACTCGCGCGCCGCGCTGACCACCGCCTACGAGGCCTACGCCGCCGCCTGCAAGGGCCGGCGCGCGCATGTGCAGTACGCGATGAAGGCCAACTCGAACCTCGCGGTGCTGCAGGTGTTCGCGAAGCTCGGCGCGGGATTCGACATCGTGTCGGGCGGTGAACTGCTGCGCGTGCTGGCCGCCGGCGGCGACCCGCGCAAGGTCGTGTTCTCCGGCGTCGGCAAGACCGAAGCGGAAATGGAACTGGCGCTGTCGCACGACGTGCGCGGCTTCAACGTCGAATCGATCCCCGAACTGGACCGCCTCAACGCCGTGGCCGGCCGCGTGGGCAAGCGCGCGCGCGTGTCGCTGCGCATCAACCCGGACGTGGACGCCAAGACGCACCCGTATATCTCCACGGGCCTCAAGGGCAACAAGTTCGGCGTCGCGTTCGAGGACGTCATGCAGACGTACCGCGCGGCGGCCGCACTGCCGAATCTGGCCGTGACCGGCATCGACTGCCATATCGGTTCGCAGATCACGGAAGTCTCCCCGTACCTGGAAGCGCTGGACAAGGTGCTGGACGTCGTGGAAGCGCTTGCGCGCGAGGGTATCGACCTCGAACACATCGATGTAGGCGGCGGCCTCGGCATTACGTACGACGACGAAACCCCGCCGGACATCACGGGCTTCGCCACCACGCTGCTCGAGCGCGTCGCCGCGCGCGGCCATGGCCATCGCGAAGTCCTCTTCGAACCGGGCCGCTCGCTGGTGGGCAACGCGGGCGCGCTGCTGACCACGGTCGAATTCCTGAAGCCGGGCGCGAGCAAGAACTTCTGCATCGTGGACGCGGCGATGAACGATCTGGCCCGCCCCGCCATGTACGAGGCGTACCACCGCATCGAGGCCGTCACGCCGCGCACCGACCATGCCGTGACCTACGACATCGTGGGTCCGGTCTGCGAATCGGGTGACTGGCTCGGCCGCGACCGCGCGCTGGCCGTGCAGCCCGGCGACCTGCTCGCCGTGATGTCAGCGGGTGCCTATGGGTTCGTAATGAGCTCGAACTACAACACGCGCGGCCGCGCGGCCGAAGTGCTCGTCGATGGCGACGCCGTGCACCTGGTCCGCGATCGCGAGCGCCCCGAAGACCTGTTCCGCAACGAGCATCTGCTCAAGGGCTGATCAGGCGCCGACCGCCGTGCGCCTGCGCACCGCCCACCAGGCGCGCAGGCCCAGCAGCACGAACACGACGGCCGCGTAGATCGATACTTCGCTGAAGTCGTTCTTGCCGGCCTTGTGCCACCAGTAGTGCAGGATGGCCAGCACGGCGACCGCATAGATCGCTTTGTGCAGCACCTGCCAGCGCTTGCCTCCCAGGCGCTTCACCATCGCGTTCGTCGACGTCAGCGCGAGCGGAATCATCAGCACGAACGCCGCAAATCCCACCGTGATAAACGGGCGCTTGGCCACGTCCTCGATCATGTACGCCACGTCGAAACCGCGATCGACGGCGAGCCACAACAGGAAATGCTGGAGGCCGTAGAAGAACGTGAACAGCCCCAGCAGCCGGCGCAAGCGGATCAGCCAGTTCCAGCCCGTCAGCCGCCGCAGCGGCGTCACGGCCAGCGTCACGCACAGCAGCACCAGCGTCCACGTGCCCGTGGAGCGCGTGACGAACTCGAGCGGATTGGCGCCGAACTGCGCGGTCGCTCCCAGGAACATCAGCCGCGCAAACGGCAGCAGCGCGAGGAGCCACACCACGGCCTTGACCGCGCGAAGCCGCCCGGGCGAAAGCATCGACAGCGAGCCGCCCGAAGCTTTACCACCCGCTGTCCCACGCCGGGGGGGTGCGCCCGTCGGGGCGCCGGCATTGTCTGCAATCACGTCCCGCTCCCGCGCCATCAGAAGAATTTCTTGAGGTCCATGCCCGCGTACAACGGCGCCACCTGCTGGCCGTAGCCATTGAACGGCAGCGTCTTGCGCTTGGGCGCGAACAGCGCGGCAAACCCGCCCGATCCCTTGTCCTCGCCGATCCGGCGTTCGGTCGCCTGGCTCCAGCGCGGATGATCGACATCGGGATTCACGTTCGAGTAGAACCCGTACTCGCTCGGCGCGGCCAGGTTCCAGCTCGTGGGCGGCTGCTTGTCCACGAAGCGGATCTTCACGATCGACTTCGCGCTCTTGAATCCGTACTTCCATGGCAGCACCATGCGCACCGGCGCGCCGTTCTGATTCGGCAGCACCTCGCCATAAAGACCGAACGTCAGCAGGGCCAGCGGATGCATGGCCTCGTCCATGCGCAGTCCCTCGCTGTACGGCCAGTCCAGTACCGGACTGCCGAGGCCGGGCATCTGCTTCTTGTCGGCCAGCGTGATGAACTGCACGAACTTGGCACCGGGCTGCGGCTCCACGCGCCGGATCAGCTCCGACAGCGAGTAGCCGATCCACGGAATCACCATCGACCAGCCTTCCACGCAGCGCATGCGGTACACACGCTCCTCGAGCGGCGCGAGCTTGAGCAGCTCGTCGAGGTCATACACCTTGGGCTGCTTCACGAGCCCTTCCACCGACACCTGCCAGGGCCGCGGCCGCAGCGTGCCCGCGTAACGCGCGGGATCGGACTTGTCCGTCCCGAATTCGTAGAAGTTGTTGTACGTGGTCGCGTCGTCGTAGGGCGTCACCTTCTCGGTGATCGCATACGCGGTGTTCGGCTTCGCCGCGAGTTTGGCACCGTGCGGCTGCGCGGCGTGCGCCTGCCGCATCGCCCATGGCGAGAGCGTGGCGCCAGCGGCTCCCGCAGCGGCCAGCATCAACAACCGGCGGCGCGATTCGAATACTTCGCGCGGCGTAATTTCCGATGCGGCGACATCATCGCCACGGAGCCATTTGGGGGAAGGAATCAGCATTTCAGAATCACCTCGGTTCGGCCATGACGGGCAGGCCGGAGCGTACCCATTGCAGCGTTGGACTTTCCGCTTCGTCGGTTGGTGCGGGCAATCCTGACAACAATTTTGTATTCCACTGTGTCGCCGTCGCCGCCTTGAACGGTCATGCCGAGGGGATGCGAAACAGAAGGGTCCGTGCAAGACCCGCGGTCGGGTCCTGCACGGCGCCAGTGGGACGGATTACGGCTTGGCGACGTGCCACACGTTGTTCAGGTTGTCGCCGGTCTTGTCGCCGGGCTTGGCGTCCTTGGCAAAGCGGTACAGCGGGCTGCCCTTGTAGGCCCACTGGCGCGTGCCGTCGTCGCGCGTGATGATCGAGTAGCTGCCCGTCGAGCTCGTGCCCGGGCTGGCCAGCAGCGGCGGCCAGTTGGTGGCGCACGTGGCATTGCAGACGCTCTTGCCGCTGCCATTGGTATCGCGGTCGAACGTGTACAGCGTCAGCCCCTGCGGATCGGTCAGAACGCCGTCGGTCACCTTGACGGTCGGCGGCATGTTGCCGCCCGAACCCATGCCGCCCATGCCCGAGCAGGCGCCGAGCAGAATCGAGGCGGATGCCAGCGCGATGGTGGCCGGACGGAACAACGGACGGAACTTGGTGTGCAATGCCATGGTGAGTTCTCCTTCTCGTTTTGGGACGCCGAGGGTCGGCGCCCGGTTCTCTCAGTAAACAACGGATGTGACGCGTTTATTCCGGCAGAGTGCGACTTTTTTCGCCTGAAATGAAAAACCCGTCACGAAATGCGACGGGCTCTTCATATTTCAGGGTGCGAAGCGGCTCAAAGCTCACCGTAGCTATGCAGCCCCGACAGGAACATGTTCACGCCGAGGAACGCGAAGGTGGTGACCAGCAGGCCCACCAGCGCCCACCAGGCCGCCATCGTGCCGCGCAGCCCCTTCATGAGGCGCATGTGCAGCCAGGCCGCGTAGTTGAGCCAGACGATCAGGGCCCAGGTCTCCTTCGGATCCCAGCTCCAGTAACCGCCCCAGGCTTCCGCGGCCCACAGCGCACCGAGGATCGTCGCGATCGTGAAGAACGCGAAACCCACGGCAATCGCCTTGTACATGACGTCGTCGAGCAGTTCGAGCGACGGCAGGCGTTCGGCGAGGATGCCGCGTTGCTTGAGCAGATAGGCGACCGCGACCATCGCCGCGAGCGAGAACGTGCCGTAGCCGATGAAGTTCGCGGGCACGTGGATCTTCATCCACCAGCTTTGCAGCGCGGGGACCAGCGGCTGAATCTCCTGCGCATTGCGGCTCACCGTGTACCAGAGCAGGAAGCCGACCGCGGCGGACACCACGAGCATCACGAACGGCCCGAGCGCGCGCGTCGCGTAACGGCGTTCGTAGTAGAGGTAGAACAGCGACGTGATCAGCGTGAACAGCACGAACACTTCGTACAGGTTCGAGATCGGAATATGGCCGATATCGGTGCCGATCAGATAGGACTCGTACCAGCGCACGAGCAGACCCGTGAAGCCCAGGACCACCGCGGCCCAGCAGAGCTTGCTGCCGATGCTGTAGCCGGTCTCGGCACGCGTGGCCAGCCCGACCCAGTAGAACAGCGTGGACAGGAACACGAGCGCGCTCATCCACAGGATCGCGGACTGGCTCGACAGGAAGTACTTGAGGAAGAAGGCCTGCTCGGCGCGCGCGAGGTCGCCGTGATACAGCTGGATCGCGCCGATCGACAGCACGGCCAGCCCCGCCATCAGCGGCCGCACGGCTTTCCAGTGCCAGCCCAGCAGCGCGAACGTCGGCACCGCGCCGATCAGGATCGCCTTGTCGTAGACGTTCATCCACTGGCCGTACTCCATCAGCGCCACGCCGGCACCGACGGTCAGCAGCAGCGCGTAGACCCAGTCGATCCACGACAGGCGGCGCAAAAACGAAGGTTCGAGATACGCCTCGTCGGCGTGGGCGGCCGGAGGCGACGACGGTGCCTGCGCTTGTGCGCGCAGTCCGTGCGTGGCGGGGTTCACATTGGAAGACATGGCATTCCTGCTCTTGTGGTTCGTGTCGCTTCGTATTCGACGTACGAAGCCGTTTTACGATAACAATGGCACGTCCACATCATGGCGCGTGGATGTTGCGGATACCCGTCTCACGCGTGGCCCGACTTGCCCTCCGTCGGGTCGGCGCCGGCCGCGCGGCCGACGTCGTCGCGCAGTGCGGCAAACTCCCGCTCGAAATCGAGGGTCCGGCGTTGTGTGGACATCGCCATCAGTACCTCGCTGCCGTGACCTTCGTGCTTATCCTTGACCCAGATCCATACGCGGCGCTCACGGATGTAGAACATCGCAAAAACGCCAAGTACGAGCAGCAAGCACCCAAGATACACGATGTTTTTGCCCGGCGCACGCGTCATCTGGAACACGCTCGCGCGCACTTGCTCGAAATCATCCAGTTGCAGAAAAACCGGTGCGGCGTAGAAAAAACTGTCCGACAGCGAGTTGACCGCTTGTTGCAGAAACGCACTGCTCTTCGCGTCGTTGGCCACGGCCGGCGCCTTGTCCTTCTCGCGCGACAGCTGCCACAGCTCCCACATGCTGCCATTGAGAATGCGCAGCAGCACATCGGCGGCCTTCTGCTGCTCGGCGGGGGGCACGGTCTTCTCGAGGAACGCGGCAATCGCCGTGAAGCCTCCGGGCGGCGCGTCCTTCTGCGCGCGCGCAGCCCCTGCGAACAGGTCCATCGCACGCAGCGAGCTCTCGGCCAGCTGGGCGCGCAGCGTCTCCTTGCCCTCGCCCGGCATGGAGATCGCGGCAAACCGGCGCGCGGCCTCGCCACGCATCGCGCGATCCTGCAGCGCGGCGCGCAGTCGCATCCAGTCCGTCACCGAACGCTGGTCGTCCGCCGGAATACGCAGGTAGCGGAACGGCTCGTCCGGCGCCTCGCGCATGCCCGCCAGGAACACGAGCTGCCCGTCCAGTTCCACGGGCACCATGTAGTTGTTGAACTCGCGCGCCTGGCCGTTACGGTCGCGCAGCTTGTACTGCACGGAGGGACCGACGTTGCGGAACTCTTTTTCCTTGTCCAGGTTGGCCGCGGAGCCGAGGTGCTTCTCCAGCGTCGCGCCCATGGACTTGCGCGCCACGCCGCGCGCATCGGGCTTGCCCGACGCGTCGGTCACGTTCTCCACGTTCATCAGGCGGAAGTCGCTGAACTCGACCGTCAGGCTCTCATCGTCGGCGCCCGTGCCGGTGCCCGTCAGCGTGGCGCTGCCACCGATGGCGCCGGAAAGCGCGAACGTCGAGCCCGAGGTGCCGCTCATCGGATAGCCGACGAACTTGAGCTTCGAACCGCCATCCTCGAAGCTCGACTGATAGATCGCGATGCCATCGACGATCAGCGGCTCGTTCACCTTGATCGTCGCCTCGGTCTGCTTGCCCGTCGCGCGGTCCGTCACGACCACGTCCGACGCAAACAGCTTGGGCATGCCCGTCGAGTAGAAATCGACCGTGAACTTCTTGAGCGTCAGCGTGAACGGCAGGTCCTGCACCAGGGCGCCATCGGCGATATTGAGAATCGCGGTCGATACCGTCGCGCCCTCGGGCACGAAGGCGTTCCCACGGAAACCCGGATTGTTCGGCGACAGCCGGTGTTGCGGCGGCACGTCGGTGATCACCGCATTCCCGCTGATCGGCGTCTTGCCGCCAAACCACATCTGCGCGCGGATCAGCATGTCGCCATCGAGCAGGCCGCCGATGCAGATCACGACGATCGCCGTGTGCGCGAGGATATAGCCGAGCTTGTTGAATGCGCCCGCCTTGGCGGCCAGCAGCGTGGCGCCCTCGTGCTCCACCGGCTTGATCCGGTAACCGCGGTTCCGCAGCAGCGCGCCCAGTCGTGCGACCGCATCGGCGCGCGCCATGCCGCCCTCGAACTCGCCGCGGTGATGGAACGCGCGCAGGCTGCGCTCCCGCACGTGGTCCTTCCATGACCGCATGTCGGCAATCATGCGCGGGCCGTTTCGTGCAATGCACAACGACGTCGACACCACGAGGAACGCCAGGATCAGCAGGAACCACCACGAGCTATATACCTTCTGCAGCGACAGCGCATGGAACAGATCGGCCCAGAACGGACCGAACTGGTTCACGTAGTTCGGGTACGGCTCGTTCTGCTTGAGCACGGTACCGATCACACTCGCGATGGCGATGACCGTCAGCAGCGTGATCGCAAAGCGCATCGAGGACAACAGCTCGACGGTGTCGCGCAGCACGCGATGGGAGGTCTTCAGGTGCAGGCCCGAAGTGGAAGCGGTCGACATGAACGGTAACGCCGAGGCAAATCAGCTGTTGCGTGGGGTAAAAAATAAAAGAGGGTGGACCTGCTTTGCAAGCAGGCCACCCTCTTCGATTACTGGCAGGACGCCGGGTTTCATCGACCGGCGTCCGGCATGGAGAAATCAGCGCACGCCGGCCACGTAGTCGGCAACGGCCTTGATCTCGGCGTCCGACATGCGCGCGGCGACGGTGCTCATCACCGAGTTGTTCTTGCGGGTGCCCTGGCGGAATGCGATCAGCTGTGCCTCCGTATACTCGGCAAACTGGCCGCCGATACGCGGATACTGCGCCGGAATCCCCGCGCCCGTCGGTCCGTGGCAGGCCGCGCAGGCCGGCACGCCCTTCGCCGCGATCCCGGCACGATAGATCTTCTGGCCGGCTTCGATCGTATCCTTGCTCTTCGCCGTGGCCGGCTTCAGTTGCTGCTTGGCGAGGTAGGCGCCGATATCACGCATTTCCTGATCGGTCAGCACCGAGGCGTACGGCGTCATGATCGCGTTGTTGCGCGTCTTGGCCTTGAAGTCTTCGAGTTGCTTGTGCACGTACTCGGCCTGCTGGCCGGCGAGCTTGGGATTGGCGGCCGCGCCGCTGTTGCCCGCCGCGCCGTGGCAGCTCAGGCACGCGGGAACATTGCGATCGGGAGCGCCTTGCGAATACAGCGTTTCGCCCTTGGCAGGATCGGCCTTTGCGGGGGCCTGTTCTGCGGCGGTAGCCATTCCCGTCATGGTCAGCGCAGGGACAGCGAGCGCCATGACAGCCAGAATTTTCGCAATGCGGTTCATTCGCACACCTTGTCAGAATTGTTATAAATACCGAATGCAAGGTCGGCCGACCCGGAGCCCTGACGGTGGGAACGCCGCGGGCAACGGACTGTGCAAGCATTCGATGCGACAAATGGATGTCACACGTCACCCGCTCAGGAGACCGTAAACCGGCGTATTGTACAATAAATCGCTTTCCGGATTGACGGCTGCACGCCACTGTGACGAGATGCCGCAACGTGCCCCCAACCCTGCCTGACGATCCGCTCGTCAGTCCCCGTCACCCGACGCTCCCGCCTTCACTCTTTCGCATGTCGCTTCTACACCAGGCCCGCTTCTTCATTACCGTCAACCACCTGCGCGACCTGCCCGCCACGGCTGTCCCCGAGGTGGCCTTCGCCGGCCGTTCCAACGCCGGCAAATCGACGGCCATCAACATCCTCTGCAACCAGAAGCGGCTCGCCTTCTCGTCGCGCACGCCGGGCCGCACGCAGCACATCAACTTCTTCTCGGTGGCCCCGGTCAAGGCGCCGGACCCGCTCGCCTTCCTCGTCGACCTCCCCGGCTACGGCTACGCGGAGGTCTCGGGCACGGCCAAGTATCACTGGCAGGGTCTGCTCAGCGACTACGTGCAGACGCGCACGCAGCTGTCGGGCCTGGTGCTGATGATGGACGCGCGCCGTCCGTTCACGGATCTCGATTGCCAGATGGTGGAGTGGTTCCTGCCGACGGGCCGGCCGATTCACGTCCTGCTGACCAAGGCGGACAAGCTGACCAACAGCGAGAACGCGCTGGCGCTGCGTGAAACGCGCAAGGTGCTCGCCGGTTATGCGGAACAGCTCGAAACGCCGGTGCCGATGACCGCGCAGTTGTTTTCGAGCATCAAGCGCCGTGGCATCGAGGAAGCGCAACGCGTGATCGCGGGCTGGCTCGCGTTGCCGGAAGCGCTAGCGTCGGCGTCGGAAGGCACATCGGAGGCGACATCGGATGGCTCGCCGGAAGCGGATGGCGCAGAGCCGGTCGCAACGGAACCGGTCGCGGCAAAGCCCGCGACGAGGGCCGCGGCAAAAAACCCCGCGAAAACGCCCGCAAAGGCCCCTGCGAAAAAAGCCCCCAAGCACCGCGTCCCCAAAGCGCTGCGCCCGAAGATCGCCCAGCCATCGAAAGCCAAATCGAAGGTTTGACCGAAGGCCTGAAGCACGCGCAAAAAAAGCCCCGTTGCGTGGCAACGGGGACCAACTTCCCGCCGGTTGGGGCGGGTACCCGCTCAGGGAGGAGTAGCGGGGGACACCGCGCCGCACGAAGCAACACAGAGTGTCCGCGAGTATGATAGCGGGCACGCACAAAAGTTTAGTTTTTCTTTCAACGCGATCTGACGCACTGCAACGGGATGCGTGCCGCGCAGTAGTTGCGTCACCTCCAGCGTCAACATGATCGCGCCGCCTCCCCCGGAACTGCACATGTCCACGTTTCCCGAATATCGTCCCCGCCGCATGCGCCGCGACGATTTCTCGCGCCGCATGATGCGCGAAAACCGCCTGTCCCCCGACAACTTCATCTACCCGGTCTTTATTCTCGAAGGCCAGAACCAGCGTCAGACCGTCGCGTCGATGCCTGGCGTGGAGCGCGTCTCGGTAGACCTGCTGCTGCCCATCGCCGAAGACTGCGTGAAGCTCGGCATACCCGTCATCGCGCTGTTCCCGGTGATCGACCCGTCGCTGAAGACGCCCGACGGTATCGAGGCCACCCGGGCCGAAGGCCTCGTGCCGCGCGCGGTGCGCGCGCTCAAGGACCGCTTCCCCGAACTCGGCATCCTCACCGACGTGGCGCTCGATCCGTACACGAGCCACGGCCAGGACGGCGTGCTCGATGACAACGGCTACGTGATCAACGACATCACGGTCGAGATCCTCGTCAAACAGGCGCTGGCGCAGGCCGAAGCGGGCGTCGATATCGTCGCCCCGTCGGACATGATGGATGGCCGGATCGGCGCGGTCCGTGCCGCGCTCGAAGAGAACAGCCACATCCACACGCGCATCATGGCGTACTCGGCCAAGTACGCGTCCGCGTTCTACGGCCCGTTCCGCGATGCCGTGGGCTCGGCCGCGAATCTGGGCAAGAGCAACAAGATGACGTACCAGATGGATCCGGCCAACACCGACGAGGCCCTGCGCGAAGTGGCGCAGGACATCATGGAAGGCGCGGACATGGTCATGGTCAAGCCCGGCATGCCGTACCTCGATATCGTGCGCCGCGTGAAGGACGAGTTCCGCTTTCCGACCTACGTGTATCAGGTCAGCGGCGAGTACGCGATGCTCAAGGCCGCGGCTCAGAACGGCTGGCTCGATCACGACAAGGTCATGATGGAATCGCTGCTCGCCTTCCGCCGTGCGGGGGCCGACGGCATCCTTACGTACTTCGCGCGCGACGCCGCGCGTCTGCTGCGGGACTGATCGCCGCCGATGCAACTGCTCGGGTTCTCGGCCAGCCAGGTCCATCCGCTGGCCACCCTCGAGGCGGCGCGCGAGTTTCTCGCCGGCAACGCCGCGGCGCGCTTCGTCTGGGCGGACTTCGACACCGAAGAGGTCGCGCCCGCACCGTCCGCGTGGCGCGACAGCCTGACACCGCTGACCGGCGCGCCCGTCCTCGACCTGCATCTGGTGGATGCCACCAATCCCTCGCATCCGTCGTTCTTCGACACGACGAATGCGTACGACATGGTGATCTTCCGCAAGCTCACGTTCGAGACGAGCCGCCTGTTCGCGGAGGCGGACGCGGCACACGCGGCATCCGCGCCGGCGCCGTCAGGTGTACCCGTCTCGGCGCAAAAGCCCGCGCGCAAGTATCCGCCGGGATTCCTGCCCGCCCTCGCGCGCATCGACACGCAACCGGTCACGTTCTTCGTCTTCGACACGGTGCTCGTCACCGTGCGGCCGGGCCCGTCGCGCACGCTGGATCAGGTACGCCAGCGTCTGCTCGATCTCTGCCAGGCCCCGCGCCCTGCGGGCGCCTCCGGCACGAACGGGCAGGCCGCGCTCGTACACGGCGTCCGTCCGCCCACGCGACCCGAGGACCTGATGCTGCGGCTTCTCAACGCGATGGTGGATCGCTACCTCGAACTCCGCTCGCCGCTCACGCGCCAGCTCGACCGCTGGCAGCGCGCGCTGCTGAGCGCGCGACGCAGTTTCTCGAGCTGGGAGGGCCTGCTCGACGCGCGCATCCAGCTGCGGCGGCTCGAACACCTGAGCGAGGAACAGCGCGATGCGCTGCAGGAATTCCGCGACAGTCTGCTCGACAATCGCTACAGCAGTGAGGAAGACGGTGCGCCGCGGCCGACCGCGGCCAGCCGCGACGAGGTGCTGCTGGTCCGGCTGACCGATCTGATGGAGCATATCCAGCGCGTGCTGGCCCATGCAAGGCGGCTCGAGGACTCGATCGAGTCGGCCGTGCAGATTCACTTCTCGGCCGTCGCGCATCGGACCAACCGCACGATGCGCACGCTGACGATCCTCACGGCGTTGTTTATGCCGCTGACGCTGATCACGGGGATCTTCGGCATGAACTTCGATCGCATGCCGTGGCTGCACGCGCCCGAAGGATTCTGGTGGTCGATCGGCCTGATGGGCGGCGTGGTGGCCGCCATCGGCGCGCTCTGGGCACTCGGCCGCTGGCTCGACCGCTAGCGCGCCGCGACGCTGGACGTCCCGAACGCGCGCTCGAGGCTGTCGAGGAACCGATCGGCCGACTGATAGCCGATCACGCGCACGGGCCGCTCCTTGCCATCGGCACCGAAGAGGATGATCCCCGGCGGCCCGAACAGGCCAAAGCGCTTCAGCAGCGCGCGATCGTCGGCATTGTTGGCCGTGACGTCGGCCTGCAGCAAGGTCAGCTGCGCCATGCGCGCGCCGACCTTCGCATCGGAGAACGTGAACTTCTCCATCTCCTTGCAGCTCACGCACCAGTCCGCGTAGAAATCGAGCATGACCGGCCGGCCCGCCGCCGCGGCGGCCGCCACGCGCGCATCGAGGTCCGCCACGGTGCGAATGCGTTCGAAGCGCATCGCTTCCTTCTCCCCTGCGCCACTGGCGCCGCCCGACGCGCCATTGAAGCTCAGATGCGACAGCGGCTGCAACGGATCGCGCCCGCCGGACGCGAGCCCCACCAGCACGATCGCGCCGGCCAGTGCCGCCAGCAGGCCCAGCCCCTTGCCCAGCCGCGCCAGACCGCGTGCATCGGCGCCAAGCGCATCGAACGCGCCCAGATACACGGCGCCCACGAGCAGAAGCGCCGCCCACGCGACCATCACGATCCATGCGGGCAGCACCGGCGTCACCATCCAGATCGCCACGCCGATCAGCAGAAAGCCGAAGAAGCGCTTGGTCGCCTCCATCCAGCGGCCCGCGCGCGGCAGCAGATTGCCCGCCCCCACCCCCACCAGCACGAGCGGCACGCCCATGCCGATGGCCATGGCAAACAGCGCGCTGCCGCCCGTCACCGCATCGCCGGTCTGCGCGATATACGCGAGCGCGCCCGCGAGCGGCGCCGTGACGCACGGCCCGACGATCAGCGCCGAGATCGCCCCCATGACCGCGGCGCCGGCGATCTGCCCGCCCTGCCGCTTGTTCGACGACTCGGTCAGCCGCGTCTGCCAGCGCTGCGGCAGCTGGAGTTCGTAGACGCCGAACATCGACAGTGCAAGCGCGATCATCAGCACCGCGAAGGCGCCGAGCACCCATGGCGTCTGCAGCGCCGCGGCCAGCCCCTCGCCAATCATCCCCGCGGCCACGCCGATCGCGGTGTACACGACGGCCATGCCGAGCACATAGGCCAGCGACACGGTCAGCGCGCGGCCGCGCGTGACATGCTCGCCCACCACGATCGACGACAGGATCGGCACCATTGGCAGCACGCAGGGCGTGAAGGTCAGCAGCAGCCCGAGCCCGAAGAACAGCGCGACGATCACGCCGAGGTTGCGGCTGGCCAGCGCGCGCGCGATGCGGTCGCCGTCCTCGGCCACCGCCGCATTAGCGGCCTGCGAGGGCGCGGGGGATACCGCCGCCCCCGCCGAGGTAGCGCTCGATGGGGGGCTCGAGGTGGCACCCGATGTGCCGGCGGGCGCGCGATCGCCAAACAGGTTCGCCAGCGGCGCCCCGCCCACCCGGAACACATGCTCCTGCGGCGGATAGCACAGCCCCTTGTCCGCGCAGCCCTGCGATGTCACGGTCAGCGCCCATTTGCCGTCGGGCGGCCCGGCCTCCACGGGCACGCGAATCGTTACGCTGCCGCGGTAGGTCTCCATGTCCTTGTTGAAGGTCTCGTCGAACTTGACCTTGCCCGCCGGGAATTCCGGCGCACCAAGCTTCACCGACGCGGGCTGCGCCGCGAACGCAAAGCGCTCCCGGTAGAGGTAGTACCCATCGGCCACGTCGAAGCGCACCTCGATGGTCCGGTCGTCGAGCTGGCGCGCGGCAAATCGAAACGCCTGTTCGGGAGGCAGAAAGTCGTCCTCGGACGCCGCTCGCGCGGCACCCTGCAGCCCGAGCATGCCAAGCAGCACGAGCAGCAACGCCGCCGCAAACTGTCGCCAACCGAATCCCGCCTGCACCCGCATACCTTCGATTCCTGTTCTGTGTTGGGCCCGAAAACAAAAGAGCCAGGCAAAAGCCTGGCTCGATTGTAAGCGTTGCGTGCGAACCCGTCGTGAGACAGGCTGCCGCAGGTCCGATACCTTATTCCGCAGCTTCTTCAGCCGGGGCTTCGGTGATTTCCGGACGGTCGACCAGTTCGACCAGCGCCATCGGCGCGTTGTCGCCCTGACGGAAACCGAACTTCAGGATGCGGGTGTAGCCGCCCGGACGTGCGTTGTAACGCGGGCCCAGTTCCGTGAACAGCTTGGTCACGATGTCGCGATCGCGCAGGCGGGCAAACGCCAGGCGACGGTTCGCCACGGTGTCCTTCTTGGCCAGCGTGATGAGGGGCTCGACGACCTTGCGCAGTTCCTTGGCCTTCGGCAGGGTGGTCTTGATCAGCTCGTGTTGGAACAGCGAGTTGGACATGTTGCGCAGCATCGCGAGACGGTGCGACGAGGTGCGGTTCAGCTTCCGCAAACCATGACGGTGACGCATGATGATTCCTTTCGATAACAGTGTTTGACCAGCTCTTCTATCGCCACGCCGTCAACGATTCGACGGACATTGGCGCGGGCCGGTAGTGCTTCCGAGCCGTCAGCACCATGCTGGCGGCAACTCGACAGGCAGGGCCACGTTGCCGCGGCCCTGCCATGCCAATTACTTCTCCAGGCCTGCGGGCGGCCAGTTCTCGAGCTTCATGCCGAGCGTCAGGCCACGGGAGGCGAGGACTTCCTTGATCTCGTTGAGCGACTTGCGACCCAGGTTCGGGGTCTTGAGCAGTTCGTTCTCGGTACGCTGGATCAGGTCGCCGATGTAGTAGATGTTCTCGGCCTTCAGGCAGTTGGCCGAGCGCACCGTCAGCTCGAGGTCGTCGACCGGGCGCAGCAGGATCGGATCGATCTGCGGCGTACGGCTCGAAGCGGCTTCAGCGGCCGACTCGGTGCCTTCCAGCGCGGCGAACACGGACAGCTGATCGACCAGGATGCGAGCCGACTGGCGAATCGCTTCCTCGGGCGAGATCACGCCGTCGGTTTCGATGTTCATCACGAGCTTGTCGAGGTCGGTACGCTGTTCCACACGGGCGGATTCCACGGCGTACGACACGCGGCGGACCGGCGAGAACGATGCGTCCAGCACGATGCGGCCGATGACCTTGCCCGCTTCGTCGCCGAACTTGCGCACGTTGCCCGGCACGTAGCCGCGGCCTTGCTCGACCTTGATCTGCATGTCCAGCTTGCCGCCGGCAGACAGATGCGCGATCACGTGATTCGGGTTGATGATCTCGACGTCGTGCGGCAGCTCGATATCGGCAGCCGTGACCACGCCTTCGCCATCCTTGCGCAGCGACACCGTGACTTCGTCGCGGTTGTGCAGCTTGAACACGACACCCTTCAGGTTCAGCAGCAGGTTGACCACGTCTTCCTGCACACCGTCGATGGTGGAATACTCGTGCACCACTCCAGCGATCGTGACCTCGGTCGGCGCGTAGCCGACCATCGACGACAGCAGCACGCGACGCAGCGCGTTACCGAGCGTATGGCCGTAGCCGCGCTCGAACGGCTCCATCACGACCTTGGCGTGATGGTCGCCAAGCGGTTCGACGGCGATGATTTTTGGCTTGAGGAGTGCTGTTTGCATTAGGTTGTCCTTTTCAATACCCTCGGCTCGTTACACCGATAAGGCTGACGTTTGGAACCTGAAAAAACCCATCGCATGATGGGCAATAAGCCCGACCGCGCGTAGTGCGCGTCGGGCTGATAACGAGGCGTTGCGGGAGACGCAAGCGCGGGAACCGTTCGCGGATCGATTGGCTCGATTAACGCGAATACAATTCGACGATCAGGCTCTCGTTGATGTCGCCGGAGATGTCGGCGCGATCCGGGGCTTGCTTGAAGGTGCCTTCAAACTTCTTGGAATCGACGGCCACCCAGGTCGGGAAACCCGACTGCTCGGCCAGCGACAGCGCTTCGGCGATACGAACCTGCTTGCGCGACTGCTCACGCACGGTCACCACGTCACCCGACTTGATCTGGGCCGACGGCACGTTCAGTGCAATGCCGTTCACCAGGATCGCCTTGTGCGAAACCAGCTGACGCGCTTCAGCGCGGGTCGAGCCGAAACCCATGCGATACACGACGTTGTCGAGACGCGATTCCAGCAGACGCAGCAGGTTTTCGCCGGTATTGCCCTTGATACGGTCGGCTTCAGCGAAGTAGCGGCGGAACTGACGCTCGAGCACGCCATAGATACGCTTGACCTTCTGCTTTTCGCGCAACTGGTTGCCGTAGTCCGACGTACGGGCACCCGAGGTGCGGCCGTGTTGACCGGGCTTGCTGTCCAGCTTGCACTTGTCAGCCAGCGAGCGACGGGCGCTCTTCAGGAACAGATCGGTGCCTTCGCGGCGGGAAAGTTTGGCCTTCGGGCCGGTATAACGTGCCACTTTATCTTCCTTTGATCGATCGCGACGCCGCCTCGGTCAGCGCCGACAAATCGGTACGCTCCGGGCACGCCGCGAGTCCGTCAGCAAATCTGACGGACGGTGGGCTTATTGGCATCCGTGGCGCCGAAACACCGCGGAGTAACGCAAAAGCATAAGACGCAAAACGAAAACCTGCCGCAACAGGTTGCAGCAGGTCAACGCGCGATACTACCACATCAATGAAACATCGGCATCGCGCCATTTATGT
Source organism: Cupriavidus sp. OTU4054 (assembly GCF_038440175.1). Taxonomy (NCBI): domain Bacteria; kingdom Pseudomonadati; phylum Pseudomonadota; class Betaproteobacteria; order Burkholderiales; family Burkholderiaceae; genus Cupriavidus; species Cupriavidus sp. OTU4054. The sequence continues at coordinate 151,906 of NZ_JASATF010000014.1, forward strand.
CGGCACGATGACGAGGTCTGCTGTCGATGCTTAGATACGACGACGCTTCGGCGGACGGCAGCCGTTGTGCGGCACCGGCGTCACGTCTTCGATCACGGCGATCTTGATGCCCAGCGCGTTCAGCGCGCGGACAGCCGATTCGCGGCCAGGACCGGGGCCCTTGATGCGCACTTCCAGGTTCTTGATGCCCTGGTCCTGCGCCACGCGGCCGGCGTTCTCGGCAGCAACCTGGGCAGCGAACGGGGTCGACTTGCGCGAACCCTTGAAGCCCTGGCCACCGGCGGTCGCCCACGACAGGGCGTTGCCCTGACGGTCGGTGATCGTGATGATGGTGTTGTTGAACGAAGCGTGAACGTGCGCAATGCCGTCGGCAACGTTCTTCTTGACCTTCTTACGCGCGCGCTGGGCGGCGTTGTTCGGACCTTTTGCCATGTGTCTGTTCCTATGCCTTCGGCTTTACTTCTTCAGAGCCACGCCGGCCTTACGCGGACCCTTGCGGGTGCGGGCGTTCGTGCGGGTACGCTGGCCGCGGAGCGGCAGACCCTTGCGGTGGCGGACGCCACGATAGCAACCAAGGTCCATCAGACGCTTGATGTTCATCGTGTTTTCGCGGCGCAGGTCACCCTCAACCGTAACCTTGCCCACTTCGTCACGAAGCTTTTCCAGGTCGGCGTCGGTCAGATCCTTGACCTTCTTGTCAAACGGAACACCGGTGGCCTCGCAAATCTTGCGAGCGCGCGAGCGACCGACACCGAAAATGGCCGTCAGACCGATCTCGGTATGCTTGTGGTTGGGGATGTTAACCCCTGCGATACGTGCCATTCGTCAATCCTCTTTCCGATTAGCCTTGGCGTTGCTTGTGGCGCGGATCCGACGAGCAGATCACACGCACCACACCGTTGCGCTTGATGATTTTGCAGTTGCGGCAAATGCGCTTCACAGAAGCCAGCACTTTCATGATTTTCCTCTTCCTTCAATTCCTGTTCGCTTCACTTCGTCCGGAAGACGATGCGCGCGCGTGACAGATCATATGGCGTCAATTCTACGGTCACCTTGTCACCCGGAAGAATCCGGATGTAGTTCATTCGCATCTTGCCGGAGATGTGGCCCAGCACTACGTGGCCATTTTCGAGCTTGACGCGGAACGTCGCGTTGGGGAGATTTTCCAGGACCTCCCCTTGCATCTGGATGACGTCGTCTTTTGCCATACCTAGAGCCTGGTCCAACCCCGCTTTATCGCAAGGTCAGGTTACCCTTGAAATTCGCCTTCTTCAGCAGGGACTCATACTGCTGCGACATGACGTACGACTGCACTTGCGCCATGAAGTCCATCGTGACGACCACGATGATCAGCAGTGAGGTTCCGCCGAAATAGAACGGAACGTTCCAGCGCAGCACCAGGAATTCAGGCAGCAGGCAGACCAGCGTGATGTAGATCGCGCCAGCCAGCGTCAATCGCACCAGAATCTTGTCGATGTAGCGCGTCGTCTGCTCGCCCGGACGAATACCCGGAATGAAGGCACCGCTTTTCTTCAGGTTGTCTGCAACTTCCCGGCTGTTGTACACCAGGGCCGTATAGAAGAAGCAGAAGAAAATAATCGCAGCCGCATACAGCAGGATGTACACGGGCTGACCCGGCGACAGCGTGGCGGCGAGGTCCTTGATGAACCGGCCAACCGAGCCTGTCGAGTCAGACGTGAACCACCCCGCGATCGTCGCCGGGAACAGAATGATCGACGACGCGAAGATCGGCGGAATCACCCCGGCCATGTTCAGCTTCAGCGGCAGGTGCGACGACTGACCGCCGTACACCTTGTTGCCGACCTGACGCTTGGCATAGTTCACGAGGATCTTGCGCTGACCGCGTTCGACAAACACCACGGCGAAGGTCACACCCACAATGATCGCCACGATCAGGATCGCCGCGATGATGCTCATGGAACCCGTACGGACCAGTTCGAACAGTCCGCCGATCGCGTTGGGCAAGCCCGCGGCGATACCACCGAAGATGATGATCGAAATCCCGTTGCCCAGTCCGCGTTCGGTGATCTGCTCACCGAGCCACATCAGGAACATCGTGCCGGTCACCAGCGTAATCACCGCCGTAGCCCGGAACATCAGGCCCGGATCGATGACCAGACCCGGCTGCGACTCCAGCGCGACTGCGATCGACAGCGCCTGGAAGGTGGCCAGAACCACCGTGCCGTAGCGCGTGTACTGCGTGATCTTCCTCTGGCCCGCCTGCCCTTCCTTCTTCAACGACTCCAGCTGCGGCAGCACGATCGTCAGCAACTGCATGATGATCGACGCCGAGATGTACGGCATGATGCCGAGCGCGAAGACGGTGAAGCGCGACAGCGCACCGCCCGAGAACAGGTTGAACATCCCGAGGATGCCACCCGACTGACTCTGGAAAAGCTTCGCGAGCTGATCCGGATCGATTCCCGGCACCGGAATATGCGCACCGATGCGGTAGACGATCAGGGCCAGCACCAGGAACATCAGACGGCGCTTTAGATCGCCGTACTTCGCGGTGTTCCTGGCTTGCGTGCTTGCGTTAGGTTTCGCCGTGGCCAAACGATGCTCCGACTATGACTCGCGTCCTGCTGCGATGGCTGCTGGTAATTACTCGGCGATCTGGCCGCCAGCGGCTTCGATCGCGGCCTTGGCACCAGCGGTGGCGCCCAGACCCTTGATCGTGACCTTGCGGGTCAGCTCACCAGCCTTGATCACCTTCGCGGTCTTGACCAGTTCGCCAACGAGGCCGGCCTGCTTCAGGACCAGAAGGTCCACTTCAGCAGCTTCCAGGCGCTCGATGTCGCGCAGGGTCACTTCGGCGGTGAACGCCTTCGTCAGCGAGGTGAAACCACGCTTCGGCAGACGACGATACAGCGGCATTTGACCGCCTTCGAAACCCACCTTGTGGAAGCCGCCCGAACGCGACTTCTGACCCTTGTGACCACGACCGGCGGTCTTGCCCAGGCCGGAGCCGATACCGCGGCCGACGCGACGCTTGGCGTGCTTCGAACCGGCGGCCGGTTTCAGGTTGTTCAGTTGCATGTTGCTCTCCGAGTTCCCGGTATCAGGCCAGAACCTTGACCAGGTACGAGACCTTGTTGATCATGCCGCGCACGGCGGGCGTGTCCTGCAGTTCCGACACCGAGTTGATTCGGCGCAGGCCCAGGCCACGGACGGTGGCGCGATGATCCTCGCGCGTGCCGATCAGGCTGCGCACGAGTTGCACTTTTACGGTTTTCTGCGACATGTCGTTCACCTTAACCGAGGATGTCTTCGACCGACTTGCCACGCTTCGCAGCGATCTCGCTCGGCGTGCTCATCTTCTGCAGGCCGTCGAGAGTGGCGCGAACCATGTTGTACGGGTTCGTCGAGCCGTGGGACTTGGTAACGACGTTCGTCACGCCCATTACTTCGAAGATGGCGCGCATCGGGCCGCCGGCGATCACGCCGGTACCTTCCTTCGCGGGCATCATCAGCACCTTGGCGGCGCCATGCTTGCCAACCACTTCGTGTTGGAGCGTGCCGTTCTTCAGCGAAACCTTGACCATCTTGCGACGGGCTTCGTCCATCGCCTTCTGCACGGCCACGGGCACTTCCTTCGCCTTGCCCTTGCCCATGCCGATGCGGCCATCGCCATCACCAACCACGGTCAGCGCGGCGAAACCGAGGATACGGCCGCCCTTCACCACCTTGGTGACGCGGTTGACCGAGATCATCTTCTCGCGGAGGCCGTCGTCGCGTTCGTCCTGCTGGACTTTTGCTTGCATCTTTGCCATGACGTATCTCTCTCTCGCTTAGAACTTGAGGCCGGCTTCGCGGGCAGCGTCAGCCAGGGCCTTCACGCGGCCGTGGAAACGGAAACCGCCGCGATCGAACGCAACGACTTCCACGCCAGCTGCCTTCGCCTTCTCGGCGACGCGCTTGCCAACCACGGTGGCGGCGGCGACGGTAGCACCGCTGCCGGTCAGTTCCTTGCGCACTTCTGCTTCGGCCGTCGAAGCCGACGCCACCACTTGGGTGCCGCACGGCGAGTAGACCTGAGCGTAGATATGCGAATTCGTACGGAACACGGTCAGACGATTGACTTTCATCTCCGCGATCTTGGCGCGGGTCTGACGTGCACGGCGCAAACGAGCGTCTTTCTTGTTCATCATTGCACCCCTTACTTCTTCTTGGTTTCCTTCAGGATGACGCGCTCGTCGGCGTAGCGAACACCCTTGCCCTTGTAGGGCTCAGGCGGACGGTACGCGCGGACTTCCGCGGCAACCTGACCGACTTTCTGCTTGTCCGCACCCTTGATGATGATCTCGGTCTGCGTCGGCGTTTCCGCCTTCACGCCGGCCGGCATCTCATGGATCACGTCGTGCGAGAAACCAAGCTGGAGCTTCAGCGCGGTGCCTTGGAGCTGGGCACGATAGCCCACGCCTACCAGGGTCAGCTTGCGCTCGAAACCGGTGGTCACGCCCTTGACCATGTTTGCCGCCAGGGCGCGCATGGTGCCTTGCAGGGCGTTAGCTTCACGCGACTCATCTGCCGGAGCAAACGTCAGCGTGTCGTTTTCGACATTGGCCTTCACCAGGCCATGAATCGGTTGCGACAGCGTACCGAGCGGGCCCTTCACGGAGAGCACGCCGCCTGCCACATTCACTTCCGCGCCTTTCGGCAGCGCGATGGGAGCCTTACCTACACGGGACATGGTTCCTCCTTAAGCGACGTAGCAAAGAACTTCGCCGCCCACGCCGGTGGCACGTGCCTTGCGGTCGGTCATCAGACCCTTGGGGGTCGAGATGATCGCTACGCCGAGGCCGTTCATCACCTGGGGAATGTCGGTACGGCCCTTGTACACGCGCAGACCGGGCTTCGACACGCGTTCGATGCGCTCGATAACCGGACGGCCGGCGTAGTACTTGAGACCGATGGTCAGTTGTGCCTTGCCGCCATCTTCCTGGACGGCGAAGTCATCGATATAGCCTTCGTCCTTCAGGACCTTGGCGATCGCTGCTTTCAGCTTCGACGAGGGCATGACAACGGACGCCTTCTGCACGCCTTGAGCGTTGCGGATGCGCGTCAGCATATCGGCGATCGGATCGCTCATGCTCATACTGTTTCTCCTGTAGCCTGTGCGTAATTACCAGCTGGCTTTCGTCAGACCCGGGATTTCGCCCTTGAAGGCGATTTCGCGGATCTTGTTACGCGCCAGGCCAAACTTGCGGAAGGTGCCGCGGGGACGACCGGTGATCGCGCAACGGTTGCGCTGACGGGTCGGGTTCGCGTTGCGCGGGAGCTGTTGCAGCTCGAGACGCGCCAGATAACGCTCTTCTTCCGACTTTTCTTGGTCGTCGATGATGGCCTTGAGGGCAGCGCGCTTCGGGGCGAACTTCGCCACGAGCTTTGCGCGCTTCTTCTCACGTTCAATCAGAGCCAGTTTAGCCACGGTTACCCCTTAATTACGGAACGGGAACTTGAACGCACCGAGAAGCGCCTTGGCTTCTTCGTCGTTCTTCGCCGTCGTCGTGATGCTGATGTTCAGACCACGCAGTGCGTCGATCTTGTCGTACTCGATTTCGGGGAAAATGATCTGCTCTTTCACACCGATGTTGTAGTTGCCACGACCGTCGAACGAACGGCCCGACACACCACGGAAGTCACGCACACGCGGCAGTGCCACGGTCACGAAACGATCGAGGAATTCGAACATGCGCTCACCGCGCAGGGTCACCATCGCACCGATGGGGTAGCCCTGGCGAATCTTGAAGCCGGCGATAGCCTTCTTGGCCTTCGTCACCACGGGCTTCTGACCAGCGATCTTCGTCAGGTCGCCGACTGCCAGTTCAATGACCTTCTTGTCATTGATGGCTTCGCCAAGACCCATGTTCAGGGTGATCTTGGTGATGCGCGGCACTTCCATGACCGACTTGTAGCCGAATTGCTCGATCAGCTTCGGTACAACCTTCTCTTTGTAAAACTCTTGCAGACGTGCTGCCATGCTCAACTCCTATCCGTGCCCAGAATCAAGCGGCGACGACGGCGCCAGTGGTCTTCAGGAAGCGCACGCGCTTACCGTCTTCCACCTTGAAGCCGACGCGCGACGGCTTGCCATTGGCATCCACGAGCGCAACGTTGGAAATATGCAGCGGCATGACCTTGTCGACCACGCCACCAGTGGTGCCCAGCATCGGGTTCGGGCGAGCGTGCTTCTTCGCGACGTTCACGCCTTCCACGGCGATCTTCTCGCCGAGAACGGCTTGCACGGTACCGCGCTTGCCCTTGTCCTTGCCAGTCAGCACGATGACTTCATCGCCCTTGCGAATCTTGTTCATGGCGGCTCCTTACAGCACTTCCGGCGCGAGCGACACGATCTTCATGAAGCGCTCGGTACGGAGTTCACGAGTCACCGGCCCGAAGATGCGGGTGCCGATCGGCTCGAGCTTGTTGTTCAGCAGGACGGCGGCGTTGCCGTCGAACTTGACGAGCGAACCGTCCGCGCGACGCACGCCCTTGGCGGTGCGCACGACAACGGCGTTGTAGATGTCGCCCTTCTTCACGCGACCGCGCGGCGCTGCGTCCTTCACGGTCACCTTGATGATGTCGCCCACGCTCGCATAGCGGCGCTTGGACCCACCCAGCACTTTGATGCACAGCACTTCGCGCGCACCAGTGTTATCGGCCACTTCGAGCCGGCTTTCTGTCTGAATCATGGTGTTATCTTCCCAACTTAATCCGTCAGGCGAGCCTGTCGGTCAGTCTTGGTCCCGTCGGTCCAAGGCTTTGCGCCAGAACCGCTTGGGTTGATCAACTTTGAAGTCGGTAGTCACCAGACAACGAGAGCCGCGGAACTGCTACGGCAACATCATCTGGGCGGGGTTCGCCTTACAGGCCTGTCCGGTTGGTACTGCTAAGACGGGCGCAATAAAGCGGAAGTCCAGGATTATAGCAACATAACCCTGGACCTTGCAAGTCAACTTGAGAACGTTGTTCTTAGATGACGCGCGCCGCTTCTACCAGCCGGGAAACCACCCAGGACTTGGTCCGCGAGAGCGGACGCGTTTCCTGGATTTCGACCTTGTCGCCTTCCTTGTACTGGTTGGCTTCGTCGTGTGCGTGGTACTTCTTCGAACGCAGCACGTACTTGCCATACAGCGGATGCTTGACGCGGTTTTCGATCAAGACCGTTACGGTCTTGTCCATCTTGTCGCTCACAACCCGGCCAACCAGCGTGCGGCGAAGCGACGATTCCGTTTTTGCAGTTTCAGTCATTTCGAGCTTGCCTTCTCATTCAGCACGGTTTGCACCCGCGCGATGTCCTTGCGCACCTTCTTCAGCTGGCTGGTGTTCTGCAGCTGTTGGGTGGCCTTTTGCATGCGCAGGCTAAATTGGGCCTTCAGCAGCTCGGAGAGCTCCTGGTTCAGCCCGGCGGCGTCCTTGCCGCGAAGTTCGGATGCTTTCATCCCTGCTCTCCTTACGTCCCGACCTGACGCACAACGAAGTTCGTGGCGATCGGCAGCTTGGCGGCGGCAAGGCGGAACGCCTCACGTGCCAGCTCTTCACTCACGCCATCCATTTCGTACAGCATCTTGCCCGGCTGAATCTCAGCCACGTAGTACTCCGGATTGCCCTTACCGTTACCCATACGGACTTCAGCGGGCTTCTTCGAAATCGGCTTGTCCGGGAAAATCCGGATCCAGATGCGGCCGCCACGCTTGATGTGACGGGTCATCGCACGACGGGCCGATTCGATCTGGCGCGCGGTCAGACGACCACGGCCCATGGCCTTCAGGCCGAATTCGCCGAAAGACACGGCGTTACCACGGGTAGCCTTACCCGTGTTGCGGCCTTTCTGCTCCTTGCGATACTTTCTGCGCTTGGGTTGCAGCATCGTTATTCTCCACTCTTCGCATCTGCGCCCGGCGCAGCGCGGCGACCGGCACCACCACCGGCGCCACCGCGACGGTTGCCCGACGGACGGCCACCTTCGCCTTCGCGGCGACGGCCTTCCGGACGGGCCGGGCGACGGCGACGTTCGTCTTGCGGCTCTTCCACCACGGGCGCGTCATTGCGGCCCAGGTGATCCCCCTTGTAGACCCACACCTTGACACCGATGATGCCGTAGGTGGTTTCTGCTTCGGAGAAGCCGTAGTCGATGTCGGCACGCAGGGTGTGCAGGGGCACACGACCTTCGCGGTACCACTCGGTACGGGCGATTTCGATGCCGTTCAGACGACCCGAGCTCATGATCTTGATACCTTGAGCACCGAGGCGCATCGCGTTCTGCATCGCGCGCTTCATGGCGCGACGGAACATGATACGGCGCTCGAGCTGCTGGGTGATCGAGTCGGCAATCAGCTGCGCATCGGTTTCCGGCTTGCGGATTTCTTCGATGTTCACGTGCACGGGCACACCCATGCGACGTTGCAGCTCGGCCTTGAGCAGTTCGATGTCCTCGCCCTTCTTGCCGATCACCACGCCCGGACGCGAGCTGTAAATGGTGAGACGTGCATTGCGGGCGGGGCGCTCGATCACGACGCGGCCAACCGATGCGTTCTTGAGCTTCTTCTTCAGGAAGTCACGAACTTCGATGTCTTCTTTCAGCATGCCGGCGAACTTCGTGTTGTTGGCGTACCAACGCGAAGCCCAGTTACGGCTGACGGCCAGACGGAAGCCAGTCGGATGAATCTTCTGTCCCATCGTGACTCCTTAGTTGCCGAGCGTCACAGTGATGTGACAGGTTTGTTTCTCGATGCGGTTGCCGCGGCCCTTTGCCCGTGCCGTGAAACGCTTGAGCGAGGTGGCCTTGTCGACGAAGATCGATTTGACCTTCAGCTCGTCGATGTCGGCGCCTTCGTTGTGCTCGGCGTTGGCGATGGCCGATTCGACCACCTTCTTCACAATACCGGCGGCCTTCTTCGGGCTGAACGTCAGGACGTTGAGCGCGCGCTCGATCGGCAGACCACGGATCTGGTCAGCGACCAGACGCGTTTTCTGGGCGGAGATGCGGGCACCGCGATGAATCGCTTTCACTTCCATGATGGCACCTTACCTCTTCGCTTTCTTGTCAGCCGCGTGGCCCTTGAACGTACGCGTGAGCGCAAATTCGCCGAGCTTGTGGCCAACCATGTTTTCCGTGACATACACCGGCACGTGTTGACGGCCGTTGTGCACGGCGATCGTCAGACCGATGAAGTCCGGCATGATGGTCGAGCGGCGCGACCATGTCTTGATGGGCTTCTTGTCCTTGCCGCTGACTGCAGCTTCCACCTTCTTCAGCAGGTGGGCGTCGCAGAACGGACCCTTTTTTGCGGAACGAGTCATATCTTTAGCTCCTACCTACCGATTAACGCTTGTGGCGCTTCTGCACGATCATGCTGGCAGTGCGCTTGTTGCTGCGGGTACGGTAGCCCTTGGTCGGGGTACCCCACGGCGAGACCGGATCGCGACCGGCGGCAGTACGACCCTCACCACCACCGTGCGGGTGGTCGACCGGGTTCATCACCACACCGCGGACGGTCGGGCGAATACCGCGCCAGCGCGTTGCACCGGCCTTGCCGATAACACGCAGGCTGTGCTCTTCGTTGCCCACTTCACCGATGGTGGCGCGGCATTCGATATGCACGCGGCGCACTTCACCGGAGCGCAGACGCACCTGGGCGTACACGCCTTCGCGGGCCAGCAGCACGGCGGAACCGCCAGCAGCGCGTGCGACTTGCGCACCCTTGCCCGGCAGGATTTCGACGTTGTTGATCGTGGTACCGACCGGAATGTTGCGGATCGGCAGGTTGTTACCGGCCTTGATCGGCGCTTCCGAACCGTTCAGCAGCGATTGACCGGCAACCATGCCCTTGGTGGCGATGATGTAGCGGCGCTCACCGTCGGCGAACAGCACCAGCGCGATGTTCGCGCTGCGGTTCGGATCGTATTCCAGGCGCTCGACCTTGGCGGGGATACCGTCCTTGTCGTTGCGCTTGAAGTCGACCACACGGTAGTGGTGCTTGTGACCACCGCCCTTGTGACGGGTGGTGATGTGGCCGTTGTTGTTACGACCCGACTTCTGGAATTGCTTTTCCAGCAGCGGAGCGTGCGGCGCGCCCTTGTGAAGGTCCTTGTTGACGACCTTCACCATGGTGCGACGACCCGGCGACGTCGGCTTGGTCTTGACGAGTGCCATGATTACTTGGCCTCCGCTTCAAAATTGATTTCCTGACCCGGCTTCAGCGAAACGTAGGCCTTCTTCACGTGGTTACGACGACCCATGAAGCGACCGAAACGCTTTTGCTTGCCCTTCTGGTTCAGGATCTGAACGGACTGCACCTCGACCTTGAACAGCAGTTCGACGGCGGCCTTCACTTCGAGCTTGTTAGCATCGCGGGCCACTTCGAACACAACCTGCTCATTCTTGTCGGCGACCAGGGTTGCCTTTTCGGAAACCACCGGCGCGAGCAGCACCTGCATCAAACGATGATCGTTCTTGGCTACTTGCGTCATTTGAGCAACTCCTCGATCTGCGCGACAGCCGCCTTGGTCACGAGCACCTTCTTGTAGTGCACGAGCGAGAGCGGATCTGCCTGGCGCGGCTCGACAACTGCCACGTGCGGCAGGTTGCGCGAAGCCAGGTAGAGGTTTTCGTCGAGGCTGTCGGTGATGATCAGCACCGAGTCCAGGCCCATGGCCTTGAACTTGTCGGCCAAGAGCTTGGTCTTGGGCGCGTCGACCGTGAAACCGTCCACGACGTTGATACGACCTTCACGTGCGAGCTGCGAGTAAATCGAGCGCATACCGGCACGGAACATCTTCTTGTTGACCTTCTGGCTGAAGTTCTCTTCCGGCGAATTCGGGAAGATACGGCCGCCCCCGCGCCACAGCGGCGAGGAAGACATACCGGCACGAGCACGGCCCGTACCCTTCTGGCGCCACGGCTTCTTGGTCGTGTGCTTGACCTCTTCACGATCCTTCTGCTTACGGTTACCGCTACGCGCGTTAGCCTGGTAAGCAACCACGATCTGGTGAACGAGGGCTTCGTTGTAGTCACGGCCGAACACTTCCGGCGAGGCGTTCACGCCGGCGCCGATCTGGCCATTGTCCTGGAGGAGCTTGAGTTCCATTGATGCGCTCCTTAAGCTTTGGCTTTGGCCTTGACGGCCGGGGTAACGATGACCTTGCCGCCCTTCGAACCCGGGATGGCACCCTTGACCAGCAGCAGCTTGCGCTCTGCGTCGATCTTGGCGATCTCGAGGTTTTGGACGGTGCGGGTGACGTCACCCAGGTGGCCCGTCATGCGCTTGCCGGGGAACACACGGCCCGGATCCTGCGCCATACCGATGGAACCCGGCACGTTGTGCGAACGCGAGTTACCGTGGGTGGCACGACCCGACGCAAAGTGGTAGCGCTTGATGGTACCGGCGTAGCCCTTACCGATGCTCACGCCTTGAACGTCGATCTTCTGACCGACTTCGAAGAGGTCGACCGACAGCGCGGCGCCGGCTTGCAGCTCGGCAGCCTTTGCGGCATCGATACGGAACTCTTTGATGACTTCACCGGCTTCGACACCGGCTTTGGCGAGGTGACCCGCCAGCGGCTTGGTGACACGGCTTGCGCGTCGGCTGCCGAAGGTGACTTGAACCGCGGTATAACCGTCGGTCTCGTCCGTCTTGATTTGCGTCACGCGGTTGTCGCCGACCTCGACCACGGTAACGGGAATCGAATCACCGTCGTCCGTGAAAATACGGGTCATGCCAACCTTGCGACCTACAAGGCCAAGGCTCATGGTTTGCTCCATTCCCAGCTGCGATTGGCCGGGGCTGATTGATACACGAAAACTGTGTGAGCGGGTTGCGCGAAGAAGATTGCGCACGGCCAAAATGGCCACCCACTACCCGAAGAAACGGGTAGCCGTACACTATATCTCAGTACTTTGGAAAGAACAACAACCACCTCGCATATTTCTAGATGATCGTGTGTGTACGGTGCGCGTAGACGACGTGAATGCGACACGTTTGCGGCGCGGGGGATACTTTGAGCGCTTCCGAAAGCAAAACGGCGGACCGAAGTCCGCCGTTCCGAGCCGATCACAGGCGGCTGGCGCCGCCTGGGTTCATGCTTACACCTTGATTTCGACGTCCACGCCAGCCGGCAGGTCGAGCTTCATCAGCGCGTCCACGGTCTTGTCGGTCGGATCGACGATATCCATCAGACGCTGGTGCGTGCGGATCTCGAACTGATCGCGGCTGGTCTTGTTGACGTGCGGCGAACGCAGGATGTCGAAGCGCTGGATGCGGGTCGGCAGGGGCACGGGACCCTTGACGATCGCGCCGGTGCGCTTGGCGGTATCCACGATTTCGGCGGCCGACTGGTCGATCAGGCGATAGTCGAAAGCCTTCAGGCGGATACGGATCTTCTGGTTCTGCATGATTGTTCCTTAAAGAGCGATGGGCCAGCGGCCCGGGATAAAGGGGTCATGCCCGAAGGCACGCCCCGAAAGGATGCTTAGTCGAGGATCTTTGCCACGACGCCGGCGCCGACGGTACGGCCACCTTCGCGGATAGCGAAGCGCAGACCTTCTTCCATGGCGATCGGGGCGATCAGCTTGACCGTGATCGACACGTTGTCACCCGGCATGACCATTTCCTTGTCCTTCGGCAGCTCGATCGAGCCGGTCACGTCGGTCGTACGGAAGTAGAACTGCGGGCGGTAGTTGTTGAAGAACGGCGTGTGACGGCCACCTTCGTCCTTCGACAGAATGTAGACCTCACCCGTGAAGTGCGTGTGCGGCTTGATCGAGCCCGGCTTGCACAGAACTTGACCACGCTCCACGTCTTCGCGCTTCGTGCCGCGCAGCAGCAGACCCACGTTGTCGCCAGCCTGACCCTGGTCCAGCAGCTTGCGGAACATTTCCACGCCCGTGCAGGTCGTCTTCACCGTCGGGCGGATACCCACGATTTCGATTTCTTCGCCGACCTTCACCACGCCGCGCTCGATACGACCCGTCACCACGGTACCGCGGCCCGAGATCGAGAACACGTCTTCCACCGGCATCAGGAACGTACCGTCAACCGCGCGCTCCGGCGTCGGGATGTACGTGTCCAGCGCGTCGGCCAGGTTCATGATCGCCACTTCGCCCAGCTCGCCCTTGTCGCCTTCCAGCGCCAGCTTGGCCGAACCCTTGATGATCGGCGTGTCGTCGCCCGGGAAGTCGTACTTCGACAGCAGCTCGCGCACTTCCATTTCCACCAGCTCGAGCAGCTCGGCGTCGTCCACCATGTCGCACTTGTTCAGGAACACGATGATGTACGGCACACCAACCTGGCGCGCCAGCAGGATGTGCTCGCGCGTCTGCGGCATCGGGCCGTCAGCGGCCGAGCACACCAGGATCGCGCCGTCCATCTGCGCCGCACCCGTGATCATGTTCTTCACATAGTCAGCGTGGCCCGGGCAGTCAACGTGGGCGTAGTGGCGGTTCGCCGTTTCGTACTCCACGTGCGCCGTGTTGATCGTGATACCACGTGCCTTCTCTTCCGGCGCCGCGTCGATTTCGTCGTACTTCTTTGCCGAGCCGCCGAACTTCGAAGCCAGCACCGTGGCGATTGCCGCCGTCAGCGTCGTCTTGCCATGGTCAACGTGACCAATCGTGCCAACGTTCACGTGCGGCTTGGTCCGTTCGAACTTTTCCTTTGCCATTTTTCAGCTCCTAATGGAATGCAGTCTGATTCAATTCATTGCGCCGCCACGCGGATCGCGCGTGGCGGCGAAGCTTTTATTGCTTGGCCTTGGCCGACATCACGGCTTCGGCAATGTTCTTCGGTGCTTCAGCGTAGTGCTTGAATTCCATGGTGTACGTGGCGCGGCCTTGCGTGGCCGAGCGCAGCGACGTGGAATAACCGAACATTTCCGACAGGGGGACTTCGGCCTTGATGATCTTGCCGCCGCCAACCATGTCGTCCATGCCCTGCACGATGCCGCGGCGGGACGACAGATCGCCCATCACGGTACCCGTGTAGTCTTCCGGCGTTTCCACTTCCACGGCCATCATCGGCTCGAGCAGCACCGGGCTGGCCTTGCGCATGGCTTCCTTGAAAGCCATCGAGCCGGCCATGCGGAACGCGTTTTCGTTCGAGTCCACGTCGTGGTACGAACCGAACGTCAGCGTGACCTTCACGTCCACCACCGGGAAGCCGGCGAGGATACCGGACGGCAGCGTGTCCACGATACCCTTTTCGACCGCGGGGATGTATTCGCGAGGAATCACACCGCCCTTGATCGCGTCGATGAACTCGAAGCCCTTGCCTTGCTCCTGCGGTTCCAGCGTGATCACGGCGTGACCGTACTGGCCACGGCCGCCCGACTGCTTGACGAACTTGCCCTCGACGCCTTCCGCGGTCTTGCGGATGGTTTCGCGGTAAGCCACCTGCGGCGCGCCGATGTTGGCTTCCACGCCGAATTCGCGCTTCATGCGGTCGACCAGAATTTCGAGGTGGAGCTCGCCCATGCCCGAAATGATGGTCTGGCCCGATTCTTCATCGGTACGCACGCGGAACGAAGGATCTTCGGCAGCCAGGCGGTTCAGGGCGATACCCATCTTTTCCTGGTCGGCCTTGGTCTTCGGCTCGACGGCCTGCGAGATCACGGGCTCCGGGAAGATCATGCGCTCGAGCACGATCGGTGCAGCCGGATCGCACAGCGTATCGCCGGTGGTCGCGTCCTTCAGGCCCACGGCCGCGGCGATGTCGCCGGCCAGCACTTCCTTGATTTCTTCGCGCTGGTTGGCGTGCATCTGCAGAATACGGCCCAGACGCTCCTTCTTCTGCTTCACCGGGTTGTACACGGTGTCGCCCGAATTGATCTTGCCCGAGTAGACGCGGAAGAAGATCAGCTGGCCCACGAACGGGTCCGTCATGATCTTGAATGCCAGCGCCGAGAACTTCTCGCCGTCGTCGGCCTTGCGCTCGAGCTTCTTCTCGTCGTCGTTCTCGTCCACGCCCTTGACCGGCGGGATATCGACCGGCGAAGGCAGGAAGTCGATCACGGCGTCGAGCATACGCTGCACGCCCTTGTTCTTGAACGCGGTGCCGCACAGCATCGGCTGGATTTCGCAGGCGATGGTACGGTCGCGCAGTGCCTTGACGATCTCGGCACGGGTCAGCTCTTCGCCGCCCAGGTACTTTTCCATCAGCTCTTCGCTGGCTTCGGCGGCGGACTCGACCATCTTCTCGCGCCATTCGTCAGCGGTAGCCTTCAGTTCGGCCGGGATGTCCTGGTACTCGAACTTCACGCCCTGGCTGGCTTCGTCCCAGATGATCGCCTTCATTTCCAGCAGATCGACGACGCCCTGGAAGCCGTCTTCAGCGCCGATAGGCACGACGACGGGCACCGGGTTGGCCTTCAGGCGGGTCTTCAGCTGGTCGTAGACCTTGAAGAAGTTCGCGCCGGTACGGTCCATCTTGTTGACGAACGCCAGACGCGGCACGCCGTACTTGTTGGCCTGACGCCAGACGGTTTCCGACTGCGGCTGCACGCCACCCACTGCGCAGTACACCATGCAGGCGCCATCCAGCACGCGCATGGAACGCTCCACCTCGATGGTGAAGTCCACGTGTCCCGGGGTGTCGATGATGTTGAAGCGGTGCTCGGGGTAGTTGCCGCCCATGCCCTTCCAGAAGGCGGTGGTCGCAGCGGAGGTGATCGTGATGCCACGCTCCTGCTCCTGCTCCATCCAGTCCATGGTGGCCGCGCCGTCGTGCACTTCACCGATCTTGTGGTTCACACCGGTGTAGAACAGGATCCGCTCGGTCGTGGTGGTTTTACCCGCGTCAATGTGAGCCGAAATACCGATGTTACGGTAGCGCTCAATGGGAGTCTTACGAGCCACTTTAATCCTCTATTTCGTCCATGAGGCGCAGACATCTCTTCGTCTACGCCCCTAACACAAACGGGCGAGATGTGTAACGACACAGCCCGCCCGGCAACCAACCGCGTAATCGCGCGCTTTAGAAGCGGAAGTGCGAGAACGCCTTGTTGGCTTCGGCCATGCGGTGCACTTCGTCGCGCTTCTTCATCGCGCCGCCACGGCCTTCCGATGCTTCGAGCAGTTCACCTGCCAGGCGCAGCGCCATCGACTTCTCGCTGCGTTTCTTCGCGGCCTCGCGCAGCCAACGCATCGCCAATGCCAGACGACGCGACGGACGAACTTCGACCGGAACCTGATAGTTGGCACCGCCAACGCGGCGGCTCTTCACTTCGACCACCGGCTTTACGTTGTTGATGGCAACGGAGAACACTTCGATCGGGGCCTTGCCTGCCTTCTTTTCGATCTGATCGAACGCGCCGTACACGATACGCTCGGCAACCGACTTCTTGCCATCCAGCATCAGCACGTTCATGAACTTGGCAACTTCAACGTTACCGAACTTCGGATCAGGCAGAATTTCCCGCTTGGGGACTTCACGACGACGTGGCATCTTCTTTCCTCTAGATTCAGTTGAGAGCGGATTTCAATTCGCACTCTCCGGCCACCAACTAGCTTGCCTCGGTATTCGCTTCGGGCAAATTCGCCGGGTGACCACTTACTCGACGGCACGGCGCTAAACACTCCGTTGTACCGCCGCCTGGTGACAGCTCCATGACGCATGCGCCACAGGCCATCGCTTGTTGCTTCGGGCGTTATGCCCAGGTTGCCAGTTAGGCAGCCTTCGGACGCTTCGCGCCGTACTTCGAACGTGCCTGCTTGCGGTCCTTCACGCCTTGCAGGTCGAGCGAGCCACGGACGATGTGGTAACGCACACCCGGCAGATCCTTCACACGGCCGCCGCGGATCAGCACGACCGAGTGTTCCTGCAGGTTGTGGCCTTCACCGCCGATGTACGAGATGACCTCGAAACCGTTGGTCAGGCGCACCTTGGCGACCTTACGCAGTGCCGAGTTCGGCTTCTTCGGCGTCGTGGTGTACACGCGGGTGCACACGCCGCGACGCTGCGGGCAGTTCTCAAGCGCGGGGCTCTTGCTCTTGACGACTTCAGAGACGCGCGGCTTGCGAACCAGTTGGTTGATAGTTGGCATTGTTCAATCCAGCTTGGTTTTACAAAAACACCCCTCCACCGCATCAGCCGGCCGGAGGGGCACTACGAATTTTGGGCGAGAGGATTGAGCGAACGCTCGAGGGAAGGGACTGTGAAGTGACAGACTTGCCAAAGAGCGCGAGCTCGCCTGGATCCCGCCGACACAACCTGTAGCGAACAGACGTTCACATTTTCACAGGCGCGCGAAATCCGAAGCCAAAAACTCGAATCTGGCACTATAGCGGGGTGGCTGGCAACGGTCAAGCGTCTCGGCGGTATACCGCGACAGGTATACCGAACGCGCCCGATTACGGCACCGCGCGCAGTGTTTCGAGGATGTCGTCGCCGTACCGTTCGAGCTTCGAGGCGCCGATGCCGGGCACTTCCGCGAGGGCATCGTGGGTTTCGGGCGCACTGCGCGCGAGCTCTGCCAGCGTGGCGTCATGGAAGATGACATAGGCCGGTACGCCGTGCTCGCGCGCGGTTTCCGTGCGCCAGCGGCGCAGCGCTTCCCAGTTGGCCAGCGCATCCTCGTCCATGTCCGCGGTATGGTCGGTGCGGCTGCCCCGTGCGGCCCGGTCGGTGCTCCGGCCGGGCTTGCTGACCTGCCGCCGCAGCGTGATCGACTGCTCGCCCTTGAGTACCGCGCGCGCGGAATCGCCGAGCAGCAGCGCACCGTGGCCGCCGTGGTCGATGACGAGCAGCCCGTGCGCGATCAGCTGGCGGAAGATCGCATGCCAGTCGGACACCGAGCGGTCGGCGCCGATGCCGAAGGTGGACACCTTGTCGTGCCCCCACTGCCGCACCTTTTCCGAGGCATTGCCGCGCAGCACGTCGATCAGGTGCGTCGCACCGAAATGCACGCGGCTGGCCTGGGCGGTCCGGTAGACGCAGGACAGCGCCATCTGCGCCTCGCGCGTGCCGTCCCAGGTCGCGGGCGGCTCGAGGCACGTATCGCAGTTGCCGCAGGGCTCGGCGGACTCGTCGAAGTACGCAAGAATCCGTACGCGCCGGCATCCCGGCGTCTCGCACAAACCCAGCAGGGCATCGAGCTTCGACGAGGAGACGCGCTTGTGCGCTTCGTCTGCCTCGGACTCGTCGATCATGCGCTTCTGCTGCACGACGTCCCCCAGGCCGTAAGCCATCCAGGCATTGGCGGGCAGGCCGTCGCGGCCGGCGCGGCCGGTCTCCTGGTAATAGCCCTCCATGCTCTTGGGCAGATCCAGATGGGCGACGAACCGGACATCGGGCTTGTCGATCCCCATGCCGAACGCGATGGTCGCGACCATCACGATGCCTTCTTCCTCGCGGAAACGCGCCTGATGGTGCTGGCGCACCTGCGCATCCATGCCCGCGTGGTATCCGAGCGCCTGAATGCCATGGCTCGCGAGCCAGCTCGCGGTCTCTTCGACCTTCTTGCGCGACAGGCAATAGACGATGCCGCTGTCGTGCGACCCGCCAGCCCCCATGTGCTCGGCCTTGATAAAGGCCAGCAGCTGCTGGCGCGCGTTGTCCTTCTCGACGATGCGGTAGCGAATATTGGGCCGGTCGAAGCTGGAGATAAACACGCGCGCTTCGTCCAGCGCGAGCCGTTCGACGATCTCGTTGCGCGTGACCGCATCGGCGGTGGCGGTCAGCGCGATGCGCGGCACGCGCGGGAACCGCTCGTGCAGTACCGACAGCTGGATGTACTCGGGGCGGAAATCGTGGCCCCACTGCGATACGCAGTGGGCCTCGTCGATCGCGAACACGCCGACGCGGGTGCGTTCGAGCAGATCGAGGAAGCGCGGGGTCATCAGCCGCTCCGGCGCCACGTAGAGGATCTCGAGCCGGCCCGCGAGCAGGTCACGCTCGACCGCGGACGCCTCCGCGCTCGTCAGCGTGGAGTTGAGCACGGCCGCATGGACACCCGCTTCCGTGAGCGCGGCCACCTGATCCTGCATCAACGCGATCAGCGGCGACACGACGATGCCCGTGCCATGGCCCGCACGCTGCCGCAGCAGCGCGGGAATCTGATAGCACAACGACTTGCCGCCGCCCGTAGGCATGAGCACGAGGCTGTCGCCGCCGTCGGCGACATGGTCGATGATCTCCGCCTGCCGGCCGCGAAAGGCGTGGTAGCCGAAGACATCCTTGAGAATCGCCAGCGCGCGCGACATAGACAACGGAAATGCGGAAAGCCGTAAAGGCCGTAACCTTACCACTAAGCCCCGTGCCTGAAGCCGGCATGTTTGCAATCAGCGCTGACATGGGTTCGCCGGGGCGCACGGATACGGCATCGCATCCCCCCTCCCGCCCGGCGGCGGAAATCCCGTATCCGTGGGCCAGCGCTGTCCGGGCGGCGGCGCCACGCCGCCCCGGTCGGGCGCGCCGGGGCGTTGCGAGGCCTCGTGCCGGCGCAGCGCCTCCAGTTGCGCGCAATCGTCGGGGGACGTGGGCCGGCCACTTGCGCAGGCGCGCTCGACGCGCTCGCGCGTGTGCAAATCATTGAGGTTCAGCATCGCGGCGCCGGGCGTGAGGTCGAGCCATGCCTTCGGCGCGGCCTGCGTCACCGACGCGCCGGGAGACAGCCGGGAGGCGGCCTGCGGCCCCGCATCGCCCGGGAACGCCAGGGCGCACAGCGCGGCGACGGTCAGCGGCATGGGACAGAGCAACAGCGGGCCAACGGTCACGGACGCCTCCTTTGCGTGCGATCGACACGCATAGCATCCGCATGCACCAGAAAACAGGAAATCGCATTCCCGCGAAATATGCGCAACACGCGCGCGGCAGGCAAAAAAAAGCCCGGCCAGAAGGCCGGGCTTTTCACGTCGCCACCACAGGGGTGGCGAGATGCGGGGCTCAGACTGCGTCGCCGTCGCCTTCGGTCGCCTGCACCACCGGCGGCTCGATGAAGAGCGATTGCTCTTCGTCCGAGATCGCCTGGGCGCGTTCGCGTTCGGCTGCCTCGCGCGCCTTGCGGGCACGGTGGTAGGCCAGGCCGGTACCGGCGGGGATCAGACGACCCACGATCACGTTTTCCTTCAGACCACGCAGGTCGTCGGTCTTGCCCATGATCGCGGCTTCCGTCAGCACGCGCGTCGTTTCCTGGAACGATGCCGCCGAGATGAAGCTGTCCGTGGACAGCGACGCCTTGGTGATACCGAGCAGCAGGTTCTCGTACGTGGCCGGACGCTTGCCGTCGGCGATCACGCGATCGTTCTCGTCGAGCAGTTCCGAACGCTCCACCTGTTCACCCGGGATGAACTTGGTGTCGCCCACGTCCACGATCTGAACACGGCGCAGCATCTGACGCACGATCACTTCGATGTGCTTGTCGTTGATCTTCACGCCCTGCAGACGGTACACGTCCTGCACTTCGTCGACGATGTAGTGCGCGAGTTCCTCGATGCCCTTCAGGCGCAGGATGTCGTGCGGGTCCGCCGGACCTTCCACGATCATTTCGCCCTTGTTCACCACCTGGCCATCGTGCACCAGCACCTGCTTTTCCTTGGCGATCAGGAACTCGTGCGCATTGCCGTCGAGATCCGTGATGACCAGACGCTGCTTGCCCTTGGTGTCCTTGCCGAACGACGTCGTGCCGGTGACTTCCGCCAGCACGGCGGCATCCTTCGGCGAACGCGCTTCGAACAGCTCGGCCACACGCGGCAGACCACCGGTAATGTCGCGGGTCTTCTGCGACTCGGTCGGGATACGCGCGAGCACTTCACCCACGTGCACCTGCTGACCGTCCTTCACGGTGATCAGTGCGCCAACCTGGAAGCCGATGGTCACGGAGTGGTCCGTGCCCGGGATCTTCACTTCCTGGTTGTTCGCGTCCAGCAGCTTCACCTGCGGGCGCAGACCCTTCGTCGCGGCGGTACGGCGCTTGGCGTCGATGACGACCAGCGTCGACAGGCCCGTCACTTCGTCCATCTGCTTCGCAACGGTCACGCCTTCCTCGACGTTCTCGAACTTGATGGTGCCCGAGTACTCCGAGACGATCGGACGCGTCAGTGCATCCCACGTGGCCAGCTGCGTACCGGCCTTGATCGACTGACCGTCCTGCACCAGCAGCGTGGCGCCGTACGGGATCTTGTGACGCTCGCGCTCGCGGCCATGGTCGTCCGTGATCAGCGTCTCGCCCGAACGCGAGATCACGATCAGTTCACCCTTGGCGTTGGTCACGTAGCGCATGGTCGCCGTGAAGCGGACCGTACCGGTCGCCTTGGCTTCCACGCTCGAGGCCACTGCCGCACGCGATGCCGCACCACCGATGTGGAACGTACGCATGGTCAGCTGGGTACCCGGCTCACCGATCGACTGCGCGGCAATCACGCCCACCGCTTCGCCGGAGTTCACCAGCACGCCACGGCCCAGATCGCGGCCATAGCACTTCGCGCACAGACCGTAGCGCGTGTCGCACGACAGCGGCGTGCGCACCTTCACTTCGTCCACGCCCAGGCTGTCGATCAGGTCCACCAGATCTTCGTCGAGCAGCGTGCCCGTCTCGATCGCGGTCTCCTGCGTTTCCGGGTTCACCACGTCGGCCACGGTCACGCGGCCGAGGATACGGTCGCGCAGGGCTTCGATGACTTCACCGCCTTCGACCAGCGCCTTCATGGCCACGCCGTTCGACGTACCGCAATCGTCTTCCACCACGACCAGATCCTGCGTCACGTCGACCAGACGACGGGTCAGGTAACCCGAGTTCGCGGTCTTCAGCGCCGTATCCGCCAGGCCCTTACGCGCGCCGTGGGTCGAGATGAAGTACTGCAGAACGTTCAGGCCTTCACGGAAGTTCGCCGTAATCGGCGTTTCGATGATCGAGCCATCCGGCTTGGCCATCAGGCCCCGCATGCCGGCCAGCTGACGAATCTGCGCCGCGGAACCCCGCGCGCCCGAGTCGGCCATCATGTAGATCGAGTTGAACGATTCCTGCTTGACGGTCTTGCCCTCGCGGTCAACCACGTCTTCGTGCTGGAGCTGTTCCATCATCGCCTTGCCCACCTGGTCGCCGGCGGCGCCCCAGATGTCCACGACGTTGTTGTAACGCTCCTGGTCCGTCACCAGACCCGACATGTACTGCTTGTCGTATTCCTTCACCTTGGCAGCCGCTTCGGAGATGATCTTCTCCTTTTGCGGCGGCACGAGCATGTCGTCGATCGCGATCGAGATACCGGCGCGCGTAGCCAGACGGAAGCCCGACTGCAGCAGCTTGTCCGCGAAGATCACCGTTTCGCGCAGACCGCACTTGCGGAATGCCGTGTTGATCAGGCGCGAGATTTCCTTCTTCTTCAGCGGCTTGTTCAGCACCGAGAACGGCAGACCCTTCGGCAGGATCTCGGACAGGATCGCGCGGCCGACCGTCGTGGCCTGCAGCGTGATCTTCGGCGCAAAGCGGGCATCGCCCTGCGCGTCCTTGTCCACGAGGTCGTACTCGACGATACGCACGTTCACGCGGGAAGCCAGTTCGACCTCCTTGTTCTCGTACGCACGCAGCACTTCGCTCACGTCGGCAAAGGTCATGCCTTCGCCCTTGCCGTTGATCTTGTCGCGGGTCGTGTAGTACAGACCCAGCACCACGTCCTGCGACGGCACGATCGACGGATCGCCGTTGGCCGGGAACAGCACGTTGTTCGACGCCAGCATCAGCGTGCGCGCTTCCATCTGCGCTTCCAGCGACAGCGGCACGTGAACGGCCATCTGGTCACCGTCGAAGTCGGCGTTGAACGCCGCGCAGACGAGCGGGTGCAGCTGAATGGCCTTGCCTTCGATCAGCACGGGTTCGAACGCCTGGATACCCAGACGGTGCAGCGTCGGCGCGCGGTTCAGCATCACCGGGTGCTCGCGGATCACCTCTTCGAGGATGTCCCACACCACCGGCGTCTGGCTTTCCACTTCCTTCTTCGCCGCCTTGATCGTGGTGGCGATGCCCATCGTTTCCAGCTTGTGGAAGATGAAAGGCTTGAACAGTTCGAGCGCCATCAGCTTGGGCAGGCCGCACTGATGCAGCTTGAGCGTCGGGCCCACCACGATGACCGAACGGCCCGAGTAGTCCACGCGCTTGCCCAGCAGGTTCTGACGGAAACGACCGCCCTTACCCTTGATCATTTCGGCGAGCGACTTCAGCGGACGCTTGTTGGCGCCGGTCATCGCCTTGCCGCGACGGCCGTTGTCCAGCAGCGAGTCCACTGCTTCCTGCAGCATGCGCTTTTCGTTGCGCACGATGATCTCGGGCGCCTTCAGCTCGAGCAGACGCTTCAACCGGTTGTTACGGTTGATCACGCGGCGGTACAGGTCGTTCAGGTCCGAGGTCGCGAAGCGGCCGCCATCCAGCGGCACCAGCGGGCGCAGCTCGGGCGGCAGCACCGGCAGCACTTCGAGGATCATCCACTCGGGCTTGATGCCCGAACGCTGGAAGGCCTCGAGCACCTTCAGGCGCTTGGCGAACTTCTTGATCTTGGCTTCCGAACCCGTGGCCTGCAGTTCGGCGCGGATCTGTTCGATCTGCTTCTCGATGTCGATGCCGCGCAGCAGTTCACGGATGCCCTCGGCACCCATCATCGCCACGAACTCGCCCTCGCCGTACTCGTCGCATTTCGCGATGTAGTCGTCCTCGGACATGATCTGGCTCTTCTTGAGCGGGGTCATGCCGGGCTCGAGCACCACGAACGCTTCGAAGTACAGCACGCGCTCGATGTCGCGCAGCGTCATGTCCAGGACCATGCCCAGACGCGACGGCAGCGACTTCAGGAACCAGATGTGCGCGGTCGGCGCAGCCAGTTCGATGTGGCCCATGCGCTCGCGGCGAACCTTGGCCAGCGTTACTTCCACGCCGCACTTCTCGCAGATCACGCCGCGGTGCTTCAGGCGCTTGTACTTGCCGCACAGGCACTCGTAGTCCTTGATCGGGCCAAAGATCTTGGCGCAGAACAGACCATCGCGCTCGGGCTTGAACGTGCGGTAGTTGATCGTTTCCGGCTTCTTCACTTCACCGTACGACCACGAACGGATCTTCTCGGGCGAGGCGAGACCGATCTTGATCGCGTCGAACTGCTCTTCCTGCTGTACCTGCTTAAAGAGATCGAGCAATGCTTTCATTGCAACTCCTTGTTTCGCCACCCTCCCGGACATTGTCCGAAGGGGTGGCATTCATCCTGTGAGAAATCCTGCTTAGCCGGGGTGCCGCGATCAGTAGCGATCGAGGTCGATGTCGATACCCAGCGAGCGGATTTCCTTCACCAGCACGTTGAACGACTCCGGCATGCCGGCATCGATCGAGTGCTCGCCCTTGACGATGTTCTCGTACACCTTGGTACGGCCGTTCACGTCATCGGACTTGACCGTCAGCATTTCCTGCAGCACGTACGACGCGCCGTAGGCTTCCAGTGCCCACACTTCCATCTCACCGAAACGCTGGCCACCGAACTGCGCCTTGCCGCCCAGCGGTTGCTGCGTCACCAGCGAGTACGGACCCGTCGAGCGCGCGTGCATCTTGTCATCGACCAGGTGATGCAGCTTCAGCATGTGCATCACACCCAGCGTGACCGGACGCTCGAACGCTTCGCCGGTGCGGCCATCGTGCAGCGTGACCTGCTGCTTGGAGGCGGTCAGACCCTTCTCCTTGGCGATGTCTTCCGGATAGGCGAGATCCAGCATGCGGCGGATTTCGTCTTCGTGCGCACCGTCGAACACCGGCGTCGCGAACGGCACGCCCTTCTTCAGGTTCGTGGCCAGTTCGAGCACTTCCGCGTCGGACAGGCTGTCCAGGTCTTCGGCCTTGCCGCTCTCGTTGTAGATCTGAGCAAGCAGCTTGCGCAGTTCCTGGGCCTTCACCTGCGCCTTCAGCATGTTGCCGATGCGCTCGCCCAGACCGCGCGCGGCCCAGCCGAGGTGGGTTTCCAGAATCTGGCCCACGTTCATCCGCGACGGCACGCCCAGCGGGTTCAGCACGATGTCGGCCGGGGTACCGTCCGCCATGTACGGCATGTCTTCGATCGGCGTGATCTTCGACACGACACCCTTGTTACCGTGACGGCCTGCCATCTTGTCGCCAGGCTGCAGGCGGCGCTTGACGGCCAGGTACACCTTGACCATCTTGATCACGCCCGGCGGCAGTTCGTCGCCCTGCGTGAGCTTCTTGCGCTTTTCTTCGAACGCGAGGTCGAACTCGTGGCGCTTCTGCTCGATGGCTTCCTTGACGGCTTCCAGCTGGGCAGCCACTTCCTCGTCGGCCGGACGGATGTCGAACCAGTGGTACTTGTCCAGATCGGCCAGGTACTCGCGCGTCAGCTTGGCGCCCTTGGCCAGCTTCTTCGGACCGCCGTTGACGGTCTTGTCGAGCAGCAGACGCTCCAGACGCTGGAACGCATCGCCTTCCACGATACGCAGCTGGTCGTTCAGGTCCAGGCGGTAGCGCTTCAGTTCGTCGTCGATGATCGACTGGGCGCGCTTGTCGCGCGTCACGCCTTCACGCGTGAAGACCTGGACGTCGATCACGATGCCGCTCATGCCCGACGGCACGCGCAGCGAGGTGTCCTTTACGTCCGATGCCTTCTCGCCGAAGATCGCGCGCAGCAGCTTCTCTTCCGGCGTCAGCTGGGTTTCGCCCTTCGGCGTCACCTTGCCGACCAGCACGTCACCGGCTTCCACTTCGGCGCCGATGTACGTGATGCCCGACTCGTCCAGACGCGCGAGTTGCGCTTCGGCGAGGTTCGAGATGTCGCGCGTGATTTCCTCGGGTCCCAGCTTCGTGTCACGGGCGACGACCGACAGTTCCTCGATGTGGATCGAGGTGTAGCGGTCTTCGGCCACCACGCGTTCGGAGATCAGAATCGAATCTTCGAAGTTGTAGCCGTTCCACGGCATGAACGCCACCAGCATGTTCTGGCCGAGCGCCAGTTCGCCGAGGTCGGTCGACGCACCGTCGGCCACCACGTCGCCGCGGGCCACGATGTCGCCCACCTTGACCATCGGACGCTGGTTGATGTTCGTGTTCTGGTTCGAGCGCGTGTACTTGATCAGGTTGTAGATGTCCACGCCGACTTCACCGGCCACGGCTTCGTCGTCGTTCACACGGATCACGATACGCATCGCATCGACGTAGTCGACCACGCCACCGCGCATCGCCTGGACGGCGGTGCCCGAGTCGACGGCCACGGTACGTTCGATACCGGTACCCACCAGCGGCTTGTCCGGACGCAGGCAAGGCACGGCCTGACGCTGCATGTTCGCGCCCATCAGTGCACGGTTTGCATCGTCGTGCTCGAGGAACGGCACCAGCGAGGCAGCCGCCGACACGATCTGCGACGGCGCCACGTCGATGTACTGCACGCGGTCCGGCGTGACCATACGGGTTTCGCGCTCGGAACCTTCGCGCGCGGAAACCAGTTCGTCGATCAGGTTGCCTTCGGCATCCACGGTCGCGTTGGCCTGGGCCACCACGTACTTGCCTTCCTCGATGGCCGACAGGTAATCCACCTGGTCAGTCAGCTTGCTGTCCACGACCTTGCGGTACGGCGTCTCGAGGAAGCCGTACTCGTTCAGGCGCGCATACAGTGCCAGCGAGTTGATCAGACCGATGTTCGGACCTTCCGGCGTTTCGATCGGGCACACACGGCCATAGTGGGTCGGGTGCACGTCGCGGACTTCAAAGCCCGCGCGTTCGCGCGTCAGACCGCCCGGGCCCAGTGCGGAGACACGACGCTTGTGCGTGATTTCCGACAGCGGGTTGGTCTGGTCCATGAACTGCGACAGCTGCGAAGAACCGAAGAACTCGCGAATCGCCGACGAGATCGGCTTCGAGTTGATCAGATCGTGCGGCATCAGGTTTTCCGTCTCGGCCTGGCCCAGACGTTCCTTGACCGCGCGCTCCACACGCGACAGACCGGCGCGGAACTGGTTTTCGGCCAGTTCGCCCACGCAACGCACACGACGATTGCCCAGGTGATCGATGTCATCGACCTCGCCCTTGCCGTTACGCAGGTTCACGAGGATCTTGATCGTCTCGAGGATGTCCTCGTCCTGCAGCACCATGCTGCCCTCGCCGCTCGGGCGCGACAGACGGCTGTTGACCTTCATGCGGCCAACGCGCGACAGGTCGTACGATTCCTCGCTGTAGAACAGGCGCTGGAACAGCGCTTCCACGGCTTCCTCGGTGGGCGGCTCGCCCGGGCGCATCATGCGATAGATCGCGATACGCGCGGCGGTCTGATCCACGGTCTCGTCCACGCGCAGCGTCTGCGACATGTACGGGCCCTGGTCGAGGTCGTTCGTGTACAGCGTCTGGATTTCCTTGACGCCGGCTTCGCGCAGGTTCTCGAGCAGCGTTTCCGTCAGCTCGTCGTTGGCGTTGGCAATCACCTCACCCGTGTCGGGATCGACGATGTTCTTCGCCAGCACGCGGCCGAGCAGATAGTCTTCCGGCACGCTGATCAGCTTGGTGCCAGCCGAGTCCAGGTCGCGAATGTGCTTTGCGTTGATACGCTTGTCCTTCTCGACGACCACGCGACCGTTCTTGTCGGCGATGTCGAAGCGCGCGACTTCACCGCGCAGGCGCTCGGGCACGAACTCCAGCTGCGCGCCTTCCGACTGCAGCGTGAAGTTGTCGAACACGAAGAAGTGCGCGAGGATCTGTTCGGGCGTGAGGCCGATCGACTTCAGCAGGATCGTCACCGGCATCTTGCGGCGGCGGTCGACGCGGAAGTACAGGATGTCCTTCGGATCGAATTCGAAGTCGAGCCACGAACCGCGGTACGGGATGATCCGTGCCGAGAACAGCAGCTTGCCCGAGCTGTGCGTCTTGCCCTTGTCGTGCTCGAAGAACACGCCAGGCGAACGGTGCAGCTGGGACACGATGACACGCTCGGTGCCGTTGATCACGAACGAGCCGGTCGACGTCATGAGCGGAATCTCGCCCATGTAGACTTCCTGCTCCTTCACTTCCTTCACCTTGCCCGGGTTCTCGCGATCGTTGATGATCAGGCGAACCTTGGCACGAAGCGCCGAGTGGAACGTCAGGCCACGCTGCTGGCACTCCTTGACGTCGAACGGCGGGTTGGACAGGTGATACGAAACGAATTCCATACGGGCAAGCCCGTTATGGGACGAAATGGGGAAGATCGCGTTGAAAGCAGCCTGCAACCCCTCGCTCTTGCGGCGTGCGGCAGCGGTATCCGCTTGCAGGAACTGGGTGTAGGATTCAATCTGAGTGGCAAGCAGGAATGGAACCTGATGGACCGTCGCGCGCTTCGCAAACGATTTGCGAATGCGCTTCTTTTCGGTGAAGCTGTACGCCATGGGATCTCCGAATCATCGCAGGGCAGGTGGACCTGTCCTACCCTGAGGTGTTCAGCGACTGGGAGGGGATTTGGCGGTTGGCCGCTACCAACCTCTGGCTGACGGTGTCCGCACGCTGCGGGCGGTGTGGTCATTGCATCGGCGCAATGCCTGTACTCGCCCGGGGGACACCCGACCAAACTTGTCTTCTGCAGTCGGTTCAGAAGACAAACATCAGCAACCACCTAGTGTGCCACTGATGTTTGGCTTCTGCTGCGGCAAGATCGAATCTTCGCCGTCGCAGTACCTGTTAAATCACATTCTTGCGCATTCCGCGCCGCCGAAGCCTTCCGACGAACGTTTCGGGTGCCGCATCAAACACACCCCACAGAAGCGCAAAAAGGCTGGCGCCGGGATTCCCCTTTGCCAGCCCTGATGGCGTGCCTGAGGGCACGCGCATACCACTTACTTGACTTCGACCTTCGCGCCGGCGTCTTCCAGCTTCTTCTTGGCCTCGTCGGCAGCAGCCTTGTCCACGCCTTCCTTGACGGGCTTCGGTGCGCCATCGACCAGGTCCTTGGCTTCCTTCAGGCCCAGACCGGTGATTTCGCGAACGGCCTTGATCACGCCAACCTTGTTTGCGCCGACTTCGGCCAGAACAACGTTGAACTCGGTCTTTTCTTCAGCAGCGGCAGCGCCACCACCAGCGCCCGGAGCGGCGGCAACAGCCATCGCAGCAGCGGACACGCCAAACTTCTCTTCGAACGCCTTGACCAGGTCGTTCAGTTCCATCACGGACATCGCGCCTACGGCTTCGAGGATGTCGTCTTTGGTGATTGCCATTTGGAATTACTCCTAGATGTGATTCGGTATCGGTATTGCGATCTGTCTATGCGAGACGACGCGAAGCTCAGGCTGCGTCCGCGGGAGCCGCTTCGGCCTCCGCAGGTGCGCCTTCTGCCTTCTTGGCAGCCACTGCAGCCAGCAGACGGGCGAAGCCCGACACCGGTGCCTGCATGACGCCAAGCAGCTGAGCCAGCAGCTGGTCGCGGCTCGGGATCGAAGCCAGCGCCTTGACGGCGTTAGCATCGAGGACCTTGCCGTCGAACGAACCTGCACGCAGAACCAGCTTGTCGTTGGTCTTGGCAAAGTCGTTCAGAACCTTGGCCGGAGCGACTGCATCTGCGGAAATACCGTAGATCAGCGGACCGGTCATCTGCTCTGCGAGGCCAGCGAACGGCGTACCTTCCACAGCGCGGCGGGCCAGCGTGTTCTTCAGAACGCGCAGGTACACACCTTGCTGGCGGGCGGTAGCACGCAGCTTGGTCAGATCGCCAACCGTGATGCCGCGATATTCGGCGACGACGATGGTCTGGGCGGCGGCGACTTGCGCCGATACCTCAGCAACGACGGCCTTCTTATCTTCAATATTGAGTGGCACGGTTAAGCTCCAAAACGATGCGGTGTCGAATCCACGATCCAACGTCACGCATCAGTCCAAACGAACGGCGTCCGATTGAACCGAATCACCCGGTTGCCCGGATCCTTCAATTCCTTCGGGTTCGCCATCTGCGCTGGCGGGTCGGATCAGGGCGTTTCACGCCCAGCCTTCCGATTAAGTCCACGAGGCCAACCTGCGCCCGCGGACACCAGCGGTCTTTGATAACCAGCGGAGCGAGCTCCACTGCCCAAAGCCTTGCCCCTTCCCTTCCGGGCCCGGGGCCGATCCCGCGCGAAGCGGGATCTCTCATTTCTGTCCAACCGGCGTTATCGGGTTCCGGTCAGCGACTGCCAGCAGCGATCAGGCTGCCAGCGAAGCCTGGTCAACGCGCACGCCAACGCCCATCGTGGACGACACGGCGATCTTGCGCAGGTACACGCCCTTGCTCGTGGCCGGCTTGGCCTTCACCAGCGCGTCCAGCAGCGCGGCGAGGTTGCTCTTCAGCGCGGTGTCTTCGAACGAACGACGACCGATGGTGGCGTGGATGATACCGGCCTTGTCCACACGGAATTGCACCTGACCGGCCTTGGCGTTCTTCACAGCCTGGGCCACGTCCGGCGTCACCGTGCCGACCTTCGGGTTCGGCATCAGGCCACGCGGGCCGAGGATCTGGCCCAGCGTACCGACGATACGCATCGTGTCCGGCGAAGCGATCACGACGTCGAAGTTCAGGTTACCGGCCTTGACTTGCTCGGCCAGGTCTTCCATGCCGACCACGTCGGCGCCAGCGTCCTTGGCGGCTTGTGCCTTGTCGCCCTGGGCGAACACAGCCACGCGCACCGACTTGCCGGTACCGGCCGGCAGCACCACGGAACCGCGAACCACCTGGTCCGACTTCTTCGCATCGATGCCCAGTTGCACGGCCACGTCGATCGACTCGTCGAACTTGGCGGTGGCAGCACCCTTCACCAGGCCCAGAGCCTCGTCGATCGCGTAGAACTTGGTGCGCTCGATCTTCGCCTTGTTGGCGGCGACGCGCTTCGAAACCTTAGCCATTTACAGACCCTCCACGGTGATGCCCATCGAACGTGCCGAGCCGGCGATCGTGCGAACGGCTGCGTCCAGATCGGCAGCGGTCAGATCGGCGTTCTTGGCCTTGGCGATTTCTTCAGCCTGGGCGCGGGTGATCTTGCCCACCTTGTCGGTGTGCGGCTTCGGCGAGCCCTTGGTCACGCCGGCTGCCTTCTTGATCAGCACGGTCGCGGGGGGCGACTTCATCACGAACGTGAAGCTCTTGTCGGCGAAGGCGGTAATCACCACCGGCACCGGCAGACCAGGTTCCATGCCCTGGGTCTGGGCGTTGAACGCCTTGCAGAACTCCATGATGTTCAGACCACGCTGACCCAGTGCGGGACCAACGGGCGGGGAGGGATTCGCCTTACCAGCCGGAATTTGCAGCTTGATAAAGCCAACGATCTTCTTGGCCATCTTTACTCCATACGGATCTTCCGTTCACGGAACGATCCAGTTGAGTCATAACGCGCTGTCGCCACGCCTGGCGTGACCTCACGCTCCTCTTTGGATCCGGCACGTGGCCGGATCATCCCGTCGCTTCCCTTTCGGGTCGCGCCGGGCAAAGCTCCTTTACACCTTCTCGACCTGGCCGAACTCGAGCTCGACCGGCGTCGCGCGTCCGAAGATCGTGACCGAGACGCGCAGACGCGACTTCTCGTAGTTCACTTCCTCGACGTTGCCGTTGAAGTCGGTGAACGGGCCGTCCTTGACGCGCACCATTTCGCCCACTTCGAACAGCGTCTTGGGACGCGGCTTCTCGACCCCTTCCTGCATCTGGGTCATGATCTTGTCGACTTCCCGCTGGGAAATCGGGCTCGGGCGATTACGCGCCCCGCCCACGAAACCGGTGACCTTGCTCGTGTTCTTCACGAGGTGCCACGTCTCGTCGGTCATTTCCATTTCCACGAGCACGTAGCCCGGGAAGAAACGACGCTCGGTCACCGACTTGTGACCGCCTTTGATCTCGACAACTTCTTCCGACGGCACGAGGATGCGACCAAACTTGTCCTGCATCTCGGCGCGATCGATGCGCTCCTGCAGCGCGCGCTGCACGCTCTTTTCCATGCCGGAATAAGCATGCACGACATACCAGCGCTTCTTCGAAGAAGGCGATTCCGCGGCGGTGGTTTCCTGCTGGGCGTTATCCGTCATGTGCTACCTCTTATTTCCAGCCAAGAACGAGCGAGAAGATCACCCATTCGATCAGCTTGTCGGCCGACCACAGGAACAGCGCCATGACAACGACGAAGACGAACACCAGTCCCGTCATCTGACCTGCTTCCTTGCGCGTCGGCCATACGACCTTGCGAACTTCCCGATACGATTCCTTGGCGAATCCAACGAAGTCCTTGCCGGGGGCGGAGACCAGCGCGACGACGACGCCGAGCGCGAGCCCGGCGAACAGCGCAGCACCACGCACGTAGGCCGGCTGCTGCGCCAGCACGTAGAATCCGATGACTCCGGCAACCACCAGCAGCACCGCCACCGCGAGCAGCCACTTGCCGCTCGAGGCACCTACGGTTTCGACATTGGGATTGGCCATGTTTCGCAAACGAGACTAAGCCGCGTCGCGATTGCTCCTCGCGACGCGGCTGATTGAATTGGCAGGGGCAGAGGGAATCGAACCCCCAACCTTCGGTTTTGGAGACCGACGCTCTGCCAGTTGAGCTATACCCCTAAAACAACTGCGGGGTCGGCACCAGGCCAACCCCTCTGGCAAACGAACGCGACCGGTTGGTGTCGCGTTCGCCAGTGATACTGCTTAGTCGAGGATCTTTGCCACGACGCCGGCGCCGACGGTACGGCCACCTTCGCGAATAGCGAAGCGCAGACCTTCTTCCATGGCGATCGGGGCGATCAGCTTGACCGTGATCGACACGTTGTCACCCGGCATGACCATTTCCTTGTCCTTCGGCAGCTCGATCGAGCCGGTCACGTCGGTCGTACGGAAGTAGAACTGCGGGCGGTAGTTGTTGAAGAACGGCGTGTGACGGCCACCTTCGTCCTTCGACAGAATGTAGACCTCACCCGTGAAGTGCGTGTGCGGCTTGATCGAGCCCGGCTTGCACAGAACTTGACCACGCTCCACGTCTTCGCGCTTCGTGCCGCGCAGCAGCAGACCCACGTTGTCGCCAGCCTGACCCTGGTCCAGCAGCTTGCGGAACATTTCCACGCCCGTGCAGGTCGTCTTCACCGTCGGGCGGATACCCACGATTTCGATTTCTTCGCCGACCTTCACCACGCCGCGCTCGATACGACCCGTCACCACGGTACCGCGGCCCGAGATCGAGAACACGTCTTCCACCGGCATCAGGAACGTACCGTCAACCGCGCGCTCCGGCGTCGGGATGTACGTGTCCAGCGCGTCGGCCAGGTTCATGATCGCCACTTCGCCCAGCTCGCCCTTGTCGCCTTCCAGCGCCAGCTTGGCCGAACCCTTGATGATCGGCGTGTCGTCGCCCGGGAAGTCGTACTTCGACAGCAGCTCGCGCACTTCCATTTCCACCAGCTCGAGCAGCTCGGCGTCGTCCACCATGTCGCACTTGTTCAGGAACACGATGATGTACGGCACACCAACCTGGCGCGCCAGCAGGATGTGCTCGCGCGTCTGCGGCATCGGGCCGTCAGCGGCCGAGCACACCAGGATCGCGCCGTCCATCTGCGCCGCACCCGTGATCATGTTCTTCACATAGTCAGCGTGGCCCGGGCAGTCAACGTGGGCGTAGTGGCGGTTCGCCGTTTCGTACTCCACGTGCGCCGTGTTGATCGTGATACCACGTGCCTTCTCTTCCGGCGCCGCGTCGATTTCGTCGTACTTCTTTGCCGAGCCGCCGAACTTCGAAGCCAGCACCGTGGCGATTGCCGCCGTCAGCGTCGTCTTGCCATGGTCAACGTGACCAATCGTGCCAACGTTCACGTGCGGCTTGGTCCGTTCGAACTTTTCCTTTGCCATTTCGCGACTCCTGTCTCGGTAGCAACTGCCAGTGCGGGTATTTGGTGCCCATGGGCAGGATCGAACTGCCGACCTCTCCCTTACCAAGGGAGTGCTCTACCACTGAGCCACATGGGCGAAACTTGGAACTACTTCGCTGACGGCAACCGCGACGCTGGAGCGGGTGAAGGGAATCGAACCCTCGTCGTAAGCTTGGAAGGCTTCTGCTCTACCATTGAGCTACACCCGCCCGGGCTACTTCCTGCTTCACACCGGCTAAGCCGGGTTGCTGTCTTGCATTCTGGTGGAGAGGGCTGGATTCGAACCAGCGTAGGCGTAAGCCAACAGATTTACAGTCTGCCCCCTTTAGCCACTCGGGCACCTCTCCGCAGAGAACTTGAGATTATGGTGAATCTGGCCAAGACTGTCAAGCACTTCGCCCTGAAACCTTACAGGCGGAGGCTTTGCGGTAAGTCTTGTCAGACTGCCTGCCGCGGCAAGAAACGCCGCAGAAGCGAACCACAACCGACGCGATGAACATCACGCTCTCACCCTATAGGGGCGCCGCCAGGGCGCTGAAAGCAGCGTAACGATCTCATCGCGGCACGATCGCACCGTCGATCGCACC